>NZ_QUSX01000001.1:624216-936324 GCF_003933245.1 Maribacter algicola
GCTCAAGCGGCCGCGATCATGCTGATGATACAAAACAATTTGAATCCCGATGTGGCACAACATCCGGAAGAATTGATTACCTACGGGGGCAATGGGGCCGTTTTCCAGAATTGGGCCCAATACCTATTGACCATGCAATTTTTGGCCACGATGACCGAAGAACAAACACTTCATATCTATTCCGGGCATCCCATGGGCTTGTTCCCGTCTTCCAAGGAAGCCCCCAGGGTGGTCGTGACCAACGGTATGATGATTCCCAATTATTCCAAACCCGATGATTGGGAAAAGTTTAATGCCTTAGGGGTTACCCAATATGGCCAGATGACCGCCGGATCGTACATGTACATAGGTCCACAGGGTATCGTTCACGGCACTACGATTACTGTCATGAACGCCTTTAGAAAAGTGTTGAAACCCGGTGAGACCTCAACGGGAAAAATCTTCCTTACGGCCGGACTGGGCGGTATGAGCGGAGCCCAGCCCAAGGCAGGAAATATTGCAGGTTGCATAACCGTCTGCGCCGAAGTGAATCCGGCGGCCGCCCAAAAACGCTTTGAACAGGGATGGGTAGATGAGCTATTGGAAGACATGGACAAACTGGTTGAAAGAACAAAAGTCGCTATCAAGAACAAAGAAATAGTCTCCTTGGCCTTTATTGGCAACGTGGTAGATGTTTGGGAGCGGTTTTACGCCGATAACATATTTGTACATCTAGGTTCTGACCAGACCTCCTTGCACAATCCATGGGCCGGGGGCTATTACCCTGTGGGACTCAGTTATGATGAGTCTAATGAACTGATGAGCGCAAATCCTGAACTTTTTAGAACCAAGGTCCAGGATTCGCTAAGGAGACATGCCAATGCCATCAATAAGCACACCGAAAAAGGTTGCTATTTCTTTGATTACGGTAATGCCTTTCTTTTGGAAGCATCAAGGGCCGGAGCAGAGGTAATGTCAGAAAACCAGATTGATTTTAAATATCCTTCTTATGTTCAAGATATATTGGGACCTATGTGTTTCGATTATGGTTTTGGTCCGTTCCGATGGGTCTGCACCTCTGGCAAACCTGAGGATTTAAGAAAAACGGACCAGATTGCGCTGGAGGTGATGTTACGTATAAAAGCGACCGCTCCAGTTGAGATTCGGCAGCAAATGGAAGATAACATCAAATGGATCCATGAGGCCGAAGAAAACAAATTGGTCGTTGGTTCCCAGGCAAGGATTTTATATGCCGATGCGGAAGGTAGGGCCGCCATTGCCGAAGCCTTTAACCAAGCGGTGAAGTCGGGTGAAATTTCCGCGCCGGTTGTTTTGGGTAGGGACCACCATGACGTGAGCGGCACTGACAGTCCATATAGGGAAACCAGTAATATTTACGACGGAAGTAAGTTCACGGCAGATATGGCCATCCACAACGTAATCGGCGACAGCTTTAGGGGCGCCACCTGGGTATCCATCCACAACGGTGGCGGCGTAGGTTGGGGCGAGGTCATCAACGGCGGTTTTGGCATGGTGCTCGACGGGACAAAGGAAGCTTCGAACCGACTAAAAAACATGTTGTTCTATGACGTAAACAATGGCATCGCCCGAAGAAGTTGGGCCCGAAACAAGGAAGCCATCTTCGCCATAAAACGGGAAATGGAGCGCACACCCAACTTACGAGTTAATTTGCCTAACTTCGTGGAGGACCACGTTTTAGAATCGGTATTCAAGACCAAAACGGAAGGATAAACATAGAGGTGGATCCACCTGCCCAATGAAATGAGGCAAAAAAAATGACACGAAATGAGCAACTACTCAGAAACCTTTTCAAACATATACACTGGAAGACCATCGGGCCAGCAGCTGTATTTACATGAAAAGATTTCTTGTTTGCCTATTACCAAAGTAGCAACGGTTGCTTCCGAAAAATGCTTTGCCCTTTTGGGCTATGCCTGTGATGAAGGGGTGAAAAGAAATTTGGGTCGGCCTGGTGCCGCCAATGGACCGGATGCCATTAGAAAGCACTTGGGCAAACTGCCCAACCATCTTCCAACGGAGACACTGGTCTATGATGTGGGCACCCTACAATGTTTGGAAGGCGATATGGAAGAAACCCAACAGGCCCTTGGCGATTCCATTTGCCTATTGCTTCAGCAAAAACACTTCCCCATCGTACTTGGAGGCGGTCATGATATGGCCTACGGCACCTACAACGGACTGAAAAAATATGTTGGGAAATCGGAAACCATCGGTATTATAAATTTTGATGCCCATTTTGACCTTAGAAACAACTTACAGGACGACGGCAACACTGTGAACAATTCTGGTACCCCATTTTATCAGATAGCCCAGGATTGTATAGAAAACGGCTCACCCTTCAAATATCTTTGCCTAGGAATACGAAAGGACGCCAACGACCGAACCCTATTCGAAACGGCTAAGAAACTGGATGTAAAGTATGTAATGCGGGATACTTTTAGGATACAATTCCACAATGAAATAAATGCATGGATCAACGCCTTTGCCAGTAGTGTGGACCATATTTATGTAACTATTGACCTCGACGGGTTTTCATCTGCCTATGCCCCTGGGGTAAGTGCCCCTTCGCCCATGGGTTTCACCCCAGATGTTGTTCTAGAATCCCTAAAGACCATTATGGGATGCGGTAAGCTACGGGTTTTGGATATTGCCGAGTTAAATCCGGATTTTGATCGGGACGACCAAACGGCTAAATTAGCCGCATCCTTAGTACATTTTATACTCCACGACCTTCCTTAAGAACAGAAGTAAACAAAAAAAGCCTCCCAAATGGAAAGCCTTTCATTGGTTTCAAATAGGTATCACCTATTTACACCATTGTCCCAAAATTCCTTCTGAGACACAACACAACGACACAAAGATAAGAAAGGAATTTTAATATTTTGTAGGGTTTAAAAAAATAGGGAAAGATGAAAGGTCAATTTGTCCCTTGAAAGGGCATATATACACATTGGGCAAACTCGATTAAAACCTATTAAATCAGGTTAAATACCAAGAACAAGAGTAATAGCGAAGATACTTTCGCTTGGTCGATAGTTTCCAGTAACCCCAAAATCGAAACCTACCTTGCAAAGCCAAATCCATATCTGGCATATGAACCTACGTCCAATCACATTCATATCATTTTTATTCCTATTCATCTCCTGCAGTAAAGAGGACGTAACCACCATACAAGAAGATTTGATGGTTTCCTTGGACGAGGATATTGCCGCCGAATCCGAAAAAACAAATCAAAAATCCCAAATTTTTGATGAGGCCTTTGTCAATTGGATCTTAAGGAGACAACAATCCTCTGGTTTATTGGAAAGTACTGAAATTTCAAGCTTTACCTCCCTATATGACAATGCGCTTGCCGCCATATTTTTCATACAGGAGGATAAAAAGGAAAATACCGAAAAGATATTCGATTACTATGAATCCATAGCCGATACTGAGCTATCCCAGAACGGCGGATTTTTTCAATTTAGAAATTCAGATGGTTCCGAACCTGAAAGGATATGGATGGGCGACAATGCCTGGTTGCTGATTGCCTTGAACCAATATGCGAACAAATATAAATCCACAAAATATGAAGCCCTTGCCCTAAAACTGGATAGCTGGCTACGGTCCCTGCAAATGGAAAATGGCGCCCTAAAAGGCGGTACGAATGCGGACGGGACAGAAATCCCCAATGTTACGGAAGGTATGATTACGGCATTTCATGCCGTAAAAGGATATGACGATTTCCATAAAAAAATCCTACAATTCCTAAGGAACAATAGGTGGGACGAGGAATTGGGACTCTTGATAGCCTGGCCAGAAAATCCGGAGTATGCCTTTGCCCTAGACGTGCTTTCCCTAAGCAAACTAATTTTCAAAGATCTCTCTGATGACGTGTTATTTCAGGCCAACAAATTCCTAAATGACCAAACTGCCACCTTGAGCGGGGCATTGATTACAGGCTATTGTTTTGACCAGGACAAAGACGTTATTTGGTTGGAAGGTACCGCACAAATGGCAGTGGCCTTTAACGATATCCAACGGTCTGACATTACTGAAAAAATTATGGAGAACATTGAAAAAACAAGGATTCAGAGCACGATTTCAGAAAATGCCGCAGGTATACCTTATGCTGCAAATTATGGAACTTCCTATGGCGCGAGCGCCTTATGGGACCATGCCGATATCACCCCTGCATTGTCCTCAACCTTATGGTATTACTTTGCAAAAACTAATTTTAACCCTTTTGATGCTGGCAAGAAATCTGTAATTCCAGAGGCCGATAGATTTTGGGAACACGATTTTTAATCCAAGTTTTAGAAATACTTTAACGCAATTACCAATCCCTAAACATTATTTTTCTGTTAAAAATGAAAGATTCAGTCTACATTTGGGTGCTGATTACCACCTTAGCCCTTGTCACCGTTACCATCATGTCCGTTATGGATTTCCCTTTTAATTGGGTATTTTACTGCACCGTTTTGGGTCAGGCCCTGATTGTCCTCATGGTATACAAAGTATTAACCGACAATTACACGACGGAGAAAACCTTTAAGGATTTTTATGAAGACCACCCCATTGGCAATAGGGTCAATTAGACATCAAGATGTTATCCCTATTCCTAGATTCCTTTAAATGTGAAGTCATGCCAAGCTCCGGTATGACCAGCAATGGTATCTTGGTGTGAAAGGCCACCCGTTTTACAACGGGTTCCCGTACCAATTGTTCCATATAACTATGTTGATAGTTTAACATGGCCAGCAAGTGAATTTCCATTTCCTTGGAAAATACCTCCAGAGTCTTGGATACTGAATTCAATTCAGACACGGTATGCACGTAGTGTTCCACATCGCCAAGATATTTCCGTAACATGCCTAAATTGAACAGCTGCAATTCGGAAAGGGTTTTGATTTCATATTGTACATGTACGATTCGAACGGTGGCATCAAAAATAGTGGCGAGTTCCACCAAGGGCCTTAGTTCAGATTTGGTGTAAAAACGGGTAAAATCCGTGGCAAAAGCGATTTCCGTGGGTTTTTCAAACTCAAAATTTTGTGGAATGGCCAATACCGGACAATCCTTGACCGATTTAATGACCCGTACCGCATTACTTCCCATAAAAACCTCTTCCATACCGGTCGCCCCGGTAGTTCCCATAATGACCAATTCAATATCATAAGCCGTAATGCTTTCAATGACCTCATCCACCAACAAACTAAAGGAAGAAATAGTCTCAAAATGATGTCTATCGTTATTGAAGTCCTTCTGAACCCTTGCCATAAGATCCTCAAGTCCCTTTTGTGAATACTTTGCGGCACTGTTGGTCAACATGCTTTCTTCAAAGCTCGTTGCCATAAACCTACTTCCGGCCATGGCAGGAGTGTAGGTATTCAACAAATAAAAGGTACATTCCTGATCCCAGAACATGGATATGGCATACTTGATAGCATTACAGGAATTATCCGAAAAGTCCGTAGGAATTAAAATATTCTTCATCTAATTTCAACTTTGAATCGACGATAAAATTAGACGGTGCTATACAAGGAAACTATGACAATTATCAGCTTTGTATAAAAAGACATTGGATGCCCAACAAAAGTGCTTTTTGGATTTTGAATGTTAGTGTGGGCGATGTAGAGACATCCCTTTGAACCCATCAGGTTAGATAAAATTAGCAATCAAACTTTCTTTAAGCCTATAGAAGATAACGGATTTACGGTGATTGCTTTGGTAATTGATGTTTATAATCAGAAATTGGATTTTAAAATCCTTCCACCAAATTTTTTAGGGCCTTCTCGTCCTTAACACCAATTCTTTTTCCAGATGTCTTCAGATACCCTTTTTTTTTGAATTCTGAGATGATACGAATACATGATTCTATGGCGGTTCCTACTACATTGGAGATATCCTCCCTAGATAGGACGAGTCTCAGATAGCCTTCCTCATCCTCTCCAAAATTATTTTTCAAATACAAAAAAGCTTCGGCCATTCGCTGCTTTACGCTTTTTTGGCTCATGTTCACGATAACGTCATCGGCCTCCTTTAGGTCGTGCGCCATATGCCTCAATACCTCCAAGGTAAAATTAGGATTGGTATGTAAGGTAGAGACTATTCCATCCTTGGGAATAAAACAAACCTCCATATCACTCACGGCCACGGCACTCAGGTTCACGCTTTCTTCCGCAACTACGGATCGCTGGCCAATGACCTCACCCTTGCTGGCAAGTTTTACAATTTGATCCTTTCCGTTCTCGCTTAATTTGGATAGTTTGGATACCCCATCACGAACACAAAACACACCGTCAAGCTTTTCGCCCTCCTTAAAGAGGGGTTCACCTTTTTTAATCATTCGGGTTGTTTTTGAATCCGATACCCGTTTTAATTCCTCCTTGGACATCGCACGTAAGGAATTGAATTGCCGCACGATACAATTTTCACATCTGCTTTCCATTTTAAAAAGTTTACCTGACCACTCAAAAGTAATTTCAACAAGTTACGTAAAACCTGATAAATATCATATTTAAAAACTGCCTCATTTCCAACCTTTGCCCAAGGTATTAGCAAATGAATTATGGAAAAGCAACATTGTTATCACTGTGGTGACGATTGCGATTCCGATAGTATCGAATACGACCAAAAATGCTTCTGTTGCAACGGATGCAAGACCGTCTACGAGATTTTTTCGGAAAACAATCTTTCCTATTATTACGACTTACAGGCTTCTGCGGGTTCTACACCCACGGCTATCGAAGGCACCTATGATTTTCTGGAAACGGATAGTATCGTTGAAAAATTAACGGAATTCAATGATGGCAATCTCCAGATAGTGAATCTCTATGTTCCTTTAATACATTGTAGTTCCTGTATATGGGTTTTGGAAAACATGAACAAGCTGAACCCGTTCATTACATCATCACAAGTAAACTTTTCGAAGAAAACGGTAAGGATATCCTATAACAGCAAAAAGACCAACCTAAAGGAGGTAGTGGTGCTATTGGCCAGAATTGGGTATGAGCCCTATATATCCTTGGAGGATATAGATGGAAAGGAAAAAAAGGTAGATCGAAGCCTTATCTACAAATTGGGAGTCGCAGGATTTGCCTTTGGCAATGTAATGTTTCTTTCCTTTCCAGATTATTTTGATCTAAGCTCTAGCAAAACATCCGGTGGCGAATTTTGGTTGAACCAATACGAAGTTGTTTTCAGATGGTTGATGTTCACATTTTCCCTTCCGGTCGTTTTTTATGCGGGAGCCGATTACTTCATTTCGGCATACAAAGGGCTGCGTTCCAAAATCTTGAACATAGATGTTCCCATTTCATTGGGGATACTGGTTTTGTTTGTACGTAGTACGCTCGAAATCATGTTCGATTTGGGAAGCGGTTTTTTTGACTCTCTAACCGGATTGGTCTTCTTCCTGCTACTTGGGAAATTTTTTCAGCAAAAGACCTATTCCTTCCTTTCCTTTGAAAGGGATTACAAATCCTATTTCCCCATTGCGGTCACCAAAATCAATGATGATGGTACTGAGGTGAGTACACAGGTACACGAAATTAAGCAGGGTGACCTGTTGTTGATCAGAAATGGGGAGCTGATTCCTGTGGACGGCCTTCTTTACAAGGGCAAAGCGCAGATTGATTACAGTTTTGTAACGGGGGAATCGGTCCCCGTTGAAAGGGAATTTGGCGATAAAGTATTCGCAGGGGGCAGACAAATGAACGGGCCTATTGAGGTGGAGGCCTTAAAATCGGTTTCCCAAAGTTACCTTACCCAGCTTTGGAGCAACTCGGTCTTTAAAACGGACAAGTCCACCCGATTCCAAAATATCACGGATAGTATTGGAAAACGCTTTACCATTGGGGTACTAACCATCGCTTTTTTGGCCACTTCCTATTGGTTGTATTTTGACGCGTCCTTGGCCATGAACGTTTTTACGGCCGTGTTGATCATTGCCTGTCCGTGTGCCATTGCATTGGCCTCCCCCTTTACCTTGGGCAACATGCTCAGGATATTTGGTCAGAAGAAATTCTATCTACGGGACACAGCTGCCATTGAGCAATTGGCCCAGGTAGACACGGCCATATTTGACAAGACGGGCACGATTACCACATCCAAAAGAAGTTGGGCCACTTATGAAGGGATGCCGTTGACACCGGAGGAAGAATCCCTTTTAAAAAATACCTTAAGGGCCTCGAACCATCCCTTGAGCAGAACCTTATACGATATTCTGTCAGACCACAATATTTATACCTTGGATGAGTACGAGGAACATGTGGGCAAAGGCCTTGAGGGGAGTAAAGGCGGCAAGCATATAAAGGTAGGTTCATCAGAATTTGTGGGCAACCGAGAAGTGTCGGATAGTTTGAATACGGCCGTTCATGTTGCTAGCAATAATGCGTACAAAGGCAAATACGTCTTCCATAACCAATATAGGGAAGGTGTTTCGGAGGTTTTTAGGCAAATGTCGGAACAACTGCAATTGGCAATCCTGTCTGGGGATAACGAAGGGGAAAAGAAAAACTTGGAAAGACTCTTGCCCAAACTCACCCCGCTGTACTTTAACCAAAAACCAGAGGATAAACTGACCTTTATTACATCCCTGCAGGAACAGGGAAAAAAGGTCTTGATGGTGGGTGACGGACTCAACGATGCCGGTGCACTTGCCCAAGCGGAGGTAGGCATAGCAATTTCAGAAAACATCAATGTATTTTCTCCTGCCTGTGATGGCATTATGGATGCCTCAAAATTCCAATACCTATACCAATATATCATTGCCTCAAAGAAGGCCATGAAGATTATAAAACTGAGCTTTTTATTATCGCTCCTATACAATGTTGTTGGACTTTATTTTGCTGTTACCGGGCAGTTGCAGCCCGTAATCGCAGCCATTTTAATGCCCTTGAGCTCCATTAGCGTGGTCGCCTTTACAACGGTACGGACCAACCTTTTGGGCAGAAAATTGAACTAAGAAACGATAAGTAACAAGCATATGAATAAAATTTTTAAAACTGATAAATGTCATATTTAAAAGGAGTCAACAACGGTAATTTTACCCCGAAATTCAGGTAGGTATGAGTGTAATTTATGTGTTATTGGCCATTAGTATCATCGTCGCCATTGTCTTTTTTGCCGCTTTCATTTTCTCGGTAAAAAACGGACAATATGACGATTCCTATACGCCTTCTGTCCGAATGCTCTTTGAGGACGAAGTGGTAAAACAGAAAAAGAGTTTACAAAAATCCAATATGGATACATCAATAGAATCAAATAACTAATCAACTATGGAAGTACAGCAGTTTTATTACGATAACAAAATCGTAAAAAAGTTCATCTATGCCACAATGCTTTGGGGTATTGTTGGTATGTCCGTTGGCCTATTATTGGCCTTTATGTTCTTGTTTCCGAATGTTACGGACGGAATTTCTTGGCTAAGTTTTGGCCGTTTAAGACCCTTGCACACCAACGCGGTCATTTTTGCCTTTGTAGGTAATGCCATTTTTGCCGGTGTGTATTATTCGACACAGCGCCTCCTTAAGGCACGAATGTTCAGTGATGTGCTGAGCAACATCAATTTTTGGGGCTGGCAATTGATCATTGTGGCCGCAGCCATTACGTTGCCATTGGGAATTACCACATCTAAGGAATATGCGGAATTGGAGTGGCCCATCGATATTGCCATTGCCCTTGTGTGGGTAGCCTTTGGGGTCAATCTAATCGGAACCATGATCAAAAGAAGACAACGCCATTTATATGTTGCCATTTGGTTCTACTTGGCCACTTTTGTAACGGTTGCCGTACTTCATATCTTCAATAGTTTGGAGTTACCCGTGAGTGCCTTGAAGAGCTACTCCGTATATGCTGGGGTTCAGGATGCCTTGGTACAATGGTGGTATGGCCACAACGCGGTTGCCTTCTTCTTGACAACCCCATTCTTGGGATTGATGTACTATTTTGTGCCCAAAGCGGCGAACAGGCCTGTATATTCCTATAGACTTTCCATAGTCCACTTTTGGTCCTTGATATTCATTTATATCTGGGCAGGACCTCACCACTTGCTATACTCCGCATTACCGGATTGGGCCCAAAACCTGGGTGTTGCCTTTTCAGTAATGTTGATCGCTCCATCTTGGGGTGGTATGATCAACGGTCTTTTGACCTTAAGGGGTGCTTGGGACAAGGTTCGTACGGACCCAACCCTTAAATTTATGGTAGTTGCGATTACCGGGTACGGGATGGCCACTTTTGAGGGGCCCATGCTTTCCCTAAAGAACGTGAACGCCATAGCCCACTTTAGCGATTGGATCATTGCCCACGTACACGTAGGTGCCTTGGCCTGGAACGGTTTCTTGACCTTTGGTATGATCTATTGGTTGGTCCCTAAAATGTTCAAGACCCGTTTGGCTTCCGTAGGAATGGCAAACTTCCACTTCTGGATCGGGACCCTAGGTATAATATTATATGCGCTGCCCATGTATGTAGCCGGTTTCACCCAGGCCTTGATGTGGAAGGATTTTAATCCGGATGGAACCTTGGTCTACGGTAACTTCCTGGAAACCGTAAACGAGATTATCCCCATGTATTGGATGCGTGCCATTGGCGGTAGTCTTTACATTGTTGGTGCCATCGTAATGGTGTATAACATCGTTGTTACCATCAAATCCGGTCAAAAAGTGGAAGATGAGTTGGCCGAAGCCGCTGCCCTTACCCGAGTATCAAAAAACAGGACCGCAGGGGAAACCTTCCACACATGGTTGGAGCGTAAACCCATCCAATTGACCATCTTGGCTACCGTAGCCATTCTGATCGGAGGTATCGTGCAAATTGTACCAACCATTATGGTGAAGTCCAATATTCCTACGATTACCAGTGTAAAACCCTATACACCGTTAGAATTGGAAGGTAGGGACCTATATATTAGAGAAGGATGTGTAGGATGCCATTCCCAAATGATCAGGCCTTTTAGAAGTGAGGTAGAACGCTACGGGGAATATGCCAAGGCCGGTGAATTCGTATACGACCATCCGTTCCTTTGGGGAAGTAAAAGAACCGGTCCGGATTTGCTACGCGTCGGCGGAAAGTATTCGGATAACTGGCACTTGAACCACATGTACGATCCACAAACGACCTCCTCCGGTTCCATAATGCCCTCCTACTCGTGGTTGGTACGCAACAAACATGACAGAAGTGGGGTTCAGGACAAAATGGAGGCCATGGTTACCTTGGGAGTACCTTATACCGATGAGGATATTGCCAATGCCGAAGCCAGTATGAGCGAACAGGCCATACAAATTGAGAAGAACCTCTATAGCGACCCGGATTTTGCATCGACCTACGAAGCCGATAAAAAATACGCCGCTGAAAACGGGGAGGAATTCATAGAAATGCGCGACAGGGAAATTGTGGCCATGATCGCCTACCTACAACGATTGGGTACGGATATAAAAATTAAGGAAACAAACGAATTAATCTCAGAAAATAAATAGCCATGCTAAAGTTTGTAAAAGGATATATGGAAAACATTGAGGGGGTGGCCACCTACCCAATGATTTCATTGATGATCTTCTTCGTCTTCTTCGTCGTTCTCTTCTGGTGGGTCTTTACCGCATCCAAGGAGTATGTCAAAGAGGTGAGCGACATCCCACTAGACAATAACAACCAACAAAACATTGAATTATGAAGAACCTAGGACCTTGGTGGATCAGACTTCCACTACTATTTTTTATCATATTTGGATTGACGGAGTTTTTTGTGGACTCCGGGGACAAACCCGCCTTTCTGGACCAACCCATTGTCGCACTATTTTTAGGCTTTATAATTCTTTTGCTTGTGGGCATAGAGCTTATCCTGGCCTCCATTGAGAACGTCATGTTCCAGACCCTCTCAGAGGAAGCAAAGGAACGTTACCTGGCTTCCAAGCAACAGGGCATTGAATGGGCCTGGGGCAAAAGAATGTACGAAAAGCTATTGGGCTCCAAACCTATTGAAGCAGAAGGTGAAATTATTTTGGATCACAATTATGATGGTATCAGGGAGTTGGACAACAAACTTCCGCCATGGTGGGTATATATGTTTTATGCCACCATCATTTTTGGCGTCGTTTACTTGGTTCGCTTCCATGTTTTCCATGACTACGATCAAGATACCGAATACCTTACGGAAATGACCTTGGCAGAAGCCGAAATAGCGGAATACAAGAAAAATGCGAAGGACTTGGTAGATGTAAATACCGTGGAAGTTTTAACCGATGCATCGGACATTGCCGCAGGTAAAACCATTTTTGAAACGAATTGTGTAGCCTGTCACATGGCAGATGGTGGCGGTGGAATAGGTCCAAACCTTACGGACCAGAACTGGATATTGGGTGGCGATATTAAATCGGTTTTCAACACCATTTCGGAAGGTGGAAGGGACGGAAAAGGTATGATTGCCTGGAAGCAAAGCCTAAAACCAGTAGAAATGGCGCAAGTGGCAAGTTATGTTCTGAACTTTCAGGGTACGACTCCGGCCAATCCAAAAGCCCCCGAAGGTGATATTATCGTAAACCCACACATGGATGTGGACGGAGCATCCGCCGTGGATTCGGTCATGATAGAAGTTGAAGTCGACACGTTAGAATTCATTAAAACTATTGACGAAGAGGGTACCGTAATTGAATAACGGACTCCTTTTGGATGGCCACATGCCACACTCATTTGGCATATGGCGTTTCAAAAAACCGACACCAAAACATTAAAAGCCAATAATAACAGTATTCCTATCCCTAGTAAAAGCAAGACAAATTAAACCGTAATGGCACAAGATCAAGAAAACTTTAGGGATTCCATTGGAACGATAAACGAAGAAGGAAAAAGGGCTTGGATTTTTCCAAAAAAACCAAGTGGCAAGTTCTACGAATACAGAAAATACGTGAGCTATTTTCTGCTGGCCTTTTTGTTCGCCGCACCCTTTATAAAAATTAATGGGAACCAATTTTTGATGTTCAATGTATTGGAACGCCGTTTCAATATTTTTGGATTTCCGTTTTGGCCCCAGGATTTTCATTTGTTCGTTATTTCCATGATTATCGGTGTGATATTTGTCGCGCTGTTTACCGTTGCTTTTGGACGTATTTTCTGCGGATGGATGTGCCCTCAGACCATTTTTATGGAAATGGTCTTCAGAAGGATCGAGTATTGGATCGATGGGGACCGTGGGGCCCAGATAAAATTGGACCGACAAGCTTGGGATGCCGAGAAAATTAGGAAAAGGTTATTAAAGTGGTTCATCTTCTTTATCATTTCCTTTTTGATCGCCAATGTATTCTTGGCCTATCTTATCGGTAGCGACCGATTGATCAGGTATATCACAGACGGGCCTTTTGAGCACGTAAGTACCATCGTATCCTTATTGATTTTTACGGGAGTGTTCTATTTTGTTTTTGCCTGGTTTAGGGAGCAGGTCTGTATCATCGCATGCCCCTATGGTAGAATGCAAGGTGTATTGCTGGACAATAAATCCATTGTAGTCGCCTACGACCACAAACGCGGCGAGGCGGAAAACGGCCGTAAAAAATGGCGTAAAAACGAGGATCGGGAAGCCCTTGGCTATGGGGATTGCATCGATTGTTTTCAATGCGTGAACGTGTGCCCTACAGGAATCGATATTAGGAACGGAACCCAACTGGAGTGCGTGAACTGTACTGCCTGTATCGATGAGTGCGATACCATCATGGAAAAGGTAAACCTCCCAAAGGGACTCATTAGGTATGCAAGCGAGGACGAAATCACCAAAAAGGAGAAATTCAAATTCACGCCACGTTTAAAAGGGTATTCTGCCGTATTGACCATTTTAATTGGTGTCTTGGTCGGGATGCTGTTTTTAAGAAACGACTTGGAAGCGAATATCCTTAGGTTACCGGGTCAACTTTATGAGCACAAGGAAGGGAACATCATAAGCAATGTTTACACCTATAAATTGGTGAACAAAACCACCAAACCTGTAGAGGACGTTAGCTTTAAATTGATTTCCCACAAGGGAACCATAAAACTGGTCCGTAACGAGAACTTTGAGGTTCCTGCACAGGATTTGGCCGAAGGAACGCTATTTATTGAGATTAACAACGCCGCCGTAAAAAGCGATAAGGAAAAGGTAAAAGTGGGAGTATATAGTGGAGATGAATTGGTCGAGACGACCCTATGCTCCTTTATGGCCCCTAGAAGTTATAAATAATTAAAAATATACACAATGAAAATTAATTGGGGAACCGGAATTGTACTGGCATTTATAGGTTTTATTGGCTTTATCCTCTTCTTTGTGGTACGGATGAGTACTGACAACCGTGCCAACCACGACCTTGTAACAGAGGATTATTATAGGCAGGAATTGGCCTATCAAAAAGAAATCGATGCCCAAAACAATGCCACAAAGGACATCAATAAATTACAGGTGAGAAAAAGTCCGGATGGACTTGAAATAATTTTCCCAGAAAAAGTGAACCCAAGAGAAATTGAAGGCACAGTGTCCCTATACAGACCATCTAATAAGCAATTGGATTTTGACTTACCCATAAGTTTGTCCAATAACCATTTGCTCATACCTGACAACCGCTTGTTGGATGGTCGCTGGGACATTAAAATACATTGGAATTACAATGGCACGGATTACTTGCATAAGGAAAATATAATCTATTAGAAATCATGCTTCTTTCTGCCCTCATATTGGGTTTTATGGGAAGTCTTCACTGCGTAGGCATGTGCGGACCCATAGCCTTTATGCTGCCGGTGGACCATAAAAACAATCTTAAAAAGTTTGGCCAGATCAGCCTGTATCACATAGGTAGACTATTAGCCTATGGTATCATCGGACTGGTTTTTGGGCTATTGGGGAAAGGGCTGTATGTCTTTGGAATGCAGCAAAGACTGTCCATTGCCGTTGGTATTGTAATGATTCTGTTGGTACTGATTCCTGCCAAAACCTTAAACAGATTTCAATTGGGACGCCCGGTATATAGGGCCATATCAAAAATAAAAAGCAGATTGGGCCAAGAGTTCAAAAAGAAATCGGCCGACACCTTTTTGACCATTGGATTCCTAAACGGTTTTCTTCCCTGTGGCTTGGTCTATATGGCATTGTTCGGGGCCATAGCCATGGGCGAGGTCGCCCAGGGCAGCCTTTACATGGTGCTTTTTGGACTGGGCACAGTTCCCCTAATGACCACGGCCGTTTATTTTAGTGCATTTTTGAAAGGAAACGCAAAGAAACGCATCCAGAAACTAATTCCCGTTTTTGTGGTCCTTATGGGAACACTTTTCATATTACGCGGTCTTGGCTTGGGAATCCCTTACATCTCCCCAAAACCGGTTACCCAAATGGTATCGGCAGAAATGGAATGTCATCCATGATATAATTCTAATGAAGAAACTATCCAACGATATTGTCCTTAGGCCACGGTTTCAGCTCGAAATTTTGGGAAACAGGGAGCAATTGTTGCGAAAGTTCATCGATTCAAAAAAAGCGCCCTTTCTGGTCAATTGCCTGGACAACCATATCTTCATAAAATACAACAAGGAGACCACCCATTTTGGCTCTCCCCAATTACACTTGGAAATAGATGCCTTGGACGATAGAACATCCAAAATCTATGGTTTTTTTGGTCCAAACCCAACCCTATGGACCTTTTTCATGTTTCTGCATTTTGTGGTAGCCACCCTGTTCATTATTGTGGGTATTTGGGCCTATGTAAGTGCATCGCTCAACAAACCCTACGGACTTCAAGTTGGGTTTATGGTCTTATTGGTGGTCGTTTGGTTCGCACTCTATACCTTTGGGCAACTGGGTAAAAGAAAAGGCAAGCCCCAAATACAGGAACTTTACGCCTTTATGATGGAAACTTTGGGGTAGTTGCAACCCTTTTCCATTGAAATGTGTATTTTACTAGTATGAGCGATAAGCCGGAAATCAAGACCCGAAAAGACATAGCACTCCTTGTAAACACTTTTTACGAAAAAGTGCGGAAAGAGAACACCTTAGGACCCATTTTCAATGGAATTATTTCCGATTGGGATGCCCATTTTGAAATTTTGACGGATTTCTGGGAATCCCAATTGTTCCTAAAAAGAAAATATACCGGTGACCCGATAAAGGCCCACATTAAGACCGATGATTACATGGGGAACACCATGTCCATGGAGCACTTTGGCATTTGGCTAAACCTTTGGTTCGCCACGATAGACGAACTATTTTCCGGGGAAACGGCATGGATCGCAAAGAACAGGGCAAGGAAAATGAACACCATGCTCTTTATGAAAATTTTTGAACATCGTACCGCCAAATAGACAGACGGCTCGTTTTCCCTAGGATTTATCGTTCAAAAATTCCTATTTTTAAAACCGACGAATTCAAGTAAAAGCCAAGCCCGTTTTGATTATGAGCAAGAAAAACTCCCGAAGGTCCTTTCTAAAAAAGGCGACCTTGACATCCGCAGCCGTAACTTCCAGTCCGTTTCTATTGGCCGCAAGCTTCGAAGAAAAACTGATTCTTAGCAGACACTATACAGCGCATTCCTTTTCGGCAAACGACCAAATAAACCTCGCCCTGATTGGAACAGGTATCCAAGGAATTTATGATACGCAGACGGCACTAAAAGTAGACGGTGTCCAATTGGTTGCCGCCTGTGACCTGTACGCAGGCCGATTGGAAAGGGCTAAGGAACTTTGGGGAGCATCCATCTACACCACTAGGGATTATAGGGATATATTGAACAGAAAGGACATAGATGCGGTAATCATTGCGACACCGGACCACTGGCATCAAAAAATTACGATCGATGCCCTAAAAGCCGGTAAGCATGTGTACTGCGAGAAACCCATGGTGCAAAAACCTGAAGAAGGCCAGGCCATTATCAACGCTCAAAAAGAAAGCGGCAAAATATGCCAAATTGGGAGTCAGGGTATGTCTTCATTGGGCAATGAAAAAGCAAAAAAACTCTATGAGGAAGGTGCCATTGGAGATTTGGTCATGTTGGATATGTATAACGACCGATATTCCGCCGAAGGCGCATGGCAATATCCCATCCCTCCGGATGCCGATACAAAAACCGTTGATTTCGATACCTTTCTAGGAAAAGCGCCCAAAGTTCCTTTTGAGCCCAAACGCTTTTTCAGGTGGCGAAACTACAGGGACTACGGGACCGGAGTTGCGGGTGATCTTTTCGTACATGCCTTTTCAACCTTAAACCACGTAATTAGTTCCATGGGGCCTAACCGTGCCCTGGCAACCGGCGGACTCCGTTATTGGAAGGATGGCCGGGATGTACCCGATGTTTCCATTACCTTATACGATTATCCTCAAACCGATACGCATGCCGCCTTTAATGCGGCCTTTAGGATCAATTTCATCGCCGGTAGTGGCGGTGGTGGGGGCTTTAAGCTAATCGGTACCGAGGGGGAAATGGAAGTGGGTCAAAATTCGGTGACCGTAAGACGTTCCAAACTGAGTATGATACCCCATGGATACTCCATGGTTTCGTTTACCGAGGAAATGCAGGAAAAGATCAGGGCCGGTTATGACCTGGAAACCTTGGAACCTAGGTCTTCTTCCTTAAGTACGGGCACAACCACTTGGGAGGCGGAACGAGATTATAAAGGAGGCCACTATGATCATTTCAACAATTTCTTTACGGCCATTAGGAACAAGGGTTCCGTAATCCAAGATCCAACCTTTGGATTAAGGGCCGCTGGTGCCGCGCTCTTGGCGAATGACAGTTATTACAAACAGCAACCCGTGAACTGGGATCCCGTAAAAATGAAGCTCATATAAAAAAAGGGTGCCTACGCACCCTTTTCAACCAACTAAAAACTGTGATTCCTTGCTTCTAACTAAATCTTAAAGGTGACCACAGGTAGCGTTGCATGGTTAGCAATGTCCTCCCCTATGCTGCCCATAAAGAAATGGGAAAGTCCCTTTCTACCATGGGTGGGAACCCCGATCATATCGGCATTGCTCTCCATTCCAAAATTCAGTACGCCCCGTTCCACGTTATAATCGTTGTAGATGGCAATCAATAGTTCAAACCCGACTAGCTCGCAAAAGGATTTTATCCTCTTTTGTATTTCGGCGGTGCTTAAAAAATCGTCACCAGGGGTGTTGATATAGACCAATTTTAGTTCCGCCGAAAAGCTGTCGGCGATGTACTTGGCCCGTTGTAGGGCATGGATATTTTCATTTTTGAGATCACAGGCAAAAACGATCTGCTTCGGATTAAAATCGGATATTTTGGATTTGATGACCAAAACGGGGATATCAGAATTTCTAACCACTTTTTCCGTATTGGAACCTACGAACATTTCCTTGAGTCCGTCCGCACCTTGGCTGCCCATCACGATCAAATCCACATCGTTCTCCTCGGCAACTTCGCTGATTTCACCAAAGACCTTGTAGTGCTTTATTATCGGCTCAACCTTGACACCTTTCAAATACGGTTTGTCCAAGAATTCATTCAATCGCTTTTCGGCCAATTTTATCAAGAAAACAGTCTGTTCCGGGTGGAAACCTTCGGTGGAGGTAAGCATTGCCTGATTCAATTCCAGCATGTGCAGCACGTACAGCGTGGCATTGTGTTTTTTGGCTATGGAAGCCGCTACCTCAAAGGCATACTCGGATATTTCCGAAAAATCTATAGGGACAATGATACTTTTCATTTTTACAAGATTTAGGTTAAACAATCAAATGGTCATGGAGAACAATCGGGTCTCCGGTGTTTTTTCGTGCAATTTCAAATCGAACGCCATACATATATTTCGAACAAATGGGCGTCCCTTTTCAGTGACCCGCAATTGATATTGGGTCATTTCTAGAAGTCCGTCGTCCTGCATCTCCTTCAACCTGTCCATCACCACAGGTAATTCCTTGAACTGCATGGGTTCCCCGAACCAGAGCGTCTCCAATTGGCACATTAGATTTAGAATATGCTTTCTGATAATGATATCCTCATCGGTTAAAATATGGCCTCTAAAAATGGGTATGATATTATTCTCCACCAAGTGCTGATATTCCTCTAAACTCTTGACATTCTGGGCAAAACCGTACCAACTATCGCTAATACTGGAGGCTCCCAGACCTACCATCAATTGTGTCTTGGAAGCGGTGTACCCCATAAAGTTCCGGTGCAGTTTGCCATTTTTCATGGATCGATAAAGACTGTCCGTATCCAAGGCGAAATGATCCATCCCTATTTCCGTATATCCTGCCTTTGCCAGTTCCAGTTTCCCTACTTCGTACTGTGTACGCTTTTCCTCGGCGGACGGCAGATCGGAATCCTTATAACCACGCTGACCATTTCCCTTGAGCCAAGGCACATGAGCATAACTATAAAAGGCCAATCTATCTGGCTGTAAGATTTTCGTTTTTTCTATGGTTTCGAGTACGTGTTCCAAGGTTTGGTGCGGTAACCCAAAAATGATATCGTGACCGATGGAGGTATACCCAATTTCCCTAGCCCAATCCGTAACGTTCTTCACGTTTTCAAAAGATTGCACCCGGTGGATGGCCTTTTGAACGGTCTCGTTGTAATCCTGTACGCCATAACTCACACGTCTAAACTCAACATCGTAAAGCGCCTGCAGGTGCTCCTTGGTCGTGTTGTTGGGATGGCCCTCAAAACTAAATTCGTAATCCTCCGCCTTATCGGCCCTTCTAAAAAAACCGTTGATAAGCATCTGCAGGTTTTCCGGACTAAAAAATGTAGGGGTACCGCCACCTAAATGAAGTTCTTTGATTTTAGGCCGTTCGTCAAACAACTCAAGATATAAGGACCATTCTTTCAATAAAGTCCTTATGTAAGGTACCTCAACTTCATGTCTTTTGGTGATACGCTTATGACACCCGCAAAATGTACACATACTCTCACAAAAGGGAAGATGTATGTATAGACTTATGCCTTCCTTGGAATTCGATTCGGAAAAACTCTGTTTTACGGTCGCTTCCCATTTTTTGCCGGAAAACGAATGAATATCCCAAAAAGGGACCGTTGGGTAACTGGTATACCTTGGACCCGGAATATTATATTTATGAATAAGATTGCACATAGTTGGTTTGAATATGGTACAAAGCTACTCCTTGTGCCTCCCAAAAAATATGATAATTGTCAGTTTGGAATACCCATCTTGGACAATAAGCATACTTTGGAAGAAAAAAGTAACTTCATGGGGAATCCTACACTGTTTGCCTATTCTTCACCGCTAATTTCATCACAATCCTTATTTTTGGATATTAAAATTTAAAATCATGACATTACTTTTAATGGCCGCAGGTAGCGGAAGTAGATATGGAAAACTGAAACAGTTCGATGATTTGGGACCCGAGGGGGAATTCTTGATGGAGTTTGCCATCTACGATGCACTACAGAACAATTTTGAACAAATAGTGGTCATCACCAAAAAAGAAAATGTTTCCTTTTTGGAGGAATATTTAAACGAAAGATTACCAAAAAACATTAAAATAAATGTACTGGCCCAAGAATTGACGGATCTGCCCGATGGTGTAGATTATAAGGGCGATCGTCAAAAACCTTGGGGAACCGCGCACGCGGTATGGACGGCCAGAAATGTCATTGACGGACCTTTTGTGGTCTTGAATGCGGATGATTATTACGGACAGGCCGTTTATAAAAAGGCTGCCGATTTTATAAAATCAAATAACGAAGCCTATGCCCTTCTAGGGTATACGCTAAAAGATACGCTATCCGAACATGGCTCCGTATCCCGAGGTGTTTGTAAGGTAGCGGGAGATAACCTGGTATCCGTAAACGAACGATTAAAACTGGTCCAACAGGGCGACAAAATCGTGGATGAGGATACCGGACTCAAATTTACGGGCGACGAACAAGCCAGTATGAATTTCTGGGTTTGTAGGCCTTCCATTTTTGACAAGATAGATGCTGAATTGAAGGTATTCCTACAGGACGAGAAAAAAATCGCATCCAGCGAGCTGTATCTTCCTTTTATGATCCAGGAAATGCTACAGGCCAACGAAGTGGAGGTAAAATGTATTCCATCTGGTGCGGAATGGTTTGGGGTTACTTATGCCAGTGATCGGGAAAAGGCTGTGGAGAACCTGCAGTCCAAGACCGACGAAGGACTTTACAAAACACCTTTGTGGTAGAAAACTCCTAAAAAATTAAAAAGGCCGGTAGTTGTTGCTACCGGCCTTTTTTGTGTTTTAAAGATTACCAAAAGGGTTGAAACTAAAAAGAGTCTGGCTTTTTTTAACCAGACTCTTTTACGAGAACACTATATGAAAATGAAAAATTATTTACTGCTTTATTACGATGTAAATGTAGCAGCTTTCCTTGCGCTCAAGAACTATTTGTTGTGAGTGGGGCGCTATTTGTTGTCAAACCTATTTAAATTGTGGTTTGCCGAAATTTCTTTCATTCTTAGAAGCCTTTTACATCTGTAATTTTAAATGAACCATTGATAAATAGCTTAACGATCAAATAACTAAAAGATAAGTTACACGTAACCGAAATAGCGCGTTAAAAAGTCAATTTTGTAATCAGGGATTTTTTATGGTGAACTATATACCTCGCTTAAAGGAAATATTCATTTAGGGATCTCATATTCTTTATTTTAACTCGTGAAAATAAGACTGAAACTTCTTACTACATTTTCCCCAAGTTTTGCAGTAAACTCACCCCTCAGTCTATCCCTCTCAAGAAAAAATCACCATCAATTCATCGACCCTTATGAAAAAAAGACCTGTTGATATCGTGGTCATATCCGATGTGCATCTAGGCACTTATGGATGCCACGCCAACGAACTATTGCAATACCTCAAGTCAATTGCTCCAAAGGAAGTTATACTAAACGGTGACATTATTGACATCTGGCAGTTCAGTAAGCGCTACTGGCCCAAATCGCATATGAAGGTGGTCAAATATCTTATGGGCTGGATCGCAAAGGGCATCAAAGTACATTACATCACGGGCAACCATGATGAAATGCTTCGGAAATTTACAGGATTTCAAATGGGTTCGTTAAATATCGTCAATAAAGTGGTTTTGCCCGTTCACGGTAAAAAAGCATGGTTCTTTCATGGGGATGTATTTGATGTTACCATGCAGCATTCCAAGTGGGTCGCCAAACTTGGGGCCAAGGGCTATGACTTTTTGATTCTGTTGAACAGGGGCATTAATTTTATCAGCAAACAATTGGGGCTCGGACCTATTTCCATGTCCAAAAAAATAAAGAACGGCGTAAAATCCGCAGTCAAATTCATCAATAACTTTGAAACGACGGCCTCTGAAATAGCCATAGAAAATGGCTATGAATACGTTGTATGCGGACATATTCATCAACCCGAAATTCGTAAGATTTCTACGGATAAGGGAGAAGTAACCTACCTAAATTCTGGGGATTGGATAGAAAACCTAACTGCGTTGGAATACAACCACGGTCAATGGGAGCTCTACTCCTTTTACAATGACAAGGGCATGCAAATTCAATTGGAGGATCCTCATGAGGACCATCCAGTCCTTGAAAGGGCCGAACTGTTCCAAAGCCTTTTGGACGAATTCAGGACAAGCGGATTGGTAAAACTGAAATAATACGACAGAGTCTATGCGGGTATTATATGCCATTCAAGGTACTGGAAACGGGCATTTAAGCAGGGCAAGGGACGTAATTCCGGCTCTGCTTAATGAAAATATAGATTTGGATATCCTGATCAGTGGTACACAGGCCGATATCGATTTGCCCTACTCAGTTAAATACCGATGCAAGGGATTGAGCTTCATATTCGGAAAAAAAGGGGGCGTGGATATGTGGAAGACCTACGTAAAATCGAACACCCTGCGATTGCAAAAGGAAATCCGAAGCATTCCGGTCCAGAACTACCATTTGATCATCAATGATTTTGAACCTGTTTCCGCATGGGCCTGCAAACTGGCGGAAAAACCTTGCTTTAGTTTCAGCCATCAATCGGCCGTACTATCCAACAACGCCCCCAAACCAAAGAAAAAGGACAGCTTGGGTAAAATGATACTAAAGAACTATGCGCCCGGCAGCCATCACTTTGGCCTGCATTTTAAATCCTATGACGAGGGTATTTTTACTCCTATTATCCGGGCCGATATTCGTAATGCAAACGTTTACGAGGGGGAACACTACACGGTCTATCTTCCATCCTACAGTGATGGAAAAATCATTCATTTTCTTTCACAAATACCCAATGTAAAGTGGGATGTATTTTCAAAGCACAACAACCGGGAAACGGTCACCAAGAATTTGAGCATACGCCCCATTACCAATGTAGCCTTTGTGCAAAGTATGGCCACTAGCAAGGGTGTTCTATGCGGGGCAGGTTTTGAAACCCCAGCGGAAGCACTTTATATGCAAAAGAAGCTACTCGTAGTTCCTATGAAAGGTCAATATGAACAACAATGCAATGCGGCCGCTTTGCAGGAAATGAACATTCCCGTCATAAAATCCTTAAAGGAAAAGCACCTGCCCAAGGTCATGGATTGGGTGGCATCCAATAAAAAAATTGAAGTAGATTACCCGAATATTACCAATGAAATAGTTCAAAAACTACTTCAGAAAAGCTTGCAGGAATAAGTCTCCAAATGACGAAAAAGATTCACTCCTCAGATTTTAGCAAGGATTTTATTTGGGGGGTCTCCACGGCCGCTTTCCAGATTGAGGGGGGCCATGACAAACATGGCAAAGGGCCTTCCATTTGGGACGTTTTTACCTCAAGGAAGGGAAAAATTCGCGGAAACGATACGGCCAAAACCAGTTGTGATTTTTACCACAGGTACAAGGAAGATATCAACCTGATGAAATCCTTGAATATCCCAAATTTTAGGTTCTCCATTTCCTGGAGCAGGATATTGCCTACGGGCACGGGTAAAATAAATACGGAGGGAATTGCCTTCTACAATAGGGTCATCGACTATTGCCTGGAACAGGACATAACTCCTTGGATCACTTTATACCATTGGGACCTACCCCACGAGCTTGAGTTGAAGGGAGGATGGACCAACAGGGAAATCTTGGATTGGTTTGGGGAATACACTAAGGTTTGCGCCCAATCCTTTGGCGACCGGGTCAAACATTGGATGGTACTGAACGAACCTATGGTGTTTACCGGCGGTGGCTATTTTTTGGGAGTCCACGCCCCGGGAAAAAAAGGAATGCGCAATTTTCTTCCTGCCGTTCATCACGCGCAATTGTCTCAAGCGGTTGGGGGACGCATGATTCGAAAATGGATTCCCGATGCAAAAATTGGAACTACATACTCCTGTTCCTACATTGTACCAAAAAACAAATCACCAAGGAACATCAAAGCGGCAAAAAGGGTAGATGCACTTTTAAACCGTATTTTTATTGAACCTGTTTTGGGTCTAGGCTATCCTGAAAAAGATTTGCCGATCTTAAAAAAACTAAGACCTTATATACTCCCTGGGGATATGGAGAAAAGTCGATTTGAATTTGACTTCATCGGCATTCAAAACTATACTAGGGAGGTTGTACAACACAGCTATTTTATTCCTTACATCCAGGCCAAGATCATAGAAGCCCCCAAAAGAAATGTTCGCACCACATTGATGGATTGGGAGGTATATCCACCCAGTATCTATGAAATGATACGCAAATACAACAGTTATAAAACGTTGCCCGATCTTATCATCACGGAGAACGGGGCCGCATTTCAGGATACGTTCACAGAAGGAAAAATCAAGGACAAAAAAAGACAGAAGTTCCTTAAGGACCACTTGGAGCAAGTACTAAAAGCCAAAAAGGAAGGGTTAAACGTTCATGGGTACTTCGTGTGGACGCTCACGGATAATTTTGAGTGGGCCGAAGGATACCACCCCGGTTTTGGATTGGTCCATGTCAATTTTAAGACGCAAAAACGCACCGTGAAAAAATCGGGAAAGTGGTATAAGAAGTTTTTGGAAGTTTAACAGTAATGCGTACTGATTGTTCTAAAAGAAATAGAAAAGCCGATGCTCCCATCGGCTTTAGCTAACTAACTCAAAAATTACATGAATCTTATTACACGCAGGGCAAAAATAAGGCCCTATTTTTGAGGATATGTTAAGATAACCTAAGCAATTTGTTATCTTATTTAAAGGCTTGGTGGCCCGTAATATCCGCTCCGGTAATCAAGAGATGGATATCATGGGTGCCTTCATAGGTAATCACACTCTCCAGATTCATCATGTGGCGCATTATACTGTAATCACCGGTGATACCCATACCGCCCAAAACCTGTCTGGCTTCCCTAGCTATGTTGATGGCCATTTCCACATTGTTCCGTTTTGCCATGGAAATCTGGGCCGTTGTGGCCCTACCCTCGTTCTTTAGCTGACCCAGCCTAAATGCCAATAATTGGGCCTTGGTGATTTCCGTAATCATTTCGGCCAATTTTTTCTGCTGCAATTGAAAAGCGGCGATTGGCTTGCCAAATTGCACCCTTTCCTTCGCATATCGCAAGGCCGTATCATAGCAGTCCATTGCAGCTCCTATGGCGCCCCAGGAAATCCCATATCGGGCCGAGTCCAAACAACCCAACGGCGCCCCAAGCCCCGATTTGTTCGGTAGCAAATTTTCCTTGGGCACTTTTACATTGTCGAAAATAAGCTCTCCTGTGGCCGAGGCCCGTAAGGACCATTTATTATGTGTTTCCGGAGTAGAGAATCCTTCCATACCACGTTCTACGATGAGTCCGTGAATCCTTCCCTCCTCGTTCTTGGCCCAAACTACGGCGATGTCCGCAAAGGGAGAATTTGAAATCCACAATTTTGCCCCGTTCAACAAATAATGGTCGCCCATATCCTTGAACTTGGTTTCCATACCGCCCGGATTGGAACCATGATTGGGTTCCGTTAAACCAAAACAGCCCATCATCTCCCCACTTGCCATTTTAGGTAGGTACTTCTTGCGCTGTTCTTCATTACCGTAGGTAAAGATGGGGTACATGACCAAGGAGGACTGTACGGATGCCGTTGAACGTACACCACTATCCCCGCGTTCTATTTCCTGCATGATAAGGCCATAACTGATTTGGTCAAGTCCCGCGCCTCCGTACTCTTCGGGAATATAGGGACCAAAAGCTCCAATCTCGGCCAGTCCACCAATAATCTGATTGGGAAACTCGGCCTTTTGGGCATACGTTTCAATAATAGGAGAAACGTCCCTCTTCACCCATTGCCTGGCAGCATCACGTACCAATTTATGTTCTTCAGAAAGTAAATCATCCAAATTATAATAGTCGGGAGCTTCGAATAAGTCAGGTTTCATACATGCAATTTATAAGTGCAGTAAAAATATAACATTGTCAAAACAATAAGTTACATTTTTAGATAAAAGTCTTTGGTCAGTGCAATATATTCGTTGGTATACACATGCCTTTCTTTCTCTATAATCAAAACTTCAACTATTGTATCGGCCTTTGTTCTTGAAAATTCGATCAGACTTCTTTTGAAAGGGGCATCCTCATGACCTTTGATATGGCAGACTCTCAAAGCATAAAGAGCTTCGGCATTCGCCAAATTGATAAATACTTCAGTTTCCTTAAAAGGAATTATGACCGAAAACCGACCCGCATCGGACAATAATTTGGAAACACCTTCCACCAATTCCGTAAAAGGCAATGTATCGTTCTGGCGTGCCAAATCCCTTAGAGTGTTGCCACTGGAAACCTTTTCACTGTAGAAAGGAGGATTACTAATGATCAAATCATATACCTCATCCATTTCATCGACAAACTCGTCCAATCCGGCATGGTAGCAATAGAGTCGGTCGCCCCAAGGAGAAGCTTCAAAATTATCCACACATTGTTCGTAGGCATTTTCATCGATTTCAAGCGCATCGATGGTAAGCGCATCGCATCTTTGGGCCAACATTAGGGATAATACACCTGTACCTGCACCAATATCCAAAATGGATTGTGGCTCAAAATCAACATCCGTCCACGCGCCTAAAAGGACTCCATCGGTCCCAATTTTCATCGCACAACGTTCTTGGTCAATTTTAAATTTTTTAAAGCAAAAAGTTTCCTTCAACGAATTGTTTTTTGGAATGTATCGAAAATGGACAGGGCCAAAGGTTCAAAAAATTAAAAACCAAACCCCTTGGAAATTCTTCCGTACATAAACATACATAAAAACAATTATTATGAAACTAAGAAAAACATTTAGATTTATCCTGCCCATAGTCATGGGCGCAATGCTCTTCACCTCTTGTAGTGATGACGACGGTGACTTTATACCTCCAATAATCGATGGAGGCGATTCCGAAACCTATCAATTGAGCTCCGTTTCCAATCCGGACATATCGGGTACAGCCAAAATTATTGATAACGAGGACAACTCCATTACCGTTGAGCTGGAGCTGCAGAATACCCCAAGTGGAGGAATGCATCCCGCGCATATCCACTTTAATACCGCCGCGGAAGGTGGGGATATAGCAATTACCTTGGGAACGGTGGACGGTTCCACAGGAATGAGTTCCGTTACTTTCTCCACTTTGGACGATGGAACCGCAATTTCCTACGAAGAACTGTTGGATTTTGACGGATATATCAATGTCCATGCCAGTGCAGATGACCTTGCAACTTTGGTTGCCCAAGGTGATATAGGTCAAAATGAACTAAACGGAGAAACCAAAGTTTATGAGCTGGGCAGTGTGGCGATTGAAGAAATTAGCGGTACGGCTACATTTTCAGAAAGAGTAAATGGGGAAGCTTTAGCTACAATTGTATTGAACAATACGCCCGCTGATGGAATGCACCCAGGACACATTCATATGAACACGGCTGCAGAAGGTGGTGATATTGCTTTCACCTTCAATCCAGTCAATGGTGCTACCGGCATAAGTAATACAAACGTCTCTATGTTGGATGACGGTACCGCTTTTGGTTACAACGATGTGCTTACCTATGACGGATATATCAATATCCATTTAAGTGCCAATGACCTGGCGACTTTAGTAGCCCAAGGGGATATTGGACAAAACGAACTGACAGGGGAATCCAAAAGCTATGAACTAGCTTCCGTGGATGTGGAAGGAATTGACGGTACGGCCACTTTTGAAGAGCGGGTCAACGGTGAAGCACTGGCAACACTAATGTTAAATAACACCCCTGAAGACGGAACACATCCTGCACATATTCACATGAATACGGCCGCTGAAGGTGGAGACATCATCTTTACTTTTAATCCTGTAAATGGTGCTACAGGAAAAAGCATGACCAATGTAACCGCGTTGGATGACGATACTTCATTTGGCTACGACCAAGTGTTGGAGGTAGATGGTTATATCAATGTTCATTTAAGTGCCGATGATTTGGCGACTTTGGTTGCACAAAGCGATATTGGACAGAATGAATTGACCGGGGAAGCCAAAACATACGAATTAGGTTCCGTTGCGGTACCGACTATCTCTGGTACAGCGACCTTCGAAGAGCGCGTTAATGGAGAGGCTTTGGCAACTATCATGCTTGAAGGTACTCCAGATGGTGGCATGCACCCAGGACATATCCATGCGAATAGTGCCGCGGAATCAGGTGACATCTTGTTTACGTTTAATCCTGTGAATGGTACCACTGGTATGAGTAAGACGAATGTGGCTACCCTAGATGACGATACCGCTTTTGGATATGAAGATGTACTTGTTGTGGATGGATACATTAATATTCATTTAAGCGCAGACGATTTGGCTACTTTGGTAGCACAAGGTGACATAGGTGAGAATGAATTAACAGGTACTTCCAAAACGTATGCCTTGGCTACGGTAGATGTTCCCGGAATTAGCGGTAATGCAACTTTTTTTGAACGGGTAAGCGGTAATGCCCTGGCGGTAATCGAACTCACAGGAACCCCGGCAGATGGCGTTCACCCAGCCCATATCCATGCAAATAGTGCTGCAGAAACTGGCCCAATTATTTTTAGCTTTAATCCAGTTGACGGGACTACGGGCATGAGTAGCACGCATGTTGAAATCTTGGACGATGAAACCCCGTTCAGTTATCAGGACGTATTGGGTGTTGACGGTTATATAAATGTACATTTAAGTCCGGATGACCTTGCAACTTTGGTTGCACAGGCCGACATAGGAATAAACGAATAAGAACATTTTATAATTTAAAAAAAATGGCGACCAAATTTGGTCGCCATTTTTAGTATTGATTAGAATGAAATCTGATGTATTTCTATTTGGCTCTTCCAGGCTCCCTGCGTTCGCTGCCTTCCATTCCCATAAGGCTATCACCCAACTCGGCACGCATTGCATCGGCCATAGCCTTAATTACTTCCACAACTTCCGGATATTCCCCGGCCATGTTTTTGGTCTCACTTTCATCATTTTCCAAATCATACAATTCTATTTCTTCCAAATCGACCAATTTATAATCACCTGGCAGACCGTCCTTGCCCGGTTCCTGACCTTCCATGGTTCTATAGGTATGGGGAAAATACAGTTTCCATTTTCCATAGCGCACCCCAAACAGTTCATTGACGTGATAGTAATAGAAATAGGCCTTTTGGGGACTATTCTCGGTTAGGCCCGTGAACAGACTCCAAGCACTTTTACCGTCTATTTTCTTTTGGGGCAATTGGGCATTTGTTGCCTCGGCGATGGTTGGCAAAATATCGATGGCCATGACCGGTGCGTCCACCACCCTATCCGCGGGTATTTTCTTAGGATATTTTATCAGAAAAGGTTCCCGCTGGCCGCCTTCCCAAGCCGTACCTTTGCCTTCCCTGAGAGGATATGCACTACCGGCATGATTTCCATAGGCGAGCCAAGGTCCATTGTCCGACGTAAAAATTACAATCGTGTTTTCGGTGAGACCATTCTTGTCCAGAGCTTTTAAAATTTCGCCCACGGACCAATCCAGTTCCATAATCACATCGCCATATAGCCCCCTATCCGATTTTCCCTTGAACTTATCAGAAACAAACAAGGGTACATGGGGTTGTGGGTGGGGAACATATAGAAAAAATGGTTTGTCCTTGTTGCTATTAATAAAACTGACACTTCTTTCCGTAATCATCGTGGTCAGATTGGATTGATCAGTAAGCGTATCTATTACTTTCTCATTGTGATAAAGTTCCAAGGGGCCAAAATTAAATACCGGCCCTTGCTGTGGATGCAAAGGCCACATATCGTTGGAATAAGGAATCCCAAAATATTCATCAAATCCTTGATTATTGGGCATAAATTCGGGTGCATCTCCCAAGTGCCATTTACCAAAAATTCCTGTAGCATACCCCTTTGCTTTTAGTATTTCTGCCAAAGTAGTTTCCTCTGGGTTAAGTCCAACCTTACTGTTTGGCATCAATGCATTATGGATGCCAATCCTATTAGGGTAGCATCCCGTCAGGATACCTGCCCTAGATGCGGAGCAAACTGCTTGTGCGGCATAGAAACTTGTCAATTTCAACCCCTCTTTTGCCATTTGGTCCAGGTTAGGGGTCTTTATATCACCAGCCCCAAAAACTCCTACGTCATTATAGCCTTGGTCGTCCGTAAAGATCAAAACGACATTGGGTGGTCGATTTTCATCCGATGTAGTTTTCACCTTGGTTTCTTCGCAAGACTGTATTAAAAGTAGGGTAAAAAAGACAATTCCATTAAAATTTAAATGTTTCATTGACACTTTTTAAAAACACAGCGTTAAAATCCTTGTTAGATGCCATGAATATAGTTAATTTCCGAACTTATATATAGAATGACCATCGCCAAAATGAGTTTAAAAAACAAGAAAAAAACCAATAATTGCGGCTTGCACTCCGTTATTTTATTGCAGGCCCTAACAATACTTTGTTTATTTAGCTGCTCTTCAGAAAAAAGCAAAGTGGATAAAGATAGTGTTGCGGAAGTTATTTCCTCCATGTCCGATTCACTTCCAGTTGTTTCCCTACCGGAAGGTGCAGATCCTGAGCATGAAGATTGGAAAGGAGCAGATTTGGGGCCCAAGGCACCAGTGCTACCTTTATATCCGGAGGAAGAGGCAAAAAAGTTTTTATTGCCCGAAGGCTACCATATTGAACCCATTCTCACCGAACCACAAATACAGCAACCCGGGGCGATTTCATTTGACGGAAACGGTCGCATGTTCGTATTGGAACTGCGCACCTATATGCTCACTGCCGATTCTGACGGAACTTTGGAACCTACCAGTAGGATTTCAAGGTGGGAGGATGCCGATAATGATGGTGTTTATGAAACGGGGACGGTCTTCGTAGACAGTCTTATTTTCCCGCGTTTTGTACTACCCTATGGAAAGGATGCCGTGCTGACCATGAATTCCGATGAAGATAATGTGTATAAGTTCACCGATACCGATGGTGACGGAAAAGCTGATAAAAAAGAGCTTTTCACTACCAATTACGGACGCTCTGGTAATGTGGAACACCAACAAGCCTTTATGTATTATAATATGGACAATTGGCTCTACAGTACCTATAACGCTTTTAGAGTACGGGAAACACCTACTGGGGTCATCCGTGAAAATACGGGGTATAACCGAGCACAATGGGGAGTAACACACGATGATGACGGAAAAGTTTGGTTTTTGGGAGGCGCAAGCGGCCTTCCCTCCCAATTTCAACAACCCGTACATTATGGCAATTTCGATTATGAGGATAACGACAATTATGCCGAAGGTTTTGAAGAACCTTGGGGCGCACCTGTTTTGATAGGTGATCTGCAAGAAGGTATGGACCGGGTACGGGAAAATAACGGAGGACCTAAACGGGTTACCGGAGCTGCTGGAAACGACATTTACAGGGGTGACCGATTGCCAAAAGAGCTGTACGGACAGTTATTCTATGGGGAACCTGTGGCCCGGATCGTGCGTCAGGTAAATCCCGTAGTCAATGAAGGAATAACGACCTTGCACAATGTATTTCAAGATCAAAAGTCGGAGTTTTTGAGATCAACTGACCCTTTGTTCCGTCCAGTAGATATGACGACCGCACCAGATGGCACCATGTATATTACCGATATGTACCATGGCATCATACAAGAGGGTAATTGGACACAAAAAGGCACATATCTACGTACCAAAATTGAGCAGTACCAACTGGATAAGGTCATTGGGCTCGGCCGAATCTGGCGTATTACGCATGCTAGCAAGGAACGGGACAAGACCAAACCGAATATGCTCAATGAAACACCGGCCCAACTTGTAAAGCACTTGGAACATCCCAATGGTTGGTGGCGGGACATGGCACAACAGTTGATCGTGTTGTCACAGGATAGGAGTATCGTTCCAGAACTTGAAGCCATGGTTAATAATAACGATAACACATTGGCTCGTTTTCATGCCTTGTGGTGCTTGGAGGGTCTGGGTTCGTTGAAAGAGAAAATGGTTAAAAAATTAATGGACGACCCCAATCCAAGAATGCGTATTCAGGCCATGCGTGCGGGAGAAACATTATACAAATCCGGTAAAAAATCGCTTGGAGAGGATTATTTAAAACTACTTGAGGATAAAATTGTGGATGTGGCCTTACAGGCCGTTTTGTCGGCACACATCCTTGAAGTCCCATCCTTCGACGCGGCCCTTAAAAAATTACTCAAATCGAATTTGGCCAAAGGAATACAGACCATTGGCACACAGATTTTAGAACCAAAAGAAGTCAAAAATTGGTGGGAAGTTGGTAATAATCAGCTTACTGACGCTCAGAAAAACTCATTGGAAAAAGGAAAGGTCATCTTCAATGAACTCTGTGTACAGTGTCATGGAAACGATGGCACAGGAACACCGGTTGGAGATGGTTTGGTCATGGCACCCGCCTTGAGCGGTTCTACCCGGGTACAATCCCACCCGGAATATGTTATTAAAACGGTGATGCACGGACTGGAAGGTCCATTGGATGGAAAAACCTATCCCGCGGGTATTATGGTGGGTAACAAAGAACAATCCGATGATTGGATTGCGTCCATTGTATCCTACATCCGGACCAATTTATCCAATGAAGCCACTTTAGTATCCGCCGAGGATGTCCATAGTGTTAGGACCAAAACGGAGGATCGCAAAGCACCTTATGTCTATGATGAGTTGATGACATCGGTTCCGCAACTCTTGGTACCAAATGAAGATTGGAACATAACGGCGAGCCATTCCGTACCCACACGAATTGGTGGCCGTGCTTCCCCTACCAGTGCATTTAATTTTGAGGGATGGAGTACAGGAGGTAATCAGGAAGAGGGCATGTGGTTTCAAATAGAGTTTCCGGAACCTATGAGCGTCTCTGAAATTCACTTTAACGCAACCCCCATATCCAGAGGTTGGCGTCCCGGATCGCCACCGCCACTTCACACCTTTCCGCGTGGCTATAGATTAGAAACCTCTATGGATGGAAGTTCATGGAAAGAAATTGAAAAAGGCGAAGGAGAGCAGGCAGATGTTTCCCTGATTTTCGACCCCGATGAGGCCAAGTTTATTCGTATGAGCTTAACGAAAAACTTTGGTCCGCAAGAGGACCGTGAAATACCATGGTCCATGAGACAAATGAAGATTTATGGAGCATCAAAAAAACCTGTATTATGAATAACAAAAAAAACATAGTTTCCAGAAGAAACTTTATTTCGAGTTCCGCCGCTTTAGCCCTTGGGACAACGCTAGTAGGTCCAAATATTTTTGGCAGAAATAGGTTGCTGAATTCACCTTTTCCTAATTCTAAAATAAAAGGGGTACAAATTGGGGTAATTACCTATTCCTTTAGAAGTATGCCTGACCAAAGTGCAGAAGCTACGCTACAATATGTATTGGAATCTGGTATTAACGCCATTGAATTAATGGGGGATCCAGCTGAATCCTTTGCCGGAAAACCCAAAAGTTCTTTGGACAGACGAACGCTTTGGGGATTAATGCGCTCCAAAAGGGAAGGAACAATTACAGCAGCAGATGAAAAAAAATTGAAGGAAATGCAAAAGGCCATGGACGTCTATAATGAAAAAGTGGCTACCTGGAGGTCTCAAGTTTCCATGGACAAGTTTAAGGAACTTAAGAAAATGTATAATGATGCCGGGGTAACCATTTACGCATTCAAACCCAATGCCTTTGGCAAAGACAATACCGATGAAGAAATAAACTATGGGTTCAAGGCTGCAAAGGCATTAGGAGCCTCCCATGTGACCTTGGAACATCCAAGCGATGATGAACACACGAAAAAATTAGGGGAAATGGCTGCGAAACATGGCATCTATGTTGCCTATCACGGACACACCCAACAAACACCTACGTTTTGGGACACGGCTCTGGAACAATCCAAATACAACGCACTAAATCTTGATTTAGGTCATTTTGTGGCCGCTGGTAATGAAGCCCCGTTGGATATCATCGCAGATAAGCATGACCATATTCTGAGTATGCACATTAAGGATAGACAGACACCGGCTCACGGCCAAGGCAACGTGGTATGGGGCGAAGGTGATACACCACTCGTTGAGGCATTGCAAATGATGCGCGACAATGGGTATTCCTTTCCTGCCACCATTGAGTTGGAATATGATATTCCCGAAGGTTCTGATGCCATCACCGAAGTGAAAAATTGTTTGGCCTACGCAAAAGAAGCACTGGAAGGTTAAGAAAGATATAGGTCTACCAGACCTTCTGGAGTAGTAACGGTTATGGTCTTCGACTGCCTGTCTACTTTTTTAATGATTTCATCATTGATGGGGATCAACAACTGTTTGTCCCCTTTTTTAACCTCGAAAAGTGCTTGGGAGGTAGTATCGTTTACACCTTCAACAATTCCTATGTCCCCATGGACATCGTCTACAACACTAAAGCCGATAACCTCATGATAATAGAACTTATTGCCCGTAAGTTTTGGCAACATGGATAAAGGCAAGTAGAGTTCGCAGCGCATGATTCTGTCCGCATCCGACTCATTTTTCACTTCCTCAAAGTCGATGCGAAGTAAGTCGGATTTATGCAACCGGGAACGTTTAATAAAAAATGGAACCAGATTGTTTCCTAAAGAAACGAATACTGATTCCATATTTTCGTAAATCTCGGGGTCATCCGTATCCAATTTAACAAGGACCTCCCCCTTAAAACTATATTTTGAAACGATTTTGCCTAGGTAGAAACAATCTTCCTTTCGCATCGTTCTAAGGACTACTCGCCGTCTTTAGGAGCTTCCTCCTCCTTCATTTCAGGAGCGGCAGGGGCCTCTTCTGGCATTTCTGGAGCTTCTTGTACAGCTTCAACTTCCTCCTCTGCACTCTCGCCTTCTGGGGTTTCAGGAAGTTCTGCAGCCACAGCTTCGGCAGCTCTCTTCTCATTTATTTCCTTTTCAGCAGCCAATGCTTTTGCCTTGGCTTCTTCTTTTGCTTTATCCAATCCACCTTTTTTGGCATCAATTGCAGTTTCTTTTTCAGCTACCCAAGCGTTAAATTTTTCTTCTACCTGCTCCTCGGTCAAGGCCCCCTTGGCAACACCTCCCAACAAATGTCTCTTCAAAAGAACTCCTTTATAAGAAAGAATCGCTTTTGCAGTATCTGTTGGCTGTGCACCGTTCTGTAACCATTTAACGGAACTATCAACATCTAATTCTATAGTAGCTGGGTTCGTATTAGGATTGTAGATTCCTAATTTTTCCAAGAATTTACCATCACGTTTGGCTCTTGAATCGGCGGCAACCACCCAATAAAATGGTTTACCTTTTTTACCGTGTCTCTGTAATCTAATTTTTACTGGCATATCACATTAATTTGTAGGGTGCCCGACCCTTGGTTATTAATTCAATTTATCCTTGAAAAAGGGCTGCAAATGTAGCCTAATTTGTTTGATTTCCAAATCATTCGCCAAACAAAATCAACCCTTGTTATGTTAAAACCATTAAGAAACCACCTAGAACGACGTTAAACCAATGCTAAACCCCTGTAAATACTTGTATTTCCGAGATATTCCTGTATATTAAAGAACGTAGTTATTGAGAGTCAATAATGAACGTAAATTTAAATGATAAGAGACATAATGAAGTATTCAGAAAAAATTTCAAACAGATTGAACGATTTATTAAATAGAACATACGACGCCGAAAAAGGCTATAAACTAGCACAGGACAAGGTGGACAACCCGACCGTGAAAAAATTCTTGGCCGATAAAGTGCAGCAGCGCTACAATTTTGGCCATGAGTTGAAAAAAGAAATCCAAGCCTATGGTGAACTGCCAGATAAGGGCGGAAGCATTAAAGGCGATTTGCACAGAACATGGATGAACTTGACTACCACCTTTACGAGTAACGAAACGGAAAAAATTTTAGAAGAAGTTGAACGTGGTGAAAAAGCGAGTCTTGAAGAATATAATGAGATTCTAAATGATGATGAAATGGTATTGGCGCCATCCACAGAGAACATGCTTAAAAAGCATAGGGACGAAATTCAAACGGCATTAAGAAACGCCAAAGTATATGAAGTGGCAGTCTCCTAAGCATTGTATTAAATTTGCTGAAAAAGCGGACGATAAAACGTCCGCTTTTTTTATGATTATCCATTATTGTATTAGTTTCCACAGTTAGCAGCAACTTCCTGCACATCACTTTTAGATTTAAAAATTTTGTCCATAGTAGCAACAGCCCTTATGGTTACCTCGACATAATCGGGTCCGATTTGGGTGATGACCCCATCAAAGCCATTAAAGTGGAATTGAGTAGCGATTTGTTTTCCGCTCAAGGCCATATTATTGTCATTTTGGTTCCTTCCCCTTACTTGAACCCGCTGTACAACATTAACCTTAATGTTGTCATAACTCTGGAAAGCATCATAAGCCTGCACTGCGCTCTTGGCGGGTACGGTAATTTCCCTTTCGGAGAAAAAGGTTTCGACCGTAGTATCGGTTGCTTCGTTCCAAATGCTGTTCTCGATAGAATTCTGGGTCGTAAACTCACTGCTACCTGTAGCCTCAGCTGAATATTTGGCGCCATTGCCGAAAAATTTTCCTTCAACTTCCAAACCTAGTGTCATCGAATAGCTAGCGGTACTGCTAGACATGAACGAAAAACTTTCTTCCCAACCTACGGTGGTTGTCGTTTCTACATTTTTCGATTCGCCGATAGTTTGTTTCAACGGACCACTACCACAGTTGATCAACGTACTGTTGTAGCTAAATCCGTTTTGTGCTGCGGGCAACAAAGGCTCCAAATAGTGCGTTTCGATTTCTTCCACCGACCAATCGATATTTATAGGTACCAATCTCACTAATAATTCCTCACCCTCAGCAGCACCTACTGTTAAACCGACACCGGGTGTAACTTTGATAGGTTCAAAATAGGCATCCGTCATACGGTAAACCCCATTGCCTACTTTATGTAAAACAAATTGTTGGTTCAGCCTATCGGATTTTTCGAAGCCTACTTTTATTCCGTCATATCCAAAATCCAAAGGGCCATACTTCATAAGTTCGCTTTTCAAATAGCTGTCCGATGCTTGGTGTTTAATATTGAAATGGTTCGCTTTGCCTTCTATGGATTCAAAAAAGTAGGAGGAGTTCTCTTCATCACCGGTGAATTCAACAGTGGATGTCATGCTCAATAGATTGTTGTACAAGAAACTCGACGGATCTAACGGGTTCTCTTGCAAAATCCGACGAAAAGCTGCCCTATTTTCAGGTTCTATTTGGTTGTTTTCATATTTTACGGCTTGTATATAATAAGGGGTGTTCTCAACTACTTCGACTTCGGTATTCAAATCGGGTAGATCGTTAGGGTTACAGGTCGCCGGAACCGGGTCTGGTTTGAACAAAATGCTGGTAAAGGTTTCCGCAAAAATTTCAGATCCTTCTGCATCGAACAGTTTAGCGATAACCTCTACCCCGTCTTTTAGGGTATTTAGGTCAGCTTCGCTCAAATCTTCAACCGGCAATTTGATTTGACCCATGAAAGCGTAGGGGTCTAGATCTATGGTTTGCGAAAAATTGGCCGAGGTGCCTTTAACGTCAAGTTGCGCTTTTACGGGGTAATAGCCTTTTTTGGCCAATTCCCTTGTGTTGAGCACCATACCGATATCCCCTTTATACGTTTCGAGTTCTTCTTCGGTAATGCCATCGTTTTCGGTAATTTGTCCATCGCCACCATCCGTACTTTCGGGACACCCCTGATTGCTGGCAGGTCCGGATTCTGAAGGGCATTTGTCATCGGGGTCGGCAATGCCGTCTTTGTCGGTATCGACTACTTGTACTGGCGGTACCACTTCGTCTTTACTACATGAAGTAAGGCCTATGGTCAAAATAACCAATACGACAAGTCTAAAAAATCTGTTTTGCGTTTTCATGATCTATTTGTTTTGTGGTTAAACTTAAATTCTGTTTTGTGTGACCTACTCGGTTTTGATCTGCAGTATCGAACCGAGCAAGACCACAAAACTTGAATGTCAACTTAATGACACCACAAACCTAGCGTGCATGTTTTGGGATTAAAAAAAAGGAAGGGGTACGAAAAGGGTACACGATTTTTTAGTAGGGGTACAAAAGGGGTACACCCTGAAAAGTACTGTATTTATTGGTCTTTCAAGGGGTTTAAAAATGAAGTCTAAATCGCCATCACGGTCGTTTCCAAGGAATCTTCCGGCGAAAGGTTCATTTTTTTTCGTAAACGCTGCCGTGCTTTTTTGACTCCATCGGAAGAAATATTGAGAATATTGGCGATTTCTTTTGATGAAAGGTTCATCTTTATGAGTGCCATCAAACGAAGTTCATTCTTGGAGATATCCGGGTATCTTGAAACCGCATCTTTTTCAAAGTCCTTATGTACGGCCTCGAAATAACGGGTGAAATTTTCCCACACCTTATCGTCCTGTTGGTCAAAATTGATTGTTCGGATCAGTTCTTGGTAGGCCTTGCCACCACCTTCGGTTTTCTTGAGTTCGGCGGCTTTTTGCTTCAGGCCTTCCAATACTTCGTTCTTTTTGGCCAGGTGTAGGGCATGGGTCGTCAGTTCTTTCTCTTTAAAGGCCAGTTCCGCTTTTACGCGTTCACGCTCCAATCGGTTGCGTTTCATTTTTTGCCGAATACCGTAGTAGATAAGACCAAAGATTGCTATTGTGGTCAACAGGCCTACAATTAATCCAACACGTTGTAGGTTCGCCGTACGTCCTTGTTCCTCGAGCAATGCGATTTCCTTTTTTTGAAGTGCGATTTCCTGCTCACTTTTTTCGGTTTTGTAACGCAACTCTAGCGCATTGATTTTTTGGTTATTTTCTCGACTGAAAATGCTATCGTACATCACAGAATAAATTTTGCGATATTCGTAGGCTTGTGAGATGTCGCCCAACTTTTCGTAAGTATTCGAGATTTTAAGATAGTCGTCTACAATTTCAATGTTATTTGACAACTGTTTGGCAAGGGATAAGCTGTTCTGATAATTTTCCAAGGCCGATTTATAATCTCTTTCATTATAGGAAACATCGCCCAAATTGCGGTACGAAATACCCAATTGATTTTTTTGTTCGATTTCTGTATTCAGATTTAAGGCTTGTAAAAAATACTTTTCTGCTTTTTTTAAAGAATCCATTTTTACATATACCGCCCCTATCAAATTTAATTGTTCTCCAATAGCAGATTTACGGTCGGTCCGTTCAAAATAGGGCATAGCCCCCAAATAAAGGTCCAAGGCTTCTTGAAGCTTATCGACCTTGGCCAAATTTGTGGCTCGGTTCGACCGGGTGATCGCCAAACCATATTCGAGATTATGTTCCAAACAGATGGCCTCTACCTTCTTGTAATAGTCATTGGATACTTCGAGATTTCCCAATTTAGAGTACAACATCCCTATATTCATAAGGTTTGGGGCCCTTCCTTGTTCTGGTTCGCCCAAAGATTCACTAATCTTAATACAGATCAAATACGCTTCAAGAGCCGTTGCGGTTTGTCCCAAATCTTTTGATATGATACCGATATTATTATAAACGGTTTTAAGCTTTTCTCGATCGCCTAATTCATTGTACAATACTTTTGCTTGGTTAAGATGTACCAATGCTTGGTTAAAGTCCCCTAGCTCCTGAATATAAAGTCCCTTTTTCCGCAGTAGCTCCGCTTCGAGATATTTACTCTTTAAGCTATCGATAATGGGGGCTGCTGCATCTAAATAAGGTGCTCCTTTTTTAGGGTCTTTGAATATGTATTGGTCGAATATTGTAAAATAAGTTTCTACAAGAACCGAATCTTTTTGTATGGGAATAAGTTGCAACAGGCTATCTATATTGGCATTGTCTTTTTTCTTGACGTCTTGTCCTACGGACAACAATGAATAACAAAGAATAAATACAATCAGAAAACGGTACTTGACATTTTTCATATGGGTTGGTTATGTGGGGTTTTCTAAAATACAACAATTCGTTAATAACTCCTTACAACTCCCTTTTCCCCTATCATCACTTTTCAGTATTTTTATCCTTAATCTTTTTTAAAGCACATACTCCAAAATCCATACATCAGATAAATTATTTTTCTATGGAAATGGACTTTTGTATTTTTTGGAGCGTATGAAATGAGGTTGTTCCTCATTTACTTTAAATGAACTTGATTGCCCAAAACCACAATTTCTGCGGAGTTAAAAGTAGCACATGTATTTAATATTCGATACCGAAACCACTGGATTACCCAAACGCTGGGACGTCCCTATAACCGATACGGATAACTGGCCCAGGTGTATACAGATTGCCTGGCAGTTGCACGATGCTTTGGGAAATCTGATCGAGCACCAGGACTACTTGGTGCGTCCGGATGGTTTCAACATTCCTTACGATGCCGAAAAGATTCACGGTATTTCCACGGCTTTGGCGGAACAAGAGGGTGTTCCTCTTTCCGAAGTTTTGGAAAAATTCAATGCGGCCATGGCCCAAACCAAGTTTATCGTGGGTCAGAATGTTGGTTTTGACGTGAATATCATGGGTGCCGAATTCCATAGAATGAACGTTGATAATCCATTACAGGAACTTCCGGTTTTGGATACCTGTACTGAACATACTGCCGAGCTCTGTCAGATTCCCGGTGGCCGTGGAGGTAAATTCAAATTACCTACATTAACGGAACTTCATGAGTTTTTGTTCAAGGAAGCCTTTGCGGAAGCTCATAACGCAACTGCCGATGTTGAAGCAACTACCCGTTGCTTTTTGGAACTGGTACGATTAAAGCAATATACGGCGGAACAATTGGATGTTCAACCGGATTACTTTAAGAATTTCTCAGAGGCCAATCCACAGGAAATTCAACTCATTGGCCTAAAGCACATCAACCTAAAAAAAGCATCCAAAAAAATTGCCGATGCCCTTTGGGAAAAGGATACCGGTGCCATTTCAAAAGAAGAAATAAAGGAAAACCTGGCCACTTTGGAGACGGCCACGTTCGCACATTTACATAACCATACACAATTTTCCATACTTCAGTCTACCATTAGTGTTCCTGATCTCATTGCGGCAACGGCAAGGGCAAAAATGCCGGCCGTGGCCATGACGGATCATGCCAATATGATGGGAGCCTTTCATTTTGTGAATGGCATCATAAACCATAATAACGGGGTCACTGCCAGAAACGAGGAAAATAGAAAGCGTTACGAGGCCACCTTAAACGGAACCTTGGAAGAAGGCCAAGAACCCTTGGAATCCCTTCCAGAGCCCGAACTTGAAATAACGCCCATTGTAGGTTGCGAATTTCAGGTCTGTGAGGACCATACGAACAAATCGGTCAAGGATAACGGTTACCAAATCGTTATGCTCGCCAAGAACAAAAATGGCTACCTCAATCTGGCAAAAATGTCCTCCATTGCCTTTGTGGACGGAAAATACTATGTGCCGCGAATCGACAAAAAGGTTGTTGAGAAATACAAGGAAGATATAATTGTATTAACGGGAAATCTCTATGGCGAAGTGCCCAGTAAGGTTCTCAATGTGGGGGAAAACCAGGCAGAGGAAGCCCTTTTATGGTGGAAGGACACCTTTGGTGATGACCTCTATATTGAAATCATGCGCCATGGACAGGAGGATGAGGACCGCGTAAACCAAGTACTGATACAATTCGCCCAGAAGCATAATGTAAAGTTGGTAGCCACCAACAATACGTACTACGAAAAAAAGGAAAACGCCCATGCCCATGACATTCTTTTATGTGTAAAGGATGGGGAAAAGCAGTCGACTCCCATAGGACGAGGTCGGGGATATCGCTATGGATTGCCTAACCAGGAGTACTACTTTAAGTCCTCCGATGAAATGAAGGAGCTCTTCAAGGACATCCCTGAGGCCATCATCAACATTCAAGAAGTAATCGACAAAGTTGAAACGTTCACGCTGGCCAGGGATGTATTATTACCCGCTTTTGATATTCCAGAGGAATTTCAGGTCGAAGAGGACAAATTGGACGGTGGCAAAAGAGGCGAAAACAAATACTTGAGGCACATTACATATGAGGGTGCCAAAAAGAGATATGGGGAGATTACCCCTGAAATTGATGAGCGATTGGATTTTGAGCTTCAGGTTATTGAAAAAACGGGTTATCCTGGGTATTTTTTAATCGTGGAGGATTTCATTAGGGCAGCACGGCAAATGGATGTTTCCGTGGGGCCCGGTCGTGGTTCCGCAGCAGGTTCCGCCGTGGCCTATTGTCTTTGGATTACCAATCTGGATCCCATTAAATACGACTTGCTATTTGAGCGTTTCCTAAACCCAGACAGGATTTCCATGCCGGATATCGATATCGATTTTGATGATGAAGGCCGTAGCCGTGTAATGGACTATGTCATCAAAAAATATGGGGCAAACCAAGTAGCCCAAATCATTACGTATGGTACCATGGCGGCAAAATCTTCGATAAGGGATACTGCCAGGGCCCTGGACCTGCCGTTGGGGGATGCTGACCGTATGGCCAAATTGATTCCCAACATGTCCAAGTTGAAAAAGATCATGGGCATCGACGAGAAAATTCTTAGAAGTAAGTTCAACAGCGACGACCTTGTTAAAATAAACGAATTGCTCGCCATATCAGAAGGCGATGGTTTGGAGTCCGAAACCCTGAACCAAGCTTATGTGTTGGAAGGGTCTTTAAGGAATACAGGAATTCATGCCTGTGGGGTCATCATTACCCCGGATGACATTACCAAGTTCGTTCCGGTGGCCTTGGCCAAGGATTCGGATATGTATTGCACACAGTTCGACAACTCGGTAGTAGAAAGTGCTGGGCTGCTGAAAATGGACTTCTTAGGCCTCAAAACCCTGACCTTGATCAAGGATACGGTTAAAATCGTAAAGGCGAAACACGGTATTGAATTGAATCCGGAGAACTTCCCGTTGGACGACGAAAAGACCTATGAACTTTTTCAACGCGGTGAAACCATTGGGGTGTTCCAATACGAATCGCCCGGAATGCAAAAACACATGCGGGCCTTAAAACCTACGGTTTTTGCAGACCTTATCGCTATGAACGCCCTGTACCGACCAGGCCCCATGGAATATATTCCCAGCTTTATCGCAAGGAAACACGGTACCGAGGAAATCGTTTACGATTTGGAGGCCTGTGAAGAGTATTTGGCTGAAACTTATGGTATCACCGTGTATCAAGAGCAGGTGATGCTCCTTTCCCAAAAGTTGGCAGATTTTACAAAAGGTGAAGCGGACGTGCTTCGTAAAGCCATGGGAAAAAAGCAAAAGTATGTATTGGACAAAATGAAGCCCAAGTTCATTCAACAGGCTTCGGCAAAAGGCCATCCGGAGGATAAACTGGAAAAAATTTGGAAGGACTGGGAAGCCTTTGCCGCATATGCTTTCAATAAGAGCCACTCAACCTGTTATGCCTGGATAGCCTACCAAACGGCATATTGTAAAGCCCACTACCCTGCCGAATATATGGCGGCCGTTCTCAGCAACAACATGAACGACATAAAACAGGTGACCTTTTTTATGGAGGAGTGTAAGCGCATGGGATTGGATGTACTTGGCCCGGACGTTAACGAATCCTACTATAAATTCGCCGTAAACAAAGAAGGAGCCGTACGTTTTGGAATGGGCGCCATTAAAGGGGTGGGAAAAGGGGCCGTAGAAGCTATTGTGGACGAACGTAAGAAAAACGGACCTTATAAATCCGTTTTTGATATGGCAAAGCGTATCGATTTACGAGCTGCCAACAAAAAGGCCTTTGAAAACCTGGCCCTCGCTGGTGGCTTTGACTCCCTTGGAAATTCCCACAGGGCACAATACTTTCATAATGATGGAGATGGAATCACGTTCCTGGAAAAGGTAATCAAGTATGGAGCCAAATTTCAAGAGAACGAAAACTCGGCCCAAGTAAGCCTTTTCGGTGACGCCAGTGAAGTTTCCATACCGGAACCCGTTGTGCCCCCCTGTGAGGAATGGGGCACGATGGAAAAATTGAAAAGGGAAAAGGATGTGGTAGGAATTTATATTTCCGGACATCCACTGGACGATTTTAAAACGGAAATCAAGGCATTTTGTAATGCCAGCCTTTCCCATTGCAACGATTTGGCGAGTTTTGTAAACAGGGAACTCACTTTCGCAGGTGTGATAACGGATGTGCAGCATAGAATTTCCAAGAACGGCAAGGGTTGGGCATCATTTACCATGGAAGATTATACAGACTCCTTCGAATTTAGGATTTTTGGTGAGGAATATCTTAAGTTCAGACACTTTTTAATGCTTAACTCCTTCGCCTACATCAAATTATATGTAAGGGAAGGTTGGGTAAACAGGGAAACCGGACTCAAGAGCGAGCCAAGAATGCAGTTCAACAGTTTTATGTTGTTACAGGATGTCATGGAGTCCTATGCAAAAAAATTGACTATAAAACTAAACATCGATGAATTGGAGGAAGCACAGGTACATCAACTCAAGGATACTTTGATTTCTCATAAGGGAGACCACGCCTTAAATTTCATAGTGTACGAAATGAAGGAACAGATAAAGGTCCGCCTATCCAGCCGAAAACAAAAAGTTCAGATTTCCAGTGAGCTTTTACAAAGACTGGAGGAACAGCAGGTTCATTTTAAACTAAATTAGCCTTAAGTATTAGATCCCTTGAAGAAAAAGATATACTATGTTCTTGGTTTGTTAGTAATAGGCTTTATCGCCGTAAAGCTTTACAATTATCTTTCTGGGCCTTTCCAGCGGTATTCGGACGTAAAGGTTATTGCCTACCATTATAACGGTGAAGGTTATGTTGGTTCGGCAACCTGTACGGAATGCCATAAGGATATCTATGAATCCCATTTGGAAACAGCACATTTCAACACTTCCACCTTAACCACTATAGACAATATCCATGGTAGTTTTAATGAGGGAGAGAATACGGTGTCCTTAATGGATGCGGATATTTCAATATTGGAAAAGAATGGAAAACCCTTTCAGCATGCGCAGATAAAGTATGGAGACCATAAGGTCCTTGATTGGAGCATGGATATCACGATAGGCTCAGGATTAAAGGGACAATCCTATTTGACCAACCAACCAGATGGACTGTTCCAGTTGCAAGCATCCTATTTTGTGCCCACTGATTCTTGGATCAATAGTCCCAATTACACAAACAGTTTAAATCCATTACGGCCTGTAAACGACCAATGTCTAAAATGCCACGTTACGTTTGCTAAAAGTAGCAATGACAACATAAACTCCAACAAGTACGATATTTCCAAAATCGCATTGGGTGTGGATTGCGAAAAATGCCATGGCCCGGCTGAACGTCATGTAAGGCTTCAAAGAAAAAGCAATGGAATACTAAAGGATACCACATTAATTGGTCTCAAATCATTATCAAGACAACAGCGTTTGGACGTATGCGCTTCATGCCATTCCGGATTAAGAAGCAATCAAATTCAAAACCCCTTTAAATTTTTACCCGGGGATACTTTGTCCAAGTTTTCAAAAAATTTTAACTCACTTAGACCTAGCACATCTTTGGATGTTCACGGTAATCAATTCGGATTATTGACCAGTAGTAAATGCTTTAGCAAATCTGAACAAATGGATTGTATGACCTGTCATGACCCTCATAGAAATCAAAGGAGTCAAAATGCCTATTTCAACAGTAAATGCATTACCTGCCATCAACAAAACAAGACAACATGTTCGGTTTCAGAATCAAAAATGGCAGCAATGAACAACGATTGCATTCAATGCCATATGCCAGTAATTCCTTCCAAGAGTATGCAGGTACAATTGACCAAATTGGATAAGGCGACCCCAATTGGGGTAAGAACTCATTATATTACCATTTACCCCGAGGAAACCACAAAAGACTAAAATAGGATAGATTACATCAATCCTTAAATAACCAAAACGAATACCAAAAGCGTAAGGAAACCCTAGAATATTTGACTAACTTTGTATAATCCATTAAAAGTATAAATCATGGCATTAGAAATAACAGATGCTACTTTTGACGAAGTAGTTTTAAAAAGTGATAAACCAGTAGTAGTAGATTTTTGGGCTGCCTGGTGCGGACCCTGTAGAATGGTAGGGCCTATAATCGATGAAGTAAGCAACGAATATGAGGGCAAGGCTATCGTAGGCAAAGTGGACGTGGACGCCAACCAAGAATTTGCAGCCAAATACGGGGTAAGAAACATTCCTACCGTTTTGGTCTTTAAAAATGGTGAAATTGCAAGTAGACAGGTGGGTGTTTCCCCTAAAAAGGTGTATACCGATGCTATAGATGCCCTATTATAAAATTTATTTTTAAATCATATTGAGAAAGGTCCGGTGTAACACCGGACCTTTTTTTATCCTATCTTTAAACTGTGGATATACGGCAAGAACTTAATAACGCTTCGCTTTTCCCCAACTTGGAGCTGTTGGCGGACCAAGTGGTGGAAGGGTTTATCAGTGGCATCCATAAAAGTCCTTTCCATGGTTTTTCTGCCGAATTCGCCGAACACAAAATCTATAATAATGGGGAAAGTACCAAGCATATCGACTGGAAGCTATTTGCCAAGACCGATAAGCTTTATACCAAAAGATACGAAGAGGAGACCAATCTAAGGTGCCATATGATTCTGGACAACTCGGCCTCCATGTACTATCCAGAAGTAAAAATACAGACCATAGGAAACCTTAATAAAATTGGTTTTGGGATTTTGGCAATCGCAGCCCTGATGAATGTGCTAAAGAAACAAAGGGACGCCGTGGGTTTAAGTATATATTCGGATGACTATCATTATTATACCCCTGAAAAAGGAAGTGAACGACACTTTCAGATGTTATTGGCTAAATTGAACGATATTGGGGCTGACAAAGATGTGTCCAAAGAAACAAGAACCTACACGTATCTTCACCAAATAGCGGAAAAAATAAAGAGAAGAAGTCTCATATTTCTTTTTACGGACATGCTTCAAACTGAAAAAGAGGATGAGGAGCTATTTGAAGCACTCCGGCATTTAAAATATAACAAACACGAAGTAATACTTTTCCATTTGATGGATAAGGAATTGGAATTTCACTTCAATTTTGACAATACACCCAAACGATTTTTGGATGTGGAAACAGGTGAACACCTGGATCTTTATGCGGATAACATCAAAGAGGCCTATGAGGAAAGTGTACGCGCGTATTTTGCGGCCCTTAAACTAAAATGCGCCCAATACCGCATTAAATACGTGGAGGTAGATATAAAAAGGGATTTTTCTACCGTCCTGAATACATTTTTGATTGAACGAAACAAATTTCTTTAGTAGCGAATATTTTAAAAGAAAATGTTTGTGCAATTGAATAAGCAATGTATATTTGCACACGCTAAACGCCACGGTCTGGTAGTTCAGTTGGTTAGAATACCTGCCTGTCACGCAGGGGGTCGCGGGTTCGAGTCCCGTCCAGACCGCAAAAAGCCTTCAAGAAATTGAGGGCTTTTTTGTTTTCGGTTTATAAACAATCTTTTCATACCCAATTATCCGTTTTTCATTTACGAGTTTCGTTAGCAAAATTTTCAGAATCTTTTGAACTTTTTTTAGAGCTATTCAGATAAATTAGGTTTACTAAACACATATTGATTCATAGTAAACACTTATTAATTCAGAATCACCGAATATACATTCCCTATATATTTTTTTAAATAAAACCCATTTCTTTTCGAAATGCGGATGGTAAAATCCGTATTTTGTTTTTTTTATAACCCCAATGTCGAGACATATAATGAATGTTCTCCCATATTAACAGTTTGGCTATATTAACTATGTATTTCTTTCCAAAATTCACTCAGAAAAGAAATATGGTTAATATAAGGACCTTAGTTGGCTCAAAAATCTATCTCAAATTACTACCTCTTCATTTTTTACTTATAAGTGTTGGCCTGAGGGGACAACAAAATAAAATTGATAGCCTTAATACTGAGCTTGAAAAAAATCAATCGACAGGGAACCAACAAACAATTTCTGAAAATTTAAGAGCACTGGGAGTAGCTTATTTTGAAAAAGGGGACTATGCTACCGCGACCGGTTTCTATCAAAAAGGACTAGAGGTAAGTAAGGAAATTGGGGATGAACGCATGCAATCTCGATGCCTAATGAACATTGGCAATATTTATTTAGTTCAAGACAATTACCCTATTGCCTTGGAATACTATAACAAATCTTTGTCCATCAATGAAAGAATTAAGGATACTACATTGATTTCCTTATCCTTAAATAATATGGGAATCCTTTACACAAATTTGGAAAACTTTGACAAAGCCTTGGCCTTTTCTGAGAGAGCACTGGAAATTCAAAAAAAACTAGGTAATGAACAGCGAGTTGCGGAAACATCAATCTCATTGGGGTTACTACATATAAAACTAAAGAACTATCACGAAGCACTTAGATATGCCAAAAATGCCCATGTAATCTCTGAAAGCATAGGAAATGATTTTATCAATGGTTTTGCCTTAAACAATATCGGCTTTGCTTATTTACATTTGAAAGATTACCAAAAAGCTTTGTTTAATTACGAAATGGCATGTCAAATCAATATCAAATATAGTCAGAGAGCATTGGCAGGCTCATATTTTGGATTAGCAAAAGTGAATACACTACTTGAAAAGTACGAAATAGCCTTAGTAAATGCCATAATAAGTAAGAAGATGTTGACTGAAAATAATATGACTACCTTATTAAGGGATGTTGAAGAGTTGCTTTCTAACATATACTTTCATTTAGGCGACTACAAAAAAGCTCTAGAAAGCCATCAGCAATTCAAAATATTGAACGACAGTCTTTTCAATAAAAAGAGTATCGAAAAGATTGCCCAATTGGAGAGTGAGTATAAATACCAACAAGCATTGGATTCTGCCAGTATCAGGGAACTAAAACTTACAAAAACGGTCATGACCACCACGCAAGACCTCGCAAAGACCAAACAGAATTACCTGTGGGCCGTTATCGGTATCCTATTAACCTCTATACTATCCGGTTCCTTCGTCTTCTATCAAAAGTACAAGTCGGTCAAGATCATGAACCAGAATATCGTCACAGAACAAAAATTGTTGCGCTCGCAAATGACGCCCCATTTTATATTCAATTCATTATCGATATTGCAGGGAATGATTTTGAACAAAGAAGAGAAAAAATCCATCACCTATCTTTCCAAATTTTCAAAGCTGTTGCGCATCGTTCTGGAGAACTCCCGGGACAAGGTCGTTCCCCTAATTCAGGAACTGGATGCCATCGACAATTATATGATCTTGCAAAATTTGGATGCCGACCCGCCCTATGACTATAGCTTAGTCGTGGACGAAAACATAGACATTAACCATTTTTTGGTTCCGCCCATGCTCATCCAGCCTTTCATAGAAAATGCCATCGAGCATGCGTTCACCCCAGATCAAGAACACCGTGAAATATTCGTACATCTTACTTTTGAGCACAAAAAATTATGCTGTACCATAACGGATAATGGTATTGGTATCGATGCCATTTCAAACAAAACGAATATCAAAAAGAAATCGCTGGCCACCACCATCACCAAAGAGCGCTTGGAAATGTTGGCCAAGGATTTTAAGACGCCAGGAGGCATCACAATAGCAGACAGAAAAAATGACAAGGAACGGGGAACACGAGTCACTTTGATAATTCCTTATAAAGTTGATTCCATAACATCCTAAAAAATGAACTTGAAATCAATTGTTAAAAATAGCATCACTTTTTTTCTTCTTTTCCTTCTTGTGAAGGTTCATGGGCAAAATAAAAAAGTCGATAGCTTAAAAAATGAATTGACACTTCATACCAAAAAAGATACCACAAGGGTGAATCTTTTAAATGACTTGGCCTTTGAAGAACGAAGGGCAAATCCAAATCAAGCTATTGCCTATTTAGACGAATCAGAAATGATTGCAGAAACTAAAAATTACAGTAAAGGCAGAGCAAAAATTTTATATGTAAGAGGAACTATAGATGCAATTAAAACAAATTACCGCGATGGCTTTTCAAATTATGAAAAGGCCATTAAACTATATGATTCATTGGGTTTTAACGAAGGAATTGCTGAATGTTATAAAGATATGGGCATCTTTATGTCTCATAACGATAACACAGGACGCGCACTAGAGTACTTCGAAAAATCAAAGAAAATTTATAATAAATACGGGAAAGAAGCTGAACTAGCGGAGCTCTACTTTAATATTGGATGGGCAAATGCTAAGGTTCAAAACTATGATGAAGCTCAAACTAACTACTTAAAAGCAATTGAAATTGTTGAGAAAACTGGCAATAAACAAAGACTGTCCGCTTGTTGGGGTGCCTTAGCAATAACCTATTCAAATCAGGGCAATTATCCGGCCGCTTTGGATTATTACAATAAATCCTTGTCTTTAGCAGAACGTATTGATAGTCGGTCTGATATAATTAGCTCAAAAAGTAATATTGCCACTATTTATTATTACCTAAAAAACTATGATAAAGCCATAGAGATATTTAATGAAACCCTAAAATATCAAAAGGATGACTATAATGTTTCTAGTGCATATACTTTAAATAATATTGGTTTAGCTTATAAGGAAAAAGGTGACAGCCAAAGCGCCTATGACTACTTTAACAAAGCCAATGCTTTATTTAAGGAGATAAATAATAGGACCGGAGTAGCATATTCCCTAAACAACATTGGGGATATATATTTAGAGACCAAAAAATATAAACAAGCTCTGATTCATTATGAAAATGGAAAAAAGATTTGTTTAGAGATTAAAAACTATAAAGGCTTATGCCATTCGAACCTTGGTTTGGCCAAGGTATATGAACAAAAACAGAATTTTAATGAAGCATTAATGTTCGCTCTCGAAAGCAAACGCATTTCAGTTAAGCATCAATTATTGAAATATGAAGTTGAAGTAGAAGAAATAATTTCTGATTTGTACAAAAATATTGGCAATTACAAAAAAGCCCTCGAAAGCCATCAACAATTCAAAAAATTGAACGACAGCCTTTTCAATAAGGAAAATATCGAAAAGATTGCCCAATTGGAGAGTGAGTATAAATACAAACAAGTATTGGATTCTGCCAGTATCAGGGAACTCAAATTGAACAAGACCATTTTGAGTACCTCGCAAGATCTGGCAAAGACCAAACAGAATTATCTATGGGCCATTATCGGTATCCTCTTAACCTCCATCTTATCGGGCTCCTTTGTCTTCTATCAAAAGTACAAGTCGGTCAAGATCATGAACCAGAATATCGTCACAGAACAAAAATTGTTGCGCTCACAAATGACGCCCCACTTTATTTTCAACTCGCTTTCGGTCTTGCAGGGAATGATCTTGAACAAGGAGGAGCAGAAATCCATCACCTACCTTTCCAAATTCTCAAAACTGTTGCGCATCGTTCTGGAGAACTCCCGGGACAAGGTCGTTCCCCTGATACAGGAACTGGATGCCATTGACAATTACATGATTCTTCAAAATTTGGATGCCGACCCACCCTATGATTATAGCTTGATCGTGGACGAAAATATAGACATCAACTTGTTTTTGGTCCCACCCATGCTCATCCAGCCTTTCATAGAAAATGCCATCGAGCATGCGTTCACCCCAGATCAAGAACACCGTGAAATATTCGTACATCTTACTTTTGAGCACAAAGAATTATGCTGTACCATAATGGACAATGGTATTGGTATCGATGCCATTTCAAACAAAACGAATATCAAAAAGAAATCGCTGGCCACCACCATCACCAAAGAGCGCTTGGAAATGTTGGCCAAGGATTTTAAGACGCCAGGAGGCATCACAATAGCAGACAGAAAAGATGACAAGGAACGGGGAACACGGGTAACTTTGCTTGTTCCATACAAACCAAACGAGGAAACATGAAAGCACTTATTGTTGAAGACAAAGCCTATATTCGAAAAGGTTTAATCAATCTTTTGGAATCTGATAACACGGAAGTAGAAATCATAGGGGAATGTGCCTCTGTGAAAGAGGCCGTCGTGGTCAGTAATGCGTGTAAACCTGAACTGGTGTTTTTGGATATCAACCTTACCGATGGTACGGGGTTCGACTTTCTAGATCAAACGGAGCATCATAGTTTTAAGACCATATTCATTACGGCCTATGAAGAATTCGCTCTAAGGGCATTAAAAGCGGGTGCAGTGGATTATCTACTCAAGCCCGTTGATTTTGAGGAATTGCAAGCCGCTCTTAAAAAGATAAAGTCCTTGCCTATTTCCGAACAAAAAAAGCAATTGCGCACCGCCAAAAAAGTCTGGTATCAAGATGACGCCACCTTGGTGCTTTCGCTAAGCGATAGTTTTCAGGTCATCAACCTCACAGAACTGTTATATTGTGAGTCCGATAAAGGCTATACCACATTCTACTTGGCCGATAACAAAAAATACGTGGCCTCCAAACCGTTGAAGGAATACGAAGAAAAATTGGAAACGGCCAACTTCACCAGGCCCCATCAATCCTTTATGGTGAACTTAAAGTTCATTGATAAGTACGATAAGTCCGGAATCATCTATCTAAAAAACGGAAAAAAGATTCCCGTTTCCTCCCGAAAAAAGGACGCCTTTATTACTACATTCCTACGTTTCAATAGTCATTAATAAGACTTGTTTTTAGCTATTTTTTGACTCTTTTCCTTCTCTTCAAAAAACGGAAATAGGTTGGTATCCAACACATTTACTTTGGGGTAGCACACAAAAACATTGGTAGTTTTTTTGGAATTCCCCTTGCCCCATCTTTACCCTACAAATACCATTTCTTGATGGGTTGAAGAAGGTGAAAAAACCTCCACGTGTCAGGATACAAACAAATCAAACAACAATGGAAAACATCAAATCAAAATTGGGCCAAGGAGGCCTTGTTCTCGCGGCAATGGGTATTATATCCGCCGTATTGTCCATTTTCAACTACAACATTAGGCTCTTGGCCTGGATAGACATTTGGGGCAGCACCATGGGCTGGATCTTAAGAATTGTCCTTGTAATAGCGGGCGGTGCATTGTTCTTTTTATTTGGAAGAGAAGAAGCAGAAGAATAACATAAAATTATTTAAGATGAAACATGTAAAACAGATTTTAGCCCTATTGGTTTTTGGAATATCCCTTGGTTCCTGCGGCGGCGGCGCGGCTAAACAACCTGCTACGGCCCAAGGCTTTGCCGAGATCGAACAAGAACTGAAAAACGAATTTGGCGACAAAGCCTATTATACGGAATTGACCATTATCTATAATGAATCCATTGGCAATAGTGTGTCGACAACAGTTACAGATGACCCGGAATCCATGAAAATGGGACAATGGACGTACTCCATGGAAAGATGGAACCAAACCTCGGAAATAACCCTCGAAGTGCCTGAAGGTACCAAGGCGGCCGATTTCATGTTCCAATTGGGTGAAAAAATCGGTCTTAAGAAGTTGGGCGCACTCGTTGAAAAATCCAAGGAGCAGCTAAAGGCCGATAAAGCTATCGACAACCCTCGTTTTGAAATGGCCTTCATAAAATATCCAAAAAACGGAGATATTGAGGCTGCGGAATACATCGTAAAACTTCAGCCCGAAAACGGAGGCACTTCGTTCACCTTTAACTATCAATTAGACGGTTCATTCATTGAGATGGACTACTAAAAATTCATTCATTTCCTCGAATTCAAAAACCTATCAAAGCAAAACTATTATGCGACATTTTTTTAAATCAAACATCTTTATCCTTTTGACCATTGTACTTCATATTTCCTGTAGCAGTGACGATGGCACCGTGGTGGTAAACCTTCAAGATTTAACGGTATCCTTGGATGAAAATCCTGCAAATGGTGATGCTGTGGGAACGGTACAATCCGACGCGCCCACTGCCAATTTCAGCATTACCTCTCAAACTCCAGCAGGAGCTTTGGGCATAGATGCCACCACAGGTGAACTGACGGTATCGAATACCTCAATATTCGATTTTGAAACGAATCCCGTGATAACGGCTAGTGTTACAGCCGATAATGCGGCCAATCCGGCCATAATCACCATCGACCTGAACGATTTGTTCGAATCCTCAGCACCTGGCAATACCAATACGGAATTTGTGATCGGTTCTGATGCCTACGTTACGCCAAAAGCCTATCTATTGGTAGACGATGCCTCTCTCGATGGCGAATACGACCGCGAATTCACTTTTGTGTTTACGGATGGGGATATCATTGAGGATGCCGCCAATGAAATCGCTTTTGAAACGACAACGACAGTTTTTACAAAAGTAACTTGTAACCTGGTTTTTACTAGTCCTACCTTGGCTGCGACACCATTTTTTGTTTGGGACCCACAGACCAATCCCAATGGGTTCGTTTCCATCGTCATGAGTGGTAACAATTATTCAAGATACGGGGTAAGTAGTTTTACAAATACACTTTCCGTGGGCAGCCAAACCTTTGGACAACCAGCGGATGGTACCTTGCTCAATCACACTGCCTTGCCCCAAGGTAGCGGCCCTACCAATTTGCTCACGATCAACGCACGAACGTTCGACCTAAATGCCATGACAGGCACCATTGATTGTAGTTACTCCTATGTAGATGATAATGGTGAAACGGTCACAGGGGTTTTCGTCGGCAATTATGAAATCCTAACCGCATTTTAATTTCTATGAAAAACTATTTTACTGATAAACCTAAAACCATGATAAAACAAATTCAAAACCTAAAGATATATCTAGCCTTGGTATTGCTTATCGCAGTGGGCTGTAACAAGGACGATGACCAACCTAGCTCCGTAAATCTCCAGAATTTGGAGGTATCCATGGATGAAAACCCAAGTAATGGGGAAACCGTAGGTACCATTCAAACAACCGAGGGTGCTGCCATAAATTTTAGCATAAGTTCCCAATCACCTTCCGGAGCATTAAGCATAGATAGCGCTTCTGGAGAACTTACAGTTGCAAATGCATCATTATTCGATTTTGAAACGAATCCTACAATCACAGCGATAGTCACCGCTGACAATGCAGAAAATTCAGTAACCGTGACCATTACACTTAACAATACCAACGAAGTTACCGCACAGAATTTGGCAGTGACCATTGATGAAAACCCTACAATCGGACAAGTCCTTGGTAGTATACAAACTATGGGCAATGCCTCCGTTTTTACAATAACAGCGCAATCACCGGCCGGTGCCATGGACATTGATTCGGCCACGGGGGAACTGACCGTAGCGGATGCTGCCGCTTTTAATTTTGAAACGAATCCGACGCTTACCGCCACAGTTACTATCGAGGATGCCCAGAACCCTGTTACCGTAACCGTTACACTTACCGATGTCCTTGAAATAACGGCCCAGGACTTTACGGTTGCCGTGGATGAAAATCCAACGGATGGTCAGGTTTTGGGCACGGTACAGACAAATGGCAACGGTACATTGGATTTTTCAATTACCTCGCAAACACCAACGGGGGCGATGGCCATTAACGCCACTACGGGAGAATTGACCGTCATTGACCCAAACCTATTCGATTTTGAAACCAATCCAGTGATTACCGCAGAAATTTCAGTAACGGATGGGGTAGAGACAACTTCCTCAACCGCTACCGTCAATGTAAACGATGTGGATGAGGTATCGGCACAAAATACGGATATGAACATTGACGAGAACCCATCCAACGGCGATGTCATTGGAACCTTACAGGCCAGCGGATCCAATTTGACCTATACCATTACGTTCCAGAATCCAGCAGGAGCATTTGCGATCAACCAAAGTACGGGGGAACTTTCCGTTGCGGACGAAACCCTTTTCGATTTTGAGACCAATCCCAATATGCTGGCGACCATCTCGGTAAGTAATGGTATCCAAATGGTATCTGCCAATGCCATGGTGAGCCTAAACGATGTAAACGAAGTTGGTGAATATAAATATGGGGGCGTTATCTTTTGGATAGACCCGGCTAGTAACAACAGTGAAGGATTGGTAGTTGCGGTAAGTAATCAATTTTATTCAGGAACGTGGGGTTGTACAGGTACTGTTACTGGTGCCACGGGAACGGCAATAGGCACTGGATCATCAAATACAGCGGCAATAGTTTCGTCAGGTTGTGGAACTTCGGGAAGTGTAATTGAACAGATTGCGAATTTAGATTTAAACGGATATGATGATTGGTTTTTGCCTAGTGAAGATGAGTTGACCGAAATATATACAAATATAAGTATCGTAAACACCACAACTACCGCAAATGGAGGACAATTAACATATCAATTTCATTGGAGTTCTACAGAGATTAACACCACCGCCGCAAGACTGGTCAATCTTACTACCGGTGTAGTAGGTGGTAGTGGTAAAGATGGAAACATATACTTTGCGAAACCAGTAAGAGCCTGGACAGATTTTTAAAACCCTACTATTCTTCAAAACTAAAATAAAAACCACGCTTCGGTCAAACGTAGCGTGGTTCCATATCCCTTAAAACAAACCAAAATGGAATCATTACTTAAAATTCAAGACCAATACAATTCACTGGATAGCCTTAGGACTTTCATTAAGACACAAACAAACTACGATTGCTCTATCGAATACGATATTTGGGAAGGCACTATCGACGCCAATGGGCAAATGGCCCAATGCCTGGTCATCAAAAAAAGCAGCATGCACGCCGTAAAGGCCCTTTTTGTAAATGACAACACTTTAAAAGTCAGTCATTTTATACCCAATAAGGTATTGAACGCCTATTTCGGTAAAAGCGTAAAAGCCTATAGGAGTGTTTTAGAAATTGCAGGGGAAGCCATTAAAAACGCCGTATTAAAAGGTTCGCAACAAAAGGCCTTCGACGAATTAGAAAAGTTGGTAGCCAAAGCAGCCTAGCCAACCAATTTGGCCAATGCCAAAATCACTTACATAAAACGAACCAAGCATAGCAGAGATAACAATGAGCAAAAGCAATACATATTATCCACCCATACATCCCAAAAGAACATCCACAAGACAAGACGAAAAATGGGACGAAGCGGTAGGTCTTTTCAATAACAAACAATTTGAAAAGGTAATACCTACCCTATTGGATTATATCGACCCCAACCTTAAAAACAAGAAGAAGGGAGAAACCTATGACATCCCGCATGGCTCCGTGGTAATCTCCATTACCCAAACGGCGGATGAACTATGGGTCAAATGTCCTCTTTTGAACATTGCCAATGCCAAAAAAGTTCCCTTGATGCGAAGGTTGGCGGAACTTCGAATGTCGCCACTTAATTTGACCAATCTGGTCTTGGAGGGCGATTTGGTATTCTTCGCCTTTTCCTGCCCCATTACCCTTTGCGAACCTAACAAAGTCTATGGGGTGCTCCGCGAAGTCTGTTATTATGCAGATAGTTTTGATGATGAGTTTATCGAAAAGTTTGATGCAGAACACCTTCAGGAACCAAAAATCCGTTCGTTTTCCGAGGCCATCAAACAGGAAGCCTATGCCAATTGTCAAAAAATAATAGCGGATGGCCTAGAACGTTTTGAACGTTACCTGGAAAAGCGCCATGGCAACAATGCCTGGTACGCCTTGACAATCACCTTGAAAAATCTGGAGTTTTATATAGAACCCCAAGGATATTTGCGAACCCAACTTGAAAAGGCTTTGGATGCCCTCTATGACGGCAGAATCCCTTTTCATGACCGATTGATGAACGGAAAATCCGACTTGGAAAAATTGAAACAACTTCCAGAGGAAAAATTCCTGTCGGATCTCTACCAAATCGAAACCTTCATTCCTTATAAATACAGCGGTAAGAAGGAGAATATCCGAGAAAATTGGCAGGAAAGTTATGAGGAAGTTCAGGAAATGATTTCCAATTCCAGGTTTGAGGATGCGGTGAACCTATTGCAATCCTGTTTTTATAGCCTTTTCTATTACAACTTGGTCAACGAGGAAATCAGCAAACCCATCACAGATGCGCTTTCACAGGCCAGCGGGTTGGAGTATCACCAAGCGGCGCCCATACTCTTAAAGGGCATGCAGGCCATTATGGAAGATTCCTTCGCAGGGATGGATTTTGGGATGGACCTTTCCAAATTAATGGGCGAACAAATGCAACAATCCATGGCGATGATGCAACAGCTCATGGCCAATTACAAAACGAATTAAATACCAGGAAGGATGAACAACATAGAAAGTTCCGTATATAAAATAAACACCGCAAACGGCACGGGCACCGGTTTTTACAGTAGGGAAAACGATATCATCATCACCAATTACCACGTGGTGGCCGGTTGTCATACCGTTAGTGTGAAGGGAAAAGATAAAAATAGATACCTGACTCAGGTTTTGTACGTAAATCCCGGTAAGGACATCGCTTTTCTAAGGGCAGATAGCCTTCCAAAACCCGTAGACACTGTGCTTCTTGACCATAGTACCGTTTCACAGACCCGTGACAAGGTCATCGTACTTGGCTACCCTTACGGCATGCCGTTTACGGTAACGGAGGGCATTGTTTCCAATCCCCGTCAAAGTATTGGTGGTAGTTATTTTATACAGACCGATGCGGCCATCAATCCCGGTAACAGCGGTGGCCCCGTGATCAATGAAAAAGGGGAACTGATGGGTATAGTCACCTCAAAATTCTCCGATGCGGATAACATGGGCTTTGCCATCCCTTTGGAAACTTTAAAGGAAGAATTACGGGTAGTGAACGACTTAACCAATGTCTTTACCCTTGGCTGTTCCAACTGTGGGGGTCTTATTGAAGAAAAGAGCGATTATTGCCCCAATTGCGGCACCAACATCGATGAAAAACTGTTTGAGGAAATCGAACTTTCCGATTTTAGCCTTAAAGTTGAGGCAGCCATTTCCAAATTGGACATCAATCCCGTGTTGGCAAGGTCGGGCCGGGAACGTTGGTATTTTCATCAGGGCAGTGCGGAGATTCGCATGTTCGTTTATGACAACAATTACCTCTTCGCCACCTCTCCCTTGAACGATTTGCCTCGAAAAAATCTAGCGGAGGTGTACGAGTATATCCTAACGGCGGATACGGAACCCCATCGACTTTCTATTTCGGACAATCAGATTTATCTCTCGTACCGCATTCATATCAGCGATTTATACTCCGACCATACGAACGAAATACTGGAGAACTTGGCCCATTTGGCCATCAAAGCCGATGCGCTGGACAATACTTTCGTAACCAAATTTGGTGCGGAAATGACCCATTACAGCAAATAGCATCTAAGGATGCCAAATTCAATCAAACCCCAAAACTTTAAAAAATGAAGAAAACAACACTTATCAAAAGCGTCTGTATGGCAGGAATGGCTATTGCGCTTAGCTGCTCCAGCGATGAATCCCCAGAAAGGGAAATTCCTATAAGGGCGACGCCCGAGGCTTTTGCCCAACTTAAAAGTGCTTCGCTTGAGCACAAAGTCCAAAACTTTCAATTGGATGCTGCACAAACAGGATTTTTTAGCACGGAAAATGGTGTCTTTTTTACTATCAACGGTAATTGCCTGTCCAAAAATGGAAATCCGGTTACGGGCATGGTCGATGTTCAGGTGATTGAGCTTTTTGATCGGGGCCACATGCTGACTACAGATAAACCCACCATGGGCACCCTTCCCAATGGTGACAAAGCCTTGTTAATATCAGGTGGAGAATTTTTCTTGAACATCACCCAGGACGGGGAACCTGTTGACGAGGATTGTGATATTGTCGCCACCATTCCGGCAGATTTGACAGGAGGAGTTGATACGGAAATGACTCTTTGGTCAGGCAAGGGTCGCGACAATGATTGTGATGGTTTGGATAATGATTGCGATGGTTTTGTTTGGATAGAAAACTTAGATGCCAATGGTGATCCTGTTGAAGCCGCCATACAGAACGGCGACCAAGGGGAACGCTTCTTTGTGGCCCCCTTTGGCGATTTCGGCTGGACCAACGTAGACCGATTTTTTAGCGACCCAAGGCCAAAAACCACAATTTTGGTGGAGGTTCCCGAAGGTTTTAACAATGAAAACAGTAGGGTGTACCTGTCCTATGTAGGGGAACCCAATGCCCTAGCCTATTTGGATACGTATGATGCCGCAACCGGACGCTTTAGTGAACACTATGGTCAAATCCCTATCGGATTGGAATGCCATGTGATTTTTACAAGTGAAGAAAATGGGCAATGGCTTTATGGTATAAAATCGGTCACTATAGTGGATGGGCAGACCATCACCATTTCGGATACGGAATTGAACACGGCCACTGAAAGTGAATTGGAAGTTTTGATAAATACCTTGCCTTAGCAATAAAAACGATATAATTAGAGTTCAAGAGATTCATGCATTTAATAGCGAAAATCTTAAAACATAACACAACCTTCAGAAAGGGTTGTGTTGTGCTACTTCTTGTTGCGCTATTGGGGTCTTGCAAGTCTTTATTTATTGACAAACAAGAACTTGCAGCTTATAAGGTGTTGAAGGAAATAGACTATCATTATCAACAAATGGTGAACAAACCTGTTACGAAATCCCTTCAAGATGCTTTGACCAATGTGGAACTCTCAAAGTTGGAAAATCTAAGCGATTCCATTCCCTTTTTGGAGAATCTTGTGAAAACGGAATGTGCCGGTTGCACCAATAACTTCGGAAGATTTAAACCCATGTATAGGTTTAAAAAAGGAAAGTTCATCCACTTCGGATTACAGAGCGAAATGGGGGTTGAGAATTGGGTCTTCAAGAAAAGTGGTGCTTTCGTGACCCGATTCCATTCATTTCAAGGCAATTCCAAAGAAGATATTCAGGAGGCCTTAAAAGACATTCAAAACATCGATTATGTTTTGGAAGGAGTCTATCCCATCAATATAGACAAACAAACTGTTTATTTGGAACATATTCAGTTTGAAAATCCACAAGCTTACAATAATGAATGGTATCAACCCATGTTCCCCACAAAAATTGGCTATGCGATAGACCTTATGGAAAAACAACCTGAATTACGATTTAAAATCGATGGCGGATTGTTTTCCTATCAAAGGCCCGATAAAAATGGGCAGAATCAAATCATCAACTTTGTGGAACCCCTGTTTTATGCCAATGCGGTGGCCCTAAATGAACCCATGAGCCATTCCTCTTTCACCAATGCCTTCTACGCCAACGCCACATTTTTCCTGTTGAATTTGGAAGAGAATGCCCAAGTATCCATCCGGATAGAATCGAAAACACAAGGGACAGCATTCCAATTTTCATTACTGGAAAATCAAGGGTTTCACACAATAGAAGAATACCTTCAAAAAGAATCTCAATTGTTCGACCAATACCAAAATACAATGGAAAAAGGCAGCTATTTGATACGGGTGTTCCATGAGAATGCGGATTATGCGGAAAAGCCTTTGTACATCGTTTATATAGACAAAAAGGCTCTGGATTAGCTTAAGCCGATGAATCCATTTTAATTATTTAAAAGACCAAACCTGTGTTCATAGTATTGCTCATATTACTGCTCATCATCGCGATTCTGCTAGTATTGCTTTGCTTTCGGTTGTTCAAATGGACCCTAAAAAGTAAAAGGCGGGTTCAGGTAGCACTGGTGGTTTTGGCTTTTGGCGGAATGGTATTGGGTATTAACCATTTCTTTTTTAAAAACATGCGTTTTATTCAGTCCGAAGTATATTCAAACCTGTATTTGGTCAAATATCCGGATAAGGACTATATCAAAGTCCAAAGTGCCATTAAGGAAAAAATAAAAGAACACTTTAAAACCGAGCATAAAACAGGAAAGCCATTGGCCTATAAAAACGAGAATGGCATCTATTTTTATGAATTGGGCGGTTTTACCTTCGGGTTTATTGGTGAAGCGGGTACCGGTTATTTTTTGGATCATGAAGAGGACTTGGGCGGTTTTGTAACCGAGGAATTGGGTATGTATACCGACTATTGTTTGGCCGAATTTTATTATGACCCTTGTGCACAAGATCCGACCTTGGTCTGTGGTGAAATCGGTTGGTACAGGGATGGGGAATATTTCAAGGCGGATAGCCTTAAAAATTTGGTTTCGATTCAAGTTCAACCTAAAACCTTTGAACAACAATGAAATTAAAAATCGCTTTACCAATTCTGTTATTGTTGTCTTGCGGCCAAGGAAACAAAGAGATCAAACCCTTAGAACAGCACAAAGGTCAACGGCAAACAGACAGCCCGACCACTAAAGAAGACCATTGGGAAACCCAGACCCTATCAAACGAAAAGGGGGTGAAGGAAATTAGCATTCAAAATCTATATAAGGCTATGGAGGATAAGGATGAGGAGGAATTTCTGCGGCAATTTCCTGAAGACTTCCAGCAGTTTCAAAGTTATTTTGGGTGGAACATGCAAGATGACGCACCCCACGAATTGTACGAACACAGCGTGCACTACATTGAATATTTGTTTTATCTGTTGCGCACCAATAAATACCCCAGCTACGAAAAGAAAATTATAGCTATTTGTAAGAATGGCCTATGGGAAGCCGATGGGATCAATTACTTCCAACACCATGTTCTTGAATACATTATACAAAACGAAAAATATTATTTGATAAACGAGTTGGATGATGAAACGTCCAAATCGGTGCTGTTTTTTCTCTTTGATGGGCCGCATCCAAAATTTGATGCCGAGTTTGCCTCCCATCTGAGTCCGTCCAAAAAAGGAATCCTTGAAGAACTGTTTGAAACAGGATTTTATGACCACAATGAAAACCCGGATCCATTTCCAGATGAAGAAAACAATGTCACTTACACCTTGTCGGATTATGTAGAAAACGAGCACTTTTTTATACGGGACATAGACATAAACAATGACGGCACTCCAGATAAAATCATAAGCGCGGAAAAATATCAAGGAGATGAACTTTTTCTTTTCTTAAAAAAAGGAAACGAATACCAATTCACTTTAAAGACCACCAATTTTTCAGAAGATGGTGGTAATCAAATTGTAGATGTGATAGCTGACGAAGGCGGTTTTGTGGTCAAAACGGCATTCATGGATGGCGGACTTCTAGAGGCCGATTACCACATTGCATTTAAAAACAATGCTTGGGTACTTACCCATACCGTTTACAGCACCCAAAGCAGCAATCAAGAAGATGCCTTTATCTATGTCTGTAATGTGGTACAGGAATTGAATCTAGAAGATGCCGACTTTTTTGAAAGCCTAGAAGGAATGCCAGACGAAACCCAGAGGGAGAGGCTTTGCACGAAAGAAAAAATGAATTAAAATCAGCACATGCGAATCGTAAAACATCTTTTGACCTACATGTTCTGGACGATGTTATCCCTGATTATGGGTATTGTGTATATGCGGCTTTTATTGGGCGATATCGCCGAGGATGAAAGTATAGGAGGTTTTGGCTACCTATTAAAAGTTTTCTATCTACACGGCCTGGTCTTCATTGGTTTGCCATTTGGGGCCATAATCGCCCTATTCTTTATAGTCATAGATTTTTTTGTTCTTAGTAAAAAACTCAAACAAGGGGGCAATAGAACCCTTATGCGCATTGCTTTGCTGTTGGCTATAACAGTTTTCGTAGCCATAGTCCATTATATTTTAGAAGTTGTGATTGATGTTATTTAAAAGATAAAAATGAAAAATCTAACCTTTTTACTGATACTACTGCTCGTCTCCTGCCAGCAAGATGCTAAGGATAAAAAAACACCCGAAATAGAGGTGGAGCAGCTAGAAGCAATTGGAAATCAAATTGATACGCTTGAAACGTATCAAACTCCAATACAGGTAAACAGTCCATTACGACCAAACGAACTTTTATTCTTAAATACAATCTATACAGATACTTTGGAATTTATCGATTACAACGACGACTATGATTATCGATATCTTATTGGGAATAAAAATGACAAAGAAGTTTCCTTGGCCTATAATTGGGATTGGTTCGATAACGAAGAGTATAATTTTTTACAGGGCGATGAAATTGTAGTGCAATGGCAACTGGACAGTATCGCGATGCCGGGTGACGAAGAGGCCATGGATATTGTAGAAATGGCCTTGGATGCCAAAAAAATAGCGTCGAGCAACCAACCCATTCAATTTTTAAAAAGAAAGAATGCTTATAACGAAGCGGTAAAAGACACTATCAGTACCCTAGTCATCAACCATAGTTATTTACACAATATCACCCCACCCGAAAAAGCGGCCTTGGCCTTCGTGGCCTATGACATCGGTAACGAATGTGAACAGGGCTATGATTCCGGAGGTAACGAACGTGTGCTCTGGTGCCGAATTGTTTCGGCCTTAGATTTGGACCATCAGTGTTCCCAAAAACAGCGCAGCTTTTTACAAAAATGGTTTGCCAAGGATATAATTGCCCTCAAAAAACTGGAAAGCTGCCCCACAATTCCAAACACGGCAACCGTGCAGACCACTTTTGATGAGATTCTCATTCAAACCGATGCATCTAAAAAAATGATTACGGTAAACTACAAGGTAACCGGAATGAATATGCGCGAATCCCAATCATGGCACTACTCCCAGACCGATGTGTTTGAATATGGTCCAGAGCACATCATGTTGGTAGATACCAAAAAATCGGACTTGACCGAAGAAGAAACAAACATGAACCCAGATGCTGCCGAAAATATCGACCCGCAACTCTTTGTGCTGGCACTTAAAGAACACATACTAGACTATTGGAAGAATAAGGACTATTTTGATTCCATCAAAATCACTTTTACGGATAACGTTCTCAACATCAAAGGCAACGAAGGTTTTACGTTAAGCAATTACGATTTTAATGAAATGGTCATCAACGGTACAGATAACCCAATGATACTATACCTAACGATTGCTAATGAAGGAGGCGGTGGCGGTGGTAATGTAGTGCTGGAAGAAACCTATAGTTTGACCGTTCTAGGTGCGGAGGAATTTGATATTAGGCACGTAGAAACCAAATAAAAAGACTAAAATGAAGATTCAATACTTATTTCTGGCTTTACTTATACATTCGTGCGGTGAGGTAGCCAAGGAAAATAAACCCCAGTCATCTGCCCAAGAAAACGAAGTTATTTTGGATAGTGTTGCGACAAGGGCGGCAGCCATCATTGACAATAACGTAACGCTCACTTTTGAAGAAATAATTTCACTCGCACAAGCTAAAACACTACCCCATACAGAAACTACCAATTTTGACAGTTTTACAGAAGATAATACTGATGGGATAGACGTTAAAGCTTTGAAATTGGACAAAGTTTATAAAGATTTTGATAAACATCAAGAGTATTATAAGCCCATTGCTATTTACAAACTTCCTTTACACACCAATTTTCACACCTTTGTCGTAACCGTTCAGCATGGAGAACATGAGATGGAAACGGTACTGATCAATTTTGATACCGATGGAAACATCATCGATCATCAACTTGTTGCTTACGATGAAATAGCGGAATCCATGGCAAGAACCGTCTCAAGGATCAGTGAAAACAAGTTAACGGTCAACCAAATTTTTTGGGCCAATGACAAAGAGGTACAGGAAATCGAATTTGAAATAACCTATGATGGTAGTATCAACCATGTGAATACAAAAAAATTGAACGATGCTTTTGAAAATTTTGCTCTGATCGATGGTGTTTTGACCGACTTAAAATTGGATTGGGTACAAACCAACACCCATCTAATTTCCTCCGCACCACACCCCGATAATCCAAAAGAAACCATCCTGGTCATTCCAGAAATAGTAGATGAAGGTGAGATGTATTTTGACCTCAACGCCCACATCGTCATTGCGGACAACCGTTCAGGAAAAATTAAAAACAACTACTTTGAGAGCAACGAAACCAACAATTGGGAATCTGATGCCATTGAATTGGATGGGCTTCAAATAGACCCGACAGCCTACCAAATTACCGAAGACAAATCGGCCTTTGGGGTCACCGTTTCCCATATTGGGCATTCGAGGGTCAACCCCTACTCGGATAAAACCCTGTCCCTTTTTGTAAAATCGGGAGATAGCCTGTTAAAAGTACTGTCTGATTACACCATGAAAGATTACGGCGGCGAATGGGACGGCGATTGTGACGGTGAATTTACCGAGACGAAAAAGAGCCTTAGTATCGGCCAGGAAAAAACCAACGGCTATTTTGATATTCGGGTCGATACTGAAAATTCATATACCCATAGTTATAAAGATAAAAACGGGGACTGCCTATCGGATATGAAACTTGATCCCCAAAAAACGATTTTAAAATTCAATGGCTGGCGCTATTCTGAATATGAACTGGATGCCAACATGTATTCTGAATTTCAACCGGAAGAGGTGGAAAAAATTCAGATTGACAATGTTCATATAACCGAAATGTATCAAATGGGTCTTTTTAAAATAATGATCGGTCTTTATGTTCCCAAAAATGGAGAATTAGTATCGCCCGACACCGAAGATGATAACGGTTATAGACTATTCATCCTGAATGAGGATAACGAAATACGCTACAAATCTCAAGGTTTCGGAGATTTATACCATTTTGAGCCTCTTTTCTACAAAAGCGATACCTCGGATAAAACCATCATTATTTGTCAAAAGGGTTTTGAATACCCATTTGGCGGCGAAGTTTTCATCTATCAGGATGAAAAGATAGAACATATAGGAACTCTTGATGTTGAGGGATACGACCCTGAGCAAATCGGTACTAATTATTTGACTGAAATCATAGAAATTAAAGAAGGTAAAGCGGGAATTGAATTTTCCTTTAAAACGGACAGATTAATACTCAATCCAGGTGGAGAGCATGAGGAGGTAATTGCGAACCATAATGTACGATATGTGTATAAAAACAATGAGCTATCGCTACTATGGAACAAATAAGGAAATTTAAAAACTGGTTTTTTGTTGGCATTGCCCTTTGGGCTTTAGGAAGCAATGCCCAAAAGAATTCATCGTATCCCAAATTACCCAAATCTGGAATGGAAATACAGGATTTGATTCCCGAAGGCTGGCAGGTGTTATCCGAAGCTAAGGGAGACCTCAACGGCGATGGGCACGAAGACATAGCCTTTGCCATACAAAGCCCCGTAAAAGAGACAATTCAATATACCGATGATTTTGAAAGTGATACCATAGTTACAAGTCCCAGAATATTGGGCATCTACTTTGGCAAACGCAATGGAAAGTTCAAAAAAGTATTGCAATCAAACACCTTTATCATCAATAGAAATACCCCCACCATGGATGAGCCATTTAAAGGGCTTGAAATCTTACCGGACGGCGAATTTCAGATACTGTTCTATATATGGCAGTGCAGGGAATGTACCTCTTGGTCCACACACGTCTATAGTTTCAGATACCGGAAAAAAGCCTTTGAATTGGTGGCCTATTATGAAAATAAGGCCCAACGCGTATCAGCTGAGGATATAGCTTATGATATCGATTTTGAAAACAAAACAATGCATATCAGTACTAGCACAGTCAATGATGAAACAGATGAACAGGTACTGGAGACACAACCAACCATTAAATTTGAACTTAAAAAATTAAAGACCTTAAAATCATTGGTAAAACCCTTTGAATGGGAATTTCTTCGATTGCGCATTTAAGACCATTTCCCAATTAAAATCAGCCCAAAACAGTTGTTTTGATGATAGAATACGGGGAATTTAACTCTTTGGCGGTGCCAATAAATCCAAACTATTTCGGCATTTTATCCATTTCCATGTGCAGCATGCTCCAACGGTGCCCGTCCCTATCGATAAACCCCATGGCGTACATCCAACCATCTACTTCGGCGGGTTCGGCGAATATCCTTCCCCCTGCCTCTTTTACGCGTATCCTCATTTCATCTACCTCCGTTCTGGATTGTGCATCTATATTGATCAACACCTCAGAACCCTTAGTTGTATCTGAAATAACCGTCTGGGCGAAATGCTGAAAGGCATTTTCTGGAAAAAGCATTAAAACAAAGTCGTTTTCACCAATCAAAAAACTTCCTATATGATCGGCATGGGCATGCATGGGATTCTCCCTAAACCCAATTTGTTTAAAAAAAGTCTTGGAAACTTCAATATCCTTAACCGGTAAATTTAGCCATATTGATTTCATATTATTTAAAGTTAGGTGGTCATATCAAATATAAACAACATAAGGAAATGCAGGGGGCCATGGAGAAACAAGAATAGTTCCGACAAACATGATTACCCAAATTCTTAGAATTGACCATCAATATTCGCAAACAATTGGTCAAATAAATTGTGGAAGGCGCAAAAAATTTACCTATAAACTTCATTAATCACTTTTCTATCGATTTTTACATTTTTTTAACAAGCACATTTTGTAAGCAGTATTTTCTTGATATAATTTCGCCTCCCAAATGAAACAAAGTTTTTTTAAATATTCCTTGCCTTTTATGCTCACCTTGTTGTGCGGGCTTTGCTTTGTTCATTCCAATTTAAAGTTAGAGGATTCCATAAAACTGGATTCTAAGGAAACCTTTTCCCAATTCAAAGATGTAGACCAGCAAGCCCAGGTTGCCATCAACACATTATCCAGTGACAAAAAACTTGCGATCGAGGTTGCAGAAACCGAAGAGCAAGAGGAAGAGGTAAGACATTCAGATTCATCCAAAGAAAACAACAAACAGTTAGCGAACATCACCTATTCCTTTTTGCTACTGTCCCATATCCTGTGGTCCTTTCTCTACAGATCAAAAAAATCCAATGCCTTATCGAGTGCATTGGAAGCAACACTTCCATTTAGAAGATACATCAGGTATCAGGTATTTAGGCTATAGAATTTTTACCGTCAATAATTATAGGTATTGACATTCTTCAAAAAATCCATTCAACGGGGTTCCTAAAATAGGTTTATCCAATTGTTGGTTGACATCAAAATTCTAAGTTTAAATTATTTTCTAAATAAAAAATTATGAGGAGAATTCCCATGATTATAGGTCTTCTGGTTGTTTTAGGCCTATCTAGCTGTAACTCCAAAAAAGAAACCCACGAGGACCACACCAAATTTTTGGTTACCAGTCCCATAAAAAAAGACACTTCCATTACCAAAGATTATGTAGCGCAAATTCACTCCATTCGACATATTGAATTGAGAGCCCTTGAAAAAGGGTACTTAAAGGAAATTCATGTAGATGAAGGCCAGTTCGTAAAAAAAGGACAAAAGATGTTCAACATCATGCCCAATGTTTATCAAGCCGATTTACAAAAGGCAGAGGCCGAAGCCAAAATTGCCGAAATAGAGCTAAATAACACCCAATTACTGGCCGATGGCAATGTGGTCTCCGCCAATGAGCTTGCCATGGCCAAAGCGACTTTGGAAAAAGCAAAAGCAGAGGTAGCATTGGCCCAGACACATCTTGGATTTACAGATGTTCGCGCACCTTTTGATGGTATCATGGACCACCTTCACGTTCGGGAAGGTAGTTTACTTGATGAAGGGGAGCTATTGACCACCCTATCCGATAATTCCGAGATGTGGGTATACTTTAACGTACCGGAAGCCGAATACCTTGACTATATCATGAGCAAGGATAAAGGCGATAAAAAATCCGTAGGCCTTTTGTTGGCTAACAACAAACAGTTCAATCAAAAGGGTATCGTGCAGACCATTGAAGCCGAATTTAACAATGAAACAGGAAATATCGCCTTTAGGGCCACTTTTCCCAATCCTGATAGAATTCTTAGACATGGTGAGACCGGAAGCATTCTCATGACCATCCCTTTTAAAGATGCTATCATTATTCCCCAAAAGGCCACTTTTGAGATCCTGGACAAAAAATATGTTTTTGTAATCGACGAAGATAACGTGGTACATCAGACTGAAATTACCGTTGCAGCAGAACTTCCACACTTATTTGTTGTTAGTAAAGGCGTAAGTCCAAAAGATAAAATTTTACTGGATGGCATACGAATGGTCAAGAACAAGGAAAAAATCAATACCGAGTTTGCGGAGCCGAACGAGGTGATTTCCAAGTTGGCTGTTTATGCCGAATAATCAGAATTAATATAAATTATTATGTTCAGTAAATTTATCAAGAGACCGGTCTTGGCTATTGTCATATCGGTAATAATCGTATTTGTAGGCTTGCTTTCCATAAAGCAATTGCCTATTTCACAGTTCCCAGAAATTGCCCCTACCACGGTAAATATTTTCATTGCCTATCCAGGTTCCAGTGCGGACGTTCTGGTAAAGTCCACACTAATCCCCTTGGAAACGGCCATAAATGGGGTACAGGGTATGCGGTATATCGCTTCCGATGCTACCAGTGCCGGTGAGGCGACCATACGGATTATCTTTGAACCGGGCACAGATCCCGATCAAGCTGTTGTGCGGGTAAAGACCCGTGTGGACCAAGTGATGCCTAACCTGCCCGACCTCGTGCAAAGGGAAGGGGTTATCATAACTCCAATACAGCCCAGTATGCTTATGTACGTTAACCTTTACAGTGATAACGTGGATGACCATGAGCTCTTCCTCTACAACTACGCATATACCAAGATGATTCCAGAGATACAAAGAATTGACGGTATTGCGAGTGCGCAAATATTGGGTAGCCGTAAATACGCGATGCGTGTTTGGTTAAAGCCGGACCGTATGCGGGCATACAATGTTTCTGCCGAGGAAATCCTCACCGCAATGGAGGAACAAAGTATTTTGGCCAGACCGGGTAGGATCGGACAGAGCTCGGGTAAGACCTCGCAATCCTTGGAGTATGTGTTGATGTATCAAGACCGATATAACGAACCCCAACAATACGAGGAAATTATCATCAAGGCCAACGAAGAGGGAGAAATCTTGAAACTTGGTGATTTGGCCGATGTAGAGCTGGGAAGTGAATTTTTCGATATTTATTCCAATCTAGATGGTAAACCATCGGCATCCATAGTTTTGAAACAGACTTTTGGAAGTAATGCCAGTGATGTTATCGATGCCGTAAAGGACAAACTTACCGAACTGGAGAAGGACCTCCCTTCCGGCCTAGATTATAAAATCAGTTACGACGTATCCAGTTTCTTGAATGCTTCCATAGAACAGGTACTGCATACACTAAGGGATGCCTTTATCCTGGTGGCCATTGTGGTATTCCTATTCCTGGGCGATTGGCGTTCCACCTTAATACCCATTATTGCGGTTCCCGTATCCCTCATAGGTGCGTTTTTCGTAATGCAGCTATTTGGTCTGTCCATAAACCTGATAACCTTATTTGCCTTGGTTTTGGCCATTGGTATTGTGGTGGATGACGCCATTGTGGTCGTGGAGGCCGTCCATGCCAAAATGGAAGAAAAACATGTTGGCCCATTCGAGGCCGTTAAGGTGGTCGTCAATGAAATTGGGGGCGCTATCATCGCTATTACCTTGGTAATGGTTTCCGTATTTATCCCCATTGCCTTTATGACCGGACCAGTAGGCGTATTCTATCGCCAGTTTTCCATTACCATGGCAGGATCTATCGTCATTTCCGCAGTAGTGGCCCTTACATTGACACCCGTTCTTTGCGCCATGATCTTAAAAAACAACCATGGAAAGGAAAGAAAGAAATCCCCGCTGGACAAATTTATAGATTGGTTCAACCGTGGATTCGAAAAATTGACCGGTAAATATGGGAAGGTATTGGACCGTATCGTAGCCAGAAGGGTATTGACCTTTGGTATCCTTATTGCATTTTGTGTAGGTATATTTTTCACGAACAAAACCTTGCCCTCCGGATTTATACCCAATGAAGATCAAGGTATGATCTATGCGATTATCCAAACACCTCCAGGATCAACATTGGAACGTACCAATGATGTTGCCAGAAAATTGCAACAGATATGTGAGGAAACAGAGGGTGTGGAGTCGGTTTCATCCCTAGCAGGTTATGAGATTATGACAGAGGGCCGTGGTTCCAATGCGGGTACCTGTTTGATCAACTTAAAACCATGGTCGGAACGGCACCATTCCGTTCATGAAATCATGGAGGAACTGGAAGAGGAAACCAAGGATTTGGGAGCGGTAATCGAATACTTTGAACCACCTGCCGTTCCCGGATTTGGATCTTCCGGGGGGTTTTCCCTTCGTCTTTTGGATAAAACGGACGGAACCGATTACCATGAGTTTGAACGTATCAACAATGACTTCATGGAAGCCCTATCGGAAAGGAAGGAGATTATCGGACTTTTCACTTTCTACTCTGCCAACTATCCGCAATATGAATTGAAGATCAACAACAAAATTGCTATGCAGAAGGGAGTGAGTATAGACAAGGCCATGGAAAACCTGAACATTTTGATCGGGAGTACCTATGAGCAAGGTTTTATTCGTTTTGGAAGGTTCTTCAAGGTATACACCCAAGCCGCTCCCGAGTACAGAGCGTTGCCATCCGATCTGGAAAAATTGTTCGTAAAGAACGAGGAAGGCGAAATGGTACCCTACTCTGCGTTTATGACGATGGAAAAACGTTTGGGACCCAATGAAATTACCCGGTACAACCTTTACAATTCGGCATCCATCAGAGGACTTCCTGCAAAAGGATTTACAAGTGGCGATGCCATTGAAGCGATCAAGGAGGTAGCGGAAAAAACGCTTCCACGCGGATATGATGTAGATTGGGAGGGTCTATCCTATGATGAATCAAGAAGAGGAAATGAATCGCTTTATGTATTCATAGTAGTTTTAATTTTCGTCTATTTTGTTCTCGCTGCCCAATACGAGAGTTTCCTTTTACCTTTTGCAATTTTACTCTCACTGCCCGTAGGTATTTTTGGGTCCTTTGTAATGCTCAAGGCGATGGGACTTGCCAATGACGTCTATGCCCAAATAGGACTTATCATGTTGGTAGGTCTACTTGGAAAAAACGCGGTGCTGATCGTGGAGTTCGCCGTTCAGAAAAGGCGGCAGGGGAGTACTATTTTGGCCTCCGCCATTGAAGGGGCCAAAGTTCGGTTTAGACCCATTCTTATGACTTCCTTCGCCTTCATCGCCGGACTTATACCTTTGGTCATCGCACACGGAGCGGGCGCTATAGGTAACAGGACCATTGGAGGTTCTGCCATGGGCGGAATGCTGATGGGAACCCTCTTCGGTGTACTGATCATTCCTGGTCTTTACTATATTTTCGCCAAAATGGCGGATGGCCGAAGTCTCATTAAAGGTGAATCCAGCGAACCTGTTTCTGAGGAGTTCATGAGAATTTCTGAAGAAGAAAGCAGGACCAAAACGGCCCTAAGGGAAATGAAAAAACTCTTGAAAAAACTAACAAAAAGAAACGACGATGAATAACTGCAGAATACCTAAAATCAAAAGCTCTAGTTCGCTTTTCGTCTGTATAGTATTATTGGGCCTTTTACATTCCTGTGTTCCCAGCAGATCATTAAAGCAGGAGGACAAAAGCCTTCCAAAAACCTATCGCTCTTTGTCCAATGACACCTTGAACACCGCAAAAACAAAGTGGCGGGAATTCTTTTCCGATCCCTACCTTGTATCGTTGATCGATACTGCCTTGGTAAACAACCAAGAGCTGAATATTATGCTGCAACAGATCGATGTTGCACAAAATGAAGTGAAGGCAAGAAAGGGGGAATACCTACCTTTTGTTGATGTCAAAGCAGGTGCTGAAGTCGAAAAAGTGGGGGAATACACCCGAAACGGTGCGGTTGAAAAAAACCTGAACATTCGGGAGGATGAGAAATTTCCAGAGCCTTTGACAAATTATTCCACCGGGATTTTCGCTTCTTGGGAACTGGATGTTTGGAAAAAGTTACGAAACTCAAAAAAGGCAGCGGTCATGGAGTATTTGGCTACCGTAGAGGGCAAAAACTTTATGGTCACAAGTCTCATTGCAGAGATAGCCGATTCCTATTACGAGCTGATCGCTTTGGACAATCAATTGGCCATTATTGAGCAAAACCTTGAAATACAAGGAAATGCCTTAAGGATGGTACGTCTTCAAAAGCAGGCGGCAAGGGCAACCGAACTTGCGGTACGTAGGTTTGAGGCCGAAGTCCTAAAGAACCAAAGCCATAAATTTGAGGTGCAGCAGCAGATCGTAGAGACGGAGAACAAACTGAATTTTCTTATCGGTAGGTCACCCCAACGAATCGAAAGAAATTCCGAGGGATTCATAGAAAGTCCGATCGACCCGATTAATGCCGGTATACCTGCACAATTGCTTCAGAACAGGCCCGATATCCGCAAGGCGGAATTTGAGTTGGAGGCTGCCAAACTGGACATTAAGGTGGCGAGAGCCAATTTTTATCCTTCGATTGGGATAAAAGCCGGGGTGGGACTTCAGGCATTTAAACCCAAATACCTGACAGAAACCCCGCAGTCCCTTTTATATTCGGCGGTGGGCGATTTGGTTGCCCCCTTGATAAACCGAAATGCCATCAAGGCCGAATACAATACGGCGAATGCCAGACAGGTACAGGCGGTCTATGAATATGAAAAATCGATTCTTCAAGGCTACATTGAGGTTGCGAATCAATTATCCAACATTGAAAACCTCAAAAAAACCTATGATTTAAAGGCCCAGCAGGTAGAGGCCTTAACGGAATCCATAAACCTTTCAACCCAATTGTTCCAATCGGCAAGAATTGAATACATAGAGGTTTTGTTTACCCAAAGGGAGGCGCTTGAATCCAAAATGGAACTGGTGGAAACCAAAAGGGACCAGTTGGTGGCACGTGTAGATATCTACAAGGCCCTAGGTGGTGGATGGAATTAGCTGTCACCCCGAAACCATTAAAAAAGCCTCCGAATATCGGAGGCTTTTTCATTCAATCCCTCCATTTGCAGTCTTTACTTGCCCCATTCAAGTTAAACAACATATTAAAGAGCCTGTTGCCGCTGGCTCTTTTTTATTGATTTTTTGATTTTCGCTCAAAAGCAATCCTTTACAAGAACGAGGTACGTTACCCCTACTTTATGATTAGTTTAATTTAAAATGAGGTATGTGACCATCCATCCACACTTTTTGGTGTCCCAAAGAAGGAAAAATGGTTTTTACCGATTATTTCCCTCTGGTGTTCGAAGAGTTTGCCTAGAATGCGTCTGTTGTACCTACTTTAGTGGCATACTTAAACAAACACCAAATCCAATACATTATGAAAAAGTGTTTCATCCTTCTTGCCATTTATACTTTGTTACTTCTTTTTTACTAGAAGCGTTTCATTCCTATTTGTACTTTCTCTATTCCGGCTTCAGTTCCGAATGAGTAATTGAGTTCTTTTTTTCGGAAAAAACCCTATTGCTCGTTTTCATGTCCGCATAGCGCGGATCGGGAATGTAATCCTCCTTTCGCATCTTGACCACCTCGATGCTCAAAAAATCGAACTCGCTCACCACCTTTCCGTAAAAGCGATAAATGCCCCTACCCCTAAAAAAGTACTTGGCCGCTACGGGCGGAAAAAGGACCGTATCGAAAACCATCCCCTGCTGATCCACCAATGTGGCAAAATGCATGCGCTTTCCTGTATGGGTACTCGTATTTTTCACCGTAACCAAATACCCATAAATGTCTATATAACCGTTTACATAATTCATTAAATCTTTACTCCCGTTGGTGTTTTTTGGAGGTTCCGCCAAGAGTTCGAACGGACTGCACAGACAAAAACCCAACAGTTCCAATTGGGTAAAGGCGTCCTCTTGATTACTGGTATGCAATTGAGGAATCTTAAAATTTTGATGTACGGCCGGAAAAAGCTTTGGATGTTCCAACTTTGTTCCTTTGTTCAAAAACAAATGGGCCTTCCACAATAATTGATGCTTGTTGATTCCCGTAAACCGGAATGCATCGATCCGTATGAGAATACTTATCTGTTCTATGGATATGACCACACGATCCAAAAAATCCTCCAAGGAGGCAAACTTCCCTTCCCGAGTCCTTTCCCTTAGGATACGTTCCGCAACCCTGCTTTCCAAATCCCGCAAATAGCCCAGTCCCAAGTAAATAGATTTGCCATAAATAACATTGTTATGGTTGCTTTTATTAACACACGGTGGATGAATTGTCGCCCCCAGCATCCGGGCTTCGTGCACATAGAATTCCGCACGGTAGAAACCTCCTCCGTTATTGAGAACCGCCACCATATACTCCAACGGATAATAGGCCCTTAAAAACAGGGTTTGATAGCTTTCCACTGCGTATGAGGCAGAATGCCCTTTTGCAAAGGCATAGCCGGCAAAACTGGCTATCTGCTCCCAAACCTCAAAAATAACACTATCCGGTTCTCCCTTTTTTCGGCAATTTTCGATAAATTTTAAACGTACCTTTTCAAATTCTTCCCGCGAGCGAAACTTTCCGCTCATCCCTCGTCGTAACACATCGGCTTCGCCCAAATCAAGGTCGGCAAAATAATGGGCTACTTTGATTACATCTTCCTGATACACCATGACCCCGTAGGTCTCCGGCATAATATTTAGCATCACGGGATGTGCCTTCTCTGCTGTTCTCCCCTTTTCCCTATGCCTGAGTATATATTCACGCATCATACCGCTTTTGGCTACCCCGGGCCTAATGATGGAACTGGCGGCCACAAGGCCCAGATAATTATCCACCTCCAATTTTTTCAATAACATTCGCATGGCGGGGGATTCTACATAAAAACATCCCATGCATTGGGCCGTCTTGATAAGGTTGTTGATTCTGGGGTCCTTTTTGAACTTTTTGACATCGTGGATGTCGATTTCTTCGGTATTGCCAATACGGTTATAGGCGATGATCTCCAAGGACTCCTTGATCTTTGACAATCCCCTTTGACCCAAAATATCGAACTTATACAATCCTACATCCTCAGCTATGACCATATCAAACTGTGTGGTAGGAAACCCTTTAGGGGGCAAATGCGTGGCCGAAAACCAATGTATGGGCCTTTCACTGATCAAAATACCTCCAGCGTGAATGCTTAGATAATTGGGCATTCCCATGATCAACCTACCATATTTCAACACCAACCGTGCCACCTCATCAAGCTTTCCCGGATCGAACCTTCCTTCGGCGAGAAAATCGATTTCGTTTTTAGGAAGTCCAAATACCTTCCCCAACTCACGGATAACGCCCCTTTCCTTAAAAGTAACGTAGGTACCCAAAAGGGCCACATGCTCAAAACGGTCAAATATATATTGGGTCATCACCGGTCGATCATGGTGTGAAAAATCGATATCAAAATCCGGGGGGTTGGTTCGATAGAGGTTTATGAAGCGCTCAAAATATAGGTCGAGTTCCATGGGGTCCACATCGGTAATCCGCAATAAATAAGCTACAATACTATTCGCGCCACTACCCCTGCCCACATAAAAGAATCCGCGTTTTCGTGCATAGGAAACAATATCCCAATTGATCAGGAAATAGGAAACAAAACCTTTTTCCTTGATCAGCCCCAACTCCTTCTTCAAACGCTCCATGATTTCCTCCCCCACTTCCTGGTAACGATACGGCAAGCCTTCGAGACACAAGCGCTCGATCATCCGCTCGTCCTCTTCCTTGGAACCCGTGTAGGTTTGTAGGTTCTGGGAAATTCGTTCCTTGGAAAAATCAAAAGAGATGGAACAGGTATTCAACAACTTTTCCGTGTTTTCAAGAATAAAGGAGTATTCAGAAAAGGCCGCTACTAAATTTTTAATAGGATACATTTTTTCATCCTCGTTGCCTTCCTCCGTTTTGTCCAATTTGCTTAACAGCATATTATTGTCAATGGCCCTTAACAATCTATGGGCATTGAAATCGCCCTTATTCCGGAAGGTCACCGGTTGTTGCACCACCAACTTGTCCCTCAATTCCCTTATCCTCGAAAATGGCAACTTCCGTAAGTCGGCAATCGATATTCCTATAAACTCGTGTGCCTCAAAATGTACTAGTTCATTGAGCAGGACCTTTTCAAAAGGATATACCACATAGGCATTTTGAAAGCGTGGGGCCCGGAAGGGAAATTCCTTTTCCTCATGAAGATGTTTGGATAGGAAATTGTTCAATTCCAAATAACCTTCGTTGTTTTTGGCAATACCTATAAAACAATAATCCACACCATTCCTAAAATCAACCCCCAATAGGGGACTCACATCGTATTCAGGGGCCTTACGTACAAAATTCAGCGCAGCGGACGTGTTGTTGATATCTGTGAGCACCAATTTTGTTACCCCGTTCTTTTGGGCCAGGTCCAATAGTTCCTCCTCGGAAAAGGTTCCGTAGCGCAAACTGTAATATGTGTGACAGTTTAAATAGATAGTTGTTCGTTTTTCGTTGTTTGTTGTTGGTTGTTGGTTGTTGGTTGTTGGTTGTTGGTTGTTGGTAATCAATAACATTTATTTCTAAAAACTAACAACTAAAAACCAATAACTAATTTTTACTGTTTCCTGTGTGCCAGTACAATCGGTGGCCGGCCATCAAACGGATTGTGCATACGCCCAATGGTATTCTTTCCCATGGCGGAGGCACGGATGACACTTTTTTCCCCAAAGCGATTTCGAATATGGTCCATGGCATGGTACAAGTTCAACCGCTCCTCGGTATCGTCAAAAAGATTGATCTGATAATTGCCCGATACCAAATGACTGAACCGAATGCCAATAAGCCTCACCAATAACCTTCGGTTATACAATACCCTGAACAACTCCAAAATTTTGGGAATCAAAATGTGATCGGCACTGGTATAGGGTATCCGTAACTGTTTGGAGTAGGTGTTAAAATCGGAATAACGAATCTTTACCGTAATACAGGCCGTTAATTTTTCTCCCCTACGAAGCTGGTAGGCCAAATTCTCCGTCATGGCAATAAGGATACCCTTCAGCTTTGCCACGTCAATGGTATCCTGATCAAAGGTACGTTCAGTAGAAATAGACTTTCGCTCACAAAAGGGAACCACTGGGGAATGATCTATTCCGTTGGCCCTTTTCCAAATGACACGGCCGTTTTTTCCCAACACCCTCTGCATAACATCCATAGGCATTTCCTGTATGGTCCGTACCTTTCGCAACCCAAGGTTTCGAAGGGTCTGATACGTCTTATCCCCTACCATGGGAATCTTTTTTATGGAGAGCGGCGCCAAAAAAGGCTTTTCCAGTCCATAATCTATTTTTAATTGATTGTTGGGCTTCGCCTCGTTGGTCGCCACTTTGGAAACCACCTTGTTCACGGATAGGCCAAAGGAAATAGGAAGCCCTGTTTCTTTCGTAATCCTATGCCTCAATTCCGATGCATATTTATAGGCACCAAAAAAACGGTCCATCCCTGTAAGATCCGCATAGAATTCATCGATACTGGACTTTTCAAAAAGGGGCACACTCTCCTTGATAATATCAGTGACCACATCTGAAAATTGACTGTAGGTGCCTGCGTTTCCCCTAATCTGCACCGCTTCGGGGCAAAGTTCCTTGGCCATTTTCATGGGCATGCCGGAATGTACACCATATCCACGGGTCTCATAACTACATGCCGCTACCACGCCACGGTCACTCAGCCCGCCCACAAGAATGGGTTTCTTCAGCAGTTTACTGTCAAGCCTGCGCTCTACGGACACAAAAAACGTATCCAAATCCAAATGTAAAATCGTCTTGTCCATCATCAATCAAAAAGGAAAACTAATTTATGGATTAAATCCATATTATTGGAAATATTCCATAAATTATTTTTGTAGCTAGCGATAGATTATTGCTACATTTAAAATCAAATACTGAAACACAATGAAGTACATAATCAACCTTATTAAAACACTCTCATTTATAGGCCTGGTTTTTCTAACAAGCTGTAAGGAGAAAAAAGAGGAAAATGGAACTATGCAGCCTGAGGATGCCCAAAACCAATGGATACCTATTTTCAATGGTGAAGACCTCAACGGTTGGACCATGAAGATAAGCGGATATCCATTAGGAAAAAATTTCGGGAATACTTTTAGGGTGGAGGACAGTATCTTAAAAATACGCTATAACGCATACGGCCCCGAATTTGGCGAGCGCTTCGGTGCACTTTTCTATGATAAGGAATTGTCCAATTACCGGTTAAAAGTAGAATATCGGTTTGTGGGCGAAACCGCTCCCGGTGCCCCGGAATGGGGCTATAGGGACAGTGGGGTACAAATACACACCCAACCGCCCAGCACCGTTGAATTGAACCAAGGTTTTCCCATTTGTCTGGAGTACAATCTGCACGGGGGCAATGGTACCGATGAACGGCCCTTAGGCGCTATTTGCGGTATAGGTATGAAGGTAGAGATAGATGGGAAACGAAGCGACCTGTTCTGCAACCCGGCCAAAGTGGCCAAAACCTTCCACGGAGATCAATGGATAACGGTTGAAATTGATGTACAAGACGGAAAAATGAAGCATTTTGTGAACGGGGAGGAAATCATGAGCTATACAAATCCCGTATATGATCCAGAAAACGAATTTGCAAGGGCCTTTATCAAGGAAGGTGATTCCACGGTAAAAAGTGGCTATATTTCCCTGCAATCCAACAGTCACCCCATCGATTTTAGAAAAATAGAACTTTTACCATACAACTAGCCCAAAAACTACCGTCATGAAAGTATTGGTTTCCTTGAACTTTCCTCCCTTGGGTATAGACATGCTAAAAAAAGAAGGTTTGGATGTTACTGTTTGGATGAATGACATCCCCATGACCAGGGAACAACTCATCCAAGCCACCCAGAAACACGATGTATTATTGTCCTCAAGTATTTATACGTTGGATGCCGATTTTCTAGAACGGAACAAACATTTAAAGCTCATTTCACAGTTTGCCGTGGGCTATAACAATATCGATATAAAGAAAGCGGCAGAATTGGGCATTCCGGTTACCAATACGCCAAATGCCATGACCGATGCCACGGCCGACATCGCTTTTGGTCTGATGATGGCCGTCTCCAGAAAAATGTTCTATATGCATAAAAAAATCATATCAGGGGATTGGGGACATTTTAGGCCACAAGCCAATTTAGGCATAGAACTAAAGGGAAAAACAGTGGGCATTTTGGGGATGGGACGAATAGGAAGTGCATTTGCCAAACGTTGCCATGGAGCTTATGACATGAATGTCATCTATCATAACAGGACACCCAACCCGGAGATGGAAAAAGAGCTAGATGCTAGTTATGTATCCTTTGAGGAATTATTGAAAGAAAGCGATGTACTATCCGTTCATGCCGGGCTTTCAAATGAAACAAAAGGACTTTTTAATGCCGATGCCTTTTCAAAAATGAAACCATCGGCCATTTTTATAAATACGGCCAGAGGAGGTCTTCACGATGAGAAAAGTCTCATCGACGCTTTGCAAAATCATGTCATCTGGGGCGCCGGTCTCGATGTTACCAACCCAGAGCCCATGAAGAAAAACAATCCCCTATTGCATATGGAAAATGTGGCGATCACTCCCCACATCGGTTCCGCAACCATAGAAGCTCGCAACGAAATGTCACGATTGGCAGCTTTGAACATCATTCAATTTTCAAAGGGAGAACCGTTGACCAATCTAGTTAACCCTGAAATATAAATTCTGATTGATACCTCTCTTTTATGGGACCGGAAATAAATTTTAAATTTCGACCATAACTTTATCCCCACTTTTTGCCGCCTTAAAAATGGCATCGATGATTTTCATGTCCTTCACCCCTTCTTCCCCATCAACTGGCACTATAGGTTGTTTTCCCTCAAAAATAAGTTCCGCCATACCGTCCATTTGTAACGTTTGATGGGTATAGTGCGGCTGGTCCAGTTCACCCTTGTGAGTGCGTCCTTGAATGGGCCCGTACCCGGTGGATGGCTTCATTTCCATCCAGCCCTTGGTTCCAGTCATGAAGAATCGGTCCAAATTGTTCATGTTATAAGTAGACAAACAATTGGCAACCGCCCCACTTGGAAAACCCATTTGAAACTGAATCGTCTCATCTACCCCTTCCTTAAACTTCACCGGATCGGTCTTGGTTTCCTGTGCGGTCACCCAGATAGGGTCTTCACCAAGGATATACCTTGCCCCATTAATGGAGTAAATTCCAATATCCATCATGGCACCGCCACCGGCAAGCTCCTTATTTAATCGCCATTGTGTGGGGTCTCCGATCACAAATCCGGACTGACCTTGAAAAAACTTTGGCTGACCAAATTCGCCATCCTTCCGCATTTGGATAACATGCACCGTCTTGGGTTCAAAATGCATCCTATAACCGATCAACAATTTTACGTTGGCCGCCTTACAGGCATCCACCATTCTTTGTCCTTCCTCGGCATTCACTCCCATCGGTTTTTCGCAAATAACGTGCTTTCCAGCCTTTGCCACCCGAATGGTCTGTTCACAATGAAGACCGTTCGGTGTAATTACATAGACTGCATCTATATCGTCATTATCTATTATGGCGTCAAAATTTTCGTAATTGTAACAGTTCTTTTTAGGGATACCGTATTTGGACTGCCAATCGGTAATTTTTGACGGCGTACCGCTAATCACACCCACCAATTTCGCCTTTTTACAATCACGCATGGCTTCCGCGACCCTGGTTCCATAACTACCCAACCCCATAATGGCCACTCTTAAAACGGGACCATCATAATATTCTTTGGACGAAGCGAAAAGTTTTGTTGGATTACTCAGTAACGAAACGCCAAGGGATGAAACCGCTATATTTTCTATGAATTTTCTTCTTGTAGTCATTGTAAGGATGTTTATTTCTATGTCCCATAAAAATAGTGTTTTAAAAAATACAAGGCCATTATCCCCTCTCCAATATTTCCAACTGACAATAGACCAAACCTTTTAGGTTTAACCTGACCCAACATTTTTGAGGAATTGGCGTTATACTTACGACCAGATGTTTTTATAGCTTTATTCAACATAACAAAGTGCTACTATTTTGATTTTCAGATTATACATGAAATCCTTTCTAATTACATTATTGTTTTGTTTCAATTGTACTATTGGCAATTCACAGGAAGGCAAATCCAGCATTCAGATAACGAACCCAGACCAAAGCACGGTTTGGTCCATACCGCAGGAGGTTTCCTTGGAATGGATTACCCAAAATATTGGTCAGGATAAGTCCATTCGGTTTTTTCTAGTACGTAACGAAATGGTGGTACAGGAACTGGGGTCCTTTAAAAACACGGGTATGGCCAGCGGAATAGGACTGGCAAAGAATATTGGATCCGGAAACCAATATCAAGTAGTGGGCATTGAACTGTTTCCAGACGACAAATACAACATTGCCAAGTTCGTAACCCCATTTTTTTCAATTACTAATAAAGCATCGGACGAGCGGAATAAAAAGCGGGAAGAAGCGCAAGAGACAAAGCGGGAATTGACCCGAAAGGAAAAACGAGAACTTAGAAAAAAACAAAGGGATAAAAGAGATAAGATCCAGGCGATTTCCTCCAATACGACGAGTAATCCGCCTAAAAAGGAAAATCCGGTTAGGGCCGAGTTCGAGGGCAGGAAAATTTCCTACACTGAAGAGCTTTCCTTTGACAGTGAGGATATTACCATAAAAATTTGGGACCATGGAAGACAGGATGGGGACATTGTATCCATATACCTAAATGGTTCACCGGTCGTATCCAAACACTATTTGACCTATTACAAGCGCGAATTTAAGGTGAAGCTTAATCCGAATAAATCCAATGATTTGTTCCTTTATGCGCACAATTTGGGCGATGCCCCTCCCAATACGGTTTCCGTGGAAATTTCGGATGGGTCAAAATCCGAAAACTTAATTTTGAACTCGGACCTCCAGAGTTGTGAAGCTGTGATGATCAGCGTGAACAAGTAAAGCCAACTCTAACCCTTTATTCCCCTTTACAAACAAAACAAGTAAGGTTTCCTGTTTGGTGTAATTAAAATGTACTTTTATAAAAGGTACATAATACAGATTACCATGAAAGAAAACCTGAAATTTTGGGCAATATTGAAATTAGGGCCATTTCATAGTATTTTGACATCCCTTTTTGCTATGCTCTTTTGTACAGCAATACACTCCCAAAGGCAAAAGGACTCTTTAGAAATAATAAAACTCTTGGAAAAGGAAGGACTCACATGGCGACTGGGGGACAGGGAAGGACATGCAGAATGCTGGGAAGCTACTCCCAATGCCATCAATGTCATGTCCAGACCGGATGGCAGCTTTATTGATATTCCCGTATCTGTAATGATAGATCCGCCTTCAAATATGATGGGCAATGGAGGGTTTGCTTTTCACAGCAACCACAGAATACGTATTGATGGGAATTCTGCAACAGTAGGACATAATGAAGTTTCGGTGGACGTTCAAGGTAAAGAAAGCCTTTCCTATGAAGTCCGTTTTTTAGAAAAGTTCGATGGTGAATGGAAGATGGTTGGCCAGTCCATGCATTTCTACGATCATCCACCTGAAAACAAAATAGATACGACCAGCTACATACAAACCGTAGACATTGAAACGGGTCTCATCGAAACCGTATTGAGCATAAACAACCATTTTGAGGCTCCAAATTGGCATCCGGATGGCCATCTCATAGTAAATAGCAAAGGATTGCTATACACCTTGGATTTAAAAACAACGGATTTAAAAAAATTAGATACCGGTTTTGCCGATAAATGCAACAATGACCATGGCATTTCGCCAGATAATAAGTGGTTGGCCCTAAGCCACAACGACAAAGAAAACCCTTCCTCCAAATCCTATAAATCGGCCATCTTCATCATGCCCATAAAGGGCGGGGAACCAAAGCGCATAACCGCTAACGTTCCTTCTTATTGGCATGGCTGGTCACCAAACGGAAAAACACTTGCCTATTGTGCGGAACGTAATGGCAATTATGACGTATATACTATTGGTGTCAATGGCGGCAAGGAAAAAAGACTTACCACTGCAGAGGGATTGGACGATGGCCCAGAGTATTCCCCAGATGGAAAGTATATCTACTTTAATTCCTACAGAACAGGACACATGCAAATTTGGAGGATGTTGGCCAATGGTAAAAGACCGGAACAGTTGACATTCGATGAAAATTCTAATTGGTTCCCGCACCCATCACCGGATGGAAAATGGATTGTCTATATCGCCTATACTACCGACCAAAAACAAAGTCACCTGTTTGGAAAACAGGTCAAACTCAGACTTATGGACTTGAAAACCAAGGAAATTCGAGATATTACCCCCGTTTTCTTTGGAGGCCAAGGAACCATTAATGTTCCATCTTGGAGTCCGGACAGTAAAAAGTTGGCCTTTGTGAGCTATTCGGTCAATTAAAATCTTTGCTTTATCCTTCTATAATAAACTATTGCGCAAACACCTTATATCTTATGCGACCGTTCCTATTGTGCCAAAGGTATGGTGAAATTAAAAGTCGGCACTAATAGACTATGCTGTCCGATGCCACGGGTGGCAAGGTATAATTACCATACTCCAAAATTGTTTTTCCTTCCCCAAGGGTAAGTGTGCCGGTTTTATCCGCCACGGTATTGAACAAAAACACTTTTTTCAATTGCCCGAAATTACCTAGTTTGGGCAAATGTTCTTCCTCAAAGCTTGTATGGGAGATATTAAGGCTTTTTAGATGTGGCAAGGATGCCAATAGCCCTATTTGGTCTCCAGTTATAAGGGTATTGTCTAGCTTTAAAATGGTAAGGTTGGGTAGGGACGCTAGTTTATTGAAAATAGCGTCCGAAATTTGAGTGCCTCCCAAATCCAACACTGCAATCTGCTCCTTAATGGGCAATAGATATTCAAAATTGGAATCCTCGAAACTTGGTAGGTTCAACGCCGACACTTTCAAATAATTGGTAATCCCACTGATGGCTTCCACATGTAGTCCGGTTTCTTTGACTTTTAAAATACTGTCCCTATGGGCTTCTTCAACGGTTGTATCCGGATAATCGAACTCCTTCGTTTTGGGAAAAAAGGATGCAAACAGCGATTTTTCCAAACCCATTTCCCCAATGGTCTTGTCAAAGGACATGCCGTTTTCAATCCAAACTCCGATCAAAGCCACTTCTTCCTTGGTCGGTTGTCTTTTTCCGTCGGGGGGCATATGCTTGTCGTCTTCCTTTGGTAGTTCCATCCTTTTAAAAAGATCGCTGCTTTCTGGGTGGTTGGCCTTTACTACAGGGGCATTTTCACCACTTGTCTCAATGCCCTCCCGCGTATTCAAAAGCAGATCGCCCTTTGCCTTTTTGGGGTTATGGCAACTCACGCAATTGTTGTTCAAAATGGGTTGTACAACATCGGTATAGAGTATGGCATTTTGCCAATCCTCTTCGGATAGTACAATTTCCTTTTCCTCGAAAACTTCGTACCCAAGGGCAGCTTTTAGGGAATTGGGCAAAGGTTCTATCAAATAATCTTCTCCATGGGTAATGTTACCGCCCTGATGCCCGGTAAAGGATATCAGGATAAAAATAAGTCCGGCAAATGCGGCCGTAGGGATGTTTCCCAAGCGCTTAGCCAACGGAATTTCCCCAAGTCTCAGCCACATGATAAAACAAAATAGCGCAGTGGCGACACCGGACCAAAGATGCCATGCGACCGATTCGTACGAAAAGCCTTCGCCCTGATATTGTAAATACCCGGTAAGGCAGGCCATCACAGCGGCAAAACCGGCCCATAAATAGATGGTGGCAATGACTTTTCCCAATTGCTTACGTTTACGGTCATAGACCTGAAGAAGTAGGCCAAGAATGATGAAACCGATTGGCAAGTGTACTATGAGCGGATGTAGCCTTCCCAGAAGTTGTTTTAATATATCCATTCTTTATCTACCGAAGCCCCAATCGCTCCTTGATTATTTTCATCATATATAAATTCGCCTGCCATTGATCGGACACAGGTATTTTTGTATAAGGCAAGGTGGGCATATAGTTTGGAGGCCCAAACTCCGTTGTAAGCGTAAACGAATCGTGCGTTTTCCAATGCTTTCGAATCAACTCCTCCCAAATATCCAAATGTCTCTCCACGGCCAATTTCCATTCGGGTGCCCTGGGGTCGTTGACCTGCGGTCCTTCGGCATGGCCCACCCTAGCATGCAAGTGACCTGAACGTGATATCACCTCCTTTAAATCCTCCCCGTTGTTTTCCAACAACGACTCATGGACGACCATCCAGTGGCTGATATCAAGGTTCAATTTTAGTTCTGGGATTTGGGAAAGATAGTTTTGGGTATCGGGCAGGTTAAAACTGAATCGACCCCGGTGGGTTTCATGGTAAATTGGAATATCGTGCTTCTTGGAAATTTTATTCGCTACCTCTATAAAGGCCTTGTTCTGTTCAAATGAAAAAAAGTCGCTCCCAGTATGGCAATTGATGTACATAGGGGACAAAGCGACCAATTTTTCAAGATGATTTTCATACGCTTTTAGGCTTTCTTCAAATGGCAGGGACTTATTGGTTCCGTTCAGGAAACCAACCAGCAGCCCATGTTTGCTAAGGGCTTCCATAAGCTCCTTTTGTTCCTTTTCGGTACCCGGCAGCCAAACTTCTATTCCGTCATAGCCCGCCGCTTTTGTCCTTTCACAGAATGCATCCATGGTATCAGTGCGGCCCCAATCGGTTTGGAAGAAAAGTACCTTTTTTTCAACTTGGGCCATACCTTTCATACTAAGCAGCGATGATATTGCTAAAATTATGGCCAAGTAACGTGAAGCGTTCATAAACTCTAATTTATTGATTCCGAAATTTTCATTATCAGGCCAGGATTTGATGGATGACCTCGCCCTCCACATCCGTCAACCGGAAAGGCCTTCCTTGAAAATCGAAGGTAAACTGTTCGTGGTCGAAGCCCAATAGGTGCAAAATAGTGGCATGCACATCGTGCACCGATACCCTACCGTCCACACCAGAGAATCCAATTGCATCGGTCTGCCCGTGCGACGCCCCTTTTTTGATTCCGCCACCTGCCATCCACATGGTAAAGGCGTCGCCATGATGGTCCCTTCCTTTAAAGCCCATGGTCTTTCCTTCCCTGTTTTCCTGCATCGGCGTCCTCCCAAATTCACCGCCCCAAACGACCAAGGTGTCCTCCAACAAACCTCGTTGTTTCAGGTCCAACAACAACGCGCTCATCGGCCTGTCTATCTCCCTACACTTGTTTTTCAATCCTAGGTCCACGGCGGTACTTGGGTCCGTGCCATGGGCGTCCCAGCCCCAATCGAACAACTGGACGAAACGAACACCGTCCTCCACCAGTTTTCTTGCCAAAAGGCAATTGTTCGCAAAGGATTCCTTACCGGGTTCCACACCGTACATTTCCTTGATATAATCGGGCTCATTGTTTATGTTCATAACCTCCGGAACGGCAATTTGCATTCTGTAGGCCATTTCATATTGGTTGATACGGGCCAGAATTTCAGGGTCGGCATATTTGGCGTATTCCTTTTTATTGATCTCGTTGATGGCCTGTAGGGTCTTCTTCTTTAGGTCACGCGTGATTCCATCAGGATCTTCTATATACAGCACCGGGTCTCCTTTGGACCGGCATTGCACCCCTTGGTATACCGATGGCAAAAAGCCGCTTCCCCAAACACTTTTTCCAGCACTTGGTGCTTTTCCTCCCGAAGTAAGCACTACAAAACCGGGAAGGTTCTGGTTTTCCGAACCGAGACCATAGGTGACCCATGAACCGATACTGGGCCTACCCAACCTTGGACTGCCGGTATGCATGAACAATTGCGCCGGACCGTGATTGAACTGGTCCGTATGCACGGCCTTCAAAAAAGCGACCTCGTCAACTACCTTCTTAAAATGGGGCAGGTTGTCCGATACCCAATTCCCGGATTCTCCCTCCTGCTTGAAAGTTGCCTGTGGCCCCAATAATTTTGGGGTACCGCGGATGAAGGCAAATTTCTTTCCTTCCAAAAGCGATTGGGGACATTCTTGATTGTTCAATTTGGCCAGTTCCGGTTTGTAGTCGAACATCTCCAATTGGGAAGGGGCCCCGGCCATGTGCAAATAAATAACGTTCTTCACACGGGGCGAAAAAGGTGGTGGCAACGTAGCCAAGGGATTTAGATCACGTTCTGTGAAACCGGAGGCTGCGCCCGATGCTTTTTTTGGAGGGCCCAAGGGATCGCATCCCATAAAAATGGAGCCAAGGGCGAGACCGCCCATACCGGTGGCGCATTGTTTAATGAAATGGCGTCTTGTCTTGACCTCCAGTTCCCGTTGAATCTTTTCTGCTATAAGTCTATCGATATTGGGCTTCATATTCCTACTGATACATTTTAATTATGCCTTGGTCAAAAATTCGTCCAGGTTCATGATGGCATTGGCCACTACGGTCAAGGCCGCTATTCTGTTTGACGGTCTTTCGCTCAGGCCCAAAAAATTTAGTTCCGTTTCCATTCCCGATTCAAAATCCATCAGGGCATCGTCATAAAGAGTTTTCAGCACGACCAGTTTTTCTTGATCGATCTTGGAGAGGGTCGCCTTTTCAAATCCCCATGCAATTCCTTCTTCCACATTGTCCCTGTCCATCATTTTGGCAAATTCAAAGGCCGCTTCCAAATAAACGGGGTCGTTCATGGTGACCAAGGCCTGTAAGGGGGTATTGGTGACGGTTCTGCGGATGGTGCAGACCTCCCGGCTACCGGCATCAAAGGTTATAAAGGAAGGATACGGGCTGGTCCTTTTCAGATAGGTATAAATGGCCCTTCTATACCTGTCCTCGCCCTTGCTTTCCACCCAACTTTCATTGCTGTAAACGGATTGCCAGACACCATCGGGTTGCGGGGGCATGACACCCGGGCCGTACATCTTGTCGCTCAACAGGCCAGAAACCGCCAATGCCTGATCTCGTATCTGTTCTGCCGATAACCGTATCCTGGGGCCGCGGGCATACAATTCATTGTGGGGATCCTTTTGGTACATATCCGGTGTCGCAACGGAACTTTGTCTGTATGTACCTGACATTACGATTTCCTTGACGAGCAATTTGATATGCCACTCTTGTTCGTTCATAAAACGTAAGGACAGCCAATCCAGCAATGCCGGATGGCTTGGTGGATCGGACTGGGTTCCCATATCTTCCAGGGAAACAACGATCCCCCTTCCAAAAATCTGATGCCACACCCTGTTTACCAAGGTTCTGGCGGTCAAAGGATTCTCCTTGCTGACCAACCACTTGGACATCCCCAAACGGTTCTCAGGCCATTCCGGTGAAAACGGGTTCAAGGATTTGGGCGTTCCCGGTCGCACCGTATCGCCAAGGGTCATCCAACTGCCCCGCTCAAAGATCTGTGTCGCCCTCGCCATTTGTTCGTTATTTTCGACCATAATGGGCAGTTTATCGGTTTTGGCATTCAACAGATCCAAAAAGGTTTCGTTCACTTGGTCATGGCCGGGCTTGTTCGATCCGGGTATATCTTCCAAAAAGGCGAACCAAGTTATGAAGCTGGTGGAAACCTGCTCCTTTATGTTATCGTTCGTTGCCTCGATGTATAGATCGACCGGCCCATCGATTGGTTTGAAAGGTATCCTTCGGATAGACCTGCCCTCCATTTTATCGATTTTGAACCGGGCCAGTATTTGGCCCTGGGCATCGTTCTGCCGTACGGTCATTACAGTACCGTTCAAAGGGGCACTGTATTCCATATACATATAGGATGCCCCGTTGGTATGGATGTTTTTAAGTTCACAGGAACCGTCTTTCCAAAGGGCAAGATATTTGGTGTCCGCAAGCTCCCCCTTCACAAAGTTCTTGGCATTGTGCGCCAAATATTTAGGTTCCTTAAAAAGAAGAAAGTCGGCATACTTTTGGGCCGTTCTTTGGTTGCCGTACTCCTGTATCCAAGAAAGGACCTCCTCCCTGCTTTTTAATTGTGCTTCATCAAAAAAGCGGATGTTAGGACTTTCGTCCGGGGTATCCTCGTCCCGTGTATTGTTAAAAAAGGCGAGACTTTTATAATATTCCTCAAATTTGAAGGGGTCATAGGGATGGGAGTGACATTGTACGCACTCCATCGTAGTACTTTGCCAAACGGAATAGGTAGTGTTCACACGGTCCATTACCGCGGCCACTCGAAACTCCTCGTCGTCCGTACCGCCCTCATCATTGTTCATAGTGTTCCTGTGAAACGCCGTGGCGATCAATTGGTCCACGGAAGGATCTGGCAATAGGTCGCCCGCCAACTGCTCTATGGTAAACTGATCATAGGGCATATCTTTGTTGAAGGCGTCTATGACCCAATCCCTGTAGCGCCACATGGTTCTTCCATTGTCCTTTTCATAGCCCTTTGTATCCGCATACCTGGCCAGGTCCAGCCACCAGCTAGCCCATTTTTCGCCAAAGGTCTTTTGGGACAACAAGGTGTCCACCACATTCTCATAGCTAAGTTTTCCATCGATAAAATCGCTATATAGTTTTTCCGAAGGTGGCAGGCCCGTAATGTCAAAGGCCAGTCTTCTTATCAGGACATGTTCGTCGGCAGGGACATTTGGTGAAATTCCTTTATTTTCCAACCGGGCCAACACAAAGTTGTCGATCTCGTTTTGTAAAAAACCGTCCACGCCTTCGTCTACCATACCCGCTTTTTGCGTAATTGGCGGTACAGCCACTTCCTTTGGTAAGGAGTACGCCCAGTGCTCCCCCCATTTGGCACCTTGGTCTATCCATTTTGAAAGTAGTTCGATTTCCTCCTCCGTCAATCTTGGTTTCTCATAGGGCATCCTAAGTTCAGGGTCCTCTTCCTTCAACCGTTTGATAAATTCACTGCCGGAGGCATCCCCGGGGATTATGGCAGGTTTCCCGGATTCCGTAGCGGCAAAGGCCTCTTCCTCAAAAAGTAGGCTGAAACCCCCACTTTTCTTGACCCCACCATGACAGGTGATACACTTGGTGTTCAAGATGGGTTTTATCTGCGTGCTGAAATCAACCTGATCGGAAGCAGTATTACAGGAATACAAAAGACCACTAAGGATGCATAAAAATAACGCCCTTAACCCTTTATTGTATATACTTTGATTATGCATGTCTTAATCCGGTTAATTTACTAAAAGATACTAAAACTGTCGTTTAAACCTGTTTCAAAATCCAAGGTTAATATTACCAAATTATTCAAAAAAAAATATGGATAAATCAACTGCATGTATGGATAAGATGTAACCTATATAATTTAACCTGTTATATTTGACACCCAAAAAAATCCTTTTATTGTATTCAGCAATAAAATTAGCTCGTACCAATTGTATAAAGCCTATTTACTTAACTGCCTTAACTAAAATAGCCACATTTATTGTTATTCTTTACGAATAAAAGGTGAGCGACAAAAAAATATTAAGAAGTCATTGTAAATCCATTTTGGATACCCTCTAATAAAAAAAATTATCTGTTTGCGACTATATGGGTTAATATAAAAGCGAGTTTTGTTAACTAAAACTAACAAACTCCTACTTCAGGTACAACATTATTTCTAATAATGGATTTGTTATGCTGATAGTAAGCGCAAACAAAAAAGCCGAGACATAAATCTCGGCTTTTCCCTTGTACTCGAGGTGGGAAAATCAACTTCATACCATATGAAACCATATTGATACAAATTCTTGTAAATCAATATTTTAAAATGTTAAAAATTTGTTTCTCTTTACCTTTTACACCTATTTTTAGATGAAAACCGTCACTTTTATGTCTGTACATTTAATAAGTAGGAAGCTAAAATCTGGAGAACAAAGTTTGTATTGAGATTACATCACAATTGAGAATGATGGCGAGAATTTCTCAAAATACGATTATCGCCAAAAGATGCTGACAGATTTGAAAAGAATAGATTGGCCGACAAAATAAGAGCAAATCGGGAGTTAGAAATTCTATCAGACAAAACAGGTCATGTTACCCAACATCTTAAAAACCAAAATTTCAATTTATTCGCTGAACACTACATCAAAACACATAAGTTTAAAGACATACGAATTGTGGCCAGTGCTGTTGAAAAATTTAAACTTACAATAGACAACCCAAGGTTGAAAATTTCGAAGATTAACCCAACTATAATGGAAACTTTCAAAGACTATTTGTTACATGATGCGGGACTTGCTGGAGAAACGGCTCATAATTACTTTATACGATTCAAAAAAGTACTCAAATCAGCTAAAATTCAAGGATACTTGAAATTTATGCCTACGGATGATATCCAGTTTTCGAATCCAAATAAAGATGATTCCTTAAGGAAACAAGTTCTAGATGCAGAAGAATTGTGAATTCTTGCCAAAACACGCTGCGGTAATCCGGAAGTAAAAAAAGCCTTTTTATTCGCCTGTTATACTTCCTTGGGCTTCGCAGAAATATGAGAGTTAACTTAGGCAAATATCAATAAATGTCGTTTGATTACACATCGCAAAAAGGCAGGTGAACTCATCAACGACTGTCTAAACACTACTGCATTATCTATACTTGGTACCCCTCAACGGAAAGACGAATTTGTATTCGATGTACAAAATTTCAGTATAAATCGCCTCAACAAGACAATTAACTATTGGGTACAACGTGAGGAAATTAATAAACATATAACCTTCCATTGTGCTAAACATACTTTTGCCTGTTTACTTCTCTTGTATGGTGCAAACTTAAAGACCGTGGCTGATGCTATGGGACATAGCTCCACTAAAGCACCCTAAAAAATTTGAACTTAATCAATAAGCTACAAGATGAGGCCATTGATAACCTTCCAGCTTTAGAAATTGCTTAATCTTTGGTAAGGTCGGGCTTCGTGACGATATAATAGACAGATGGATTTTTCAGACTTTAATCTGTCATTGGAGGTATCTAACATAACTATTAACCTAGTGTAGAAACACATTCTAACTTGCGATTAAATTATTTCAGCTTTTTTTTAATGACGTGATCGTTTCTTAGTCCGCCCCATCCATTCTAGCGACATTAATGGTATATTGTGCCACATTTCTTCCCTGGTCCGTTCCTACGGTAGCATCGAAAGTCCAATGGATTCCTCCATATACCCTGGAGATTGCGGCTTCTTCGGCCCATCCTCGAACAAGACCCGCCTTTTCTGGAAAAATATAGGCCAACACTTCTGAGGCGGCAGCTGAAAACACACTATGCCCAGAGGTGTAACTCGGGAAATTAGGAGTACCCGCAATGGTCCTAAAACCAGGAATTGTTTGAATGGGTCTCGGATAATGGTAGTAATATTTAGCGTCCCAGCAACTTATGCCAGCATCCATAATCGCCATGTTCATGTAGGCCATGGTGCGTGCGCTGCGTAATGGGTTCATTTTGCTTTCCACTATAAATTCGTTCGCAAATCGGTTCCAATGCCCGGGTGGCGTATAGGTGCCCAGACCATCCTGCCAAAAATTTGCGATAGCCCTATATTCATCGGTCATGTTATCGGCATAATTTTTTAATATTTCAACGTCATCACGATACTCTTGGGAATCAAGAGATGGGGGAGGTATGGGACGTACACTTTCAACATCATCAATACTCCACATTTTGACTTTTCCAAACAACGGTGTCAATCCTACCGGCCTTACGGGAAGTTCAAGGTTTTCCCACTGCCAACCGAATCTTTCAAAGGCAGCGGCCTTAATGGAGTCCGAAACGGATTTTGGTGCTTGGGCATTTTTCATGCCGTCGTTTGCCGCTCTTTCCAAGGCTATTTCCGATACCGTATTGGCAATGATGACCCCGGCATCAATATCGCTTTGTACATTACTTCCGGACAATAAAAGACTTTCCAAATGTTCTTTTTCCATCTTCTCCAGATATGCGACCTCCAATGGGAACATTGTCGAAAGTATATTTTTTGAGATACGTGCCAATACAGCGCCATCGGAAGGGTAAGAGGGAATGTCGTTGGGTTCATAGGCATAACTTATGGATGCGTCATTTTGATAAGGTGCCCGTCTGTTGTATTCATATTTGTAATGCCATGCGGATATCAGGCCATCGAACTGCGCTACCGAAAGATAGGCCAGTGCCCTACTGGCATAAGGTGGATGTGAAAACGGAAATCCGGGAGGACCATCCGGTGTATTGGGATTAGGTAGTGTATAGGTATCATCATCATTAGGTCCTGGAATCAGGTTGTACTTTGCAATCAGTTCCAATGCAATTTCGTTCCATCTTACCACGGCATTGTTGGTCCAGTATTCTATGGATTTGCGTTGATTGTCATTGATGTTATCCATTTTAGATTTTATATCGGCTATCTCGGCCAAATAAGCGGTCGATGTGGTTGTTTCTGGAGGTGCAATATCGACAGCGGTAGCCCCATCCAATAAAATGGAAACCCAATTCCCTCCATTTTCATCATTGTTAGCGTAGGCGTAACTTTTGAACTCTGTATAGCGGGGAATGTCCTTCTCACAGGAATTGGCTAGAATCAACACCATAATTGCCCCGAAGAATATATATTTAGTTTTCATCCTCTATTTCTTTTTTGTCCATTAAGTAATTGAATTGATAGGTAATCCCAAATCCTGTATTCGCCATTTTTCCTGTGTTTCGCCCATTGACCACCCGGCTATGGTAGGCTACAAGTCCCAGACCATTAATCGAAGGAATGTAATACTGTAAAAAGGCCCCGATCCTCTCAAATTGCACTTTGTTTGTAGGTTGGGCGGCATTATAATCCCTTACATCATCGCCACTTGTGGATTTGATGGCCGAATAGCTTAATTCCGCCCTCAACGAATAGTTTAGGAACCATTTGCCAAAAATTCCTTCATAGTTCCATGCACTGGGAACATCCATGGTCGATGAATAATAACTACCATTGTTGTAGTAATAGTCCCGTTCAGCCTCTGTATAACCTCGCCATAGATAACCGCCCATACCTCGTACATAAAAACCGTTGTTCCAATCATATTGTGCAATACCTCGCAGGGAAAACTCCGGTGCCCCGAAACCTAAACTATAGGGCATATAATCGGAAAGATAGTTGGTGGCCGGGGTCGAGAATCCAACGGTTGACAATAGGCTCAATTTTCCTTTTCCCAATTGCTTTTCCAAAGCCCTATACTTTAGTGCCGCCATAAAATCCTGGAAACCATTGGCACCTTCAAACCTACCACCATTGGGTTCGGAAGATTCCGTTTTTACATAAGGTAGACCTATATATAGATTTAAGTCGCCAAAGATGCTGATAGCTGCCATGGGCAAGAAGGTGTTCCTATGTACCGTGGCAATGGTCTCATTACCTCTTAAATAATCCCCTTCCCAATAACGGTCGAACTGGCCCATGTCATAACTAAGTAACACACATGCATTTCTTGATGGCATCATCAATGCATCCGTAGGTGTTTGGGATAACAGATCGGAATGGGTAAAAAGACTCAATAAGGTGAGCGTGAGTTGTAGAAAAAACCGTCTTGGGTTAAAATCCTTGTAAATGGATTTCTTCCCAAAACTGGGCCTAGAATTATTTTCCATATTATTTAGTTGGTTTATACAAGTTTAGCGATAGTAGGATTTGTGATATGGTCTGTTAGGAAGGGCCAACAAAATTGCTTCACTATTGTTTGCGAAGATAGATATGGAATCAATCCCTAAGGATTAACGAAAAATTAAGGTGAATTAAGAATTGCTAAAGATGGATTAAGAGAACAATTCAGATATTAATTCAGAATTAATAGTTGGAAAACATGGGCCTTGGAATAAAATCGTGGTTCGCTATTTAAAGAATATTTACCGATTGGATAATTTCTACAAAAAAGCCTCTTGAATATCATGAGGCTTTTCTTGTAGGGAAACTAGACACGAACAAATGAGTTCAAGGATTTTCAACAAAAGAGAAATCAAAAACCCTAGCAATTTAGACTTATGGTTGGATGTCAATGGCGAACGCCTACAACATTCATCCACATCAGATTTTATTTTCAATGTCCAAGAAGTGGTTTCCTATATAAGTCAGTTCATGACCCTTTTGCCAGGAGATGTCATTTCAACAGGGACGCCTTTCGTTGTTGGCCTTGGTTTTGACCCATCCAGATACCTCTCGCCCGACGATACTATGGAACTTGGCATTGAAGGTTTGGGATCTTCCAAACAAACTTGTGTCGCTTGCAAAAAATAGAGGGAATTTCTACATCTTTTGATTACTGATAGTAATTTGATTCCAGCAATTTGATGGATTGACCTTTGCTTAACTACTTATAAAATCCCGTGCTGATTATTGATTTACCAATGCAGAAATCATCTTTTTCAATTGCCGCGAAACGGTTGGTCTTACATGTACCATACCAATTCAGATAAAGACTAAAAGTCCAAAAATTTGAATATCGGCCCGCCACTCACAGGGACCGTTTCGATTTACTATTGAAGGTTAAATTCAGGTAGGTACAGGATGCTATTTCAAGGCTTTCCTATTATCATTGAGATAAATAACATTATTGAATTACAAGAGGCAAAAGAAATCCGGATAATGGATATAAGAGCCAATTTTCAATTTCTTATGATGATTTAATATGCATACAAGTGTAATTGAAAGTTCTTAGACCAAAGTTTACTTTGAAAACTAGTTTCATATTATTTTAAAGTTCGGATTTCCTGTAAGTTTCACTTACCAAACCATAGCAGGTTTGTGGTTTCATAGATTCGAATTATACAAAAGTACACAGTGAACAACCTGTCCGAAATAAAATTCTGATAAGCCAACCAAAAGCAATTAATTATGTCGTTCTCTATAGGGGTTATACTTGTTACATTGGGAGGAATCCTGGAAGGATTGTTTTCCATTCCAGTGACCAAGGTGAAATCTTGGCAGTTTGAGAATATATGGGGCATTGGTTCTCTTTTTGCGCTCCTTTTACTGCCCTGGCCTTTAGCCTCTTTATATGTTGAAGACCTATCCCAATTATATTCCTCAATACCCAACACAGTCTTAATAGGAATTATTTTAAGTGGTGTTGCATGGGGAATCGGTGGAATATACTGGGGAAGGGCCATAGCCGCAATGGGCATGGCCCTTGGAGTTTCAATTCTAATGGGTCTCATCAATATTTTTGGCTCCATTGTACCATTGTCCGTCTTTGAGCCTTCGCAACTCGCAACGAAGGGAGGTTATATTCTAATTATCGCGGTCACAACTATGATTCTCGGGGTAGTCATCATGTCGGTGGCGGCTAAGCAAAAAGAGACTGTCCTAATATCCAAAGACAAAAGTACAAATACATCTCATGTTAAAGGGAGCTTTAAGTCAGGTATCCTTTTTTGTATTATATCCGGTATCCTTTCTGCCGGTGTCAACTTTGCCTTTATTTTTGGTGCACCCATCACCGATGAGGCCATAGCTATGCAAGTACCCGAATATGCAACGAGTTTTGCCCTATGGAGTTTGGTCTTTACAGCCAACTTTTTCATTAATACCGTTTATGGTTTTTATATGATGGTTAAAAAAGGAACACTCAAGAATTTGAAAAAAGGAAGCCTTACCATAGAATGGCTTGGTGCCCTTTTTATGGGATTGGCTTGGCCAGGAGGAATAATTATTTATGGAATAGGCGCAAACGCAATGGGAGATTATGGTGCTTATGCAGGCTTTCCTATGATGATACTCGCTTCAATTTTAACGGGTAATTTAGCAGGAGCTTTAGGAGGTGAATGGAAAAACTCAGGATCAAAACCTCGTCGCATAATGCTTTATGGTGTTTTGACCCTGTGCGTCGCTTTCATCCTATTGGGCTACTCCACTTATGTTATGAACGGCTAGTTGTTTTGTATGGAAAATTTATCAGTTGTTGATGCACATATTCACCTTTGGGATTTACAAAAGCTGAACTATCCATGGTTAATGAATTTCCCGAAAATAAACCGAAGCTTTTCCTTGTCTGATTATTATGAGGCATCATGTGGAGTTCATGTTGAAAAAATGGTTTTTGTACAAGCTGAGTGCAAGCCCTCACAATTTATGGATGAGATAAAATGGGTGCAGGCACTTGCCGATGAAGACAAAAAACTATCCGGTATTGTTCCATGGGCCCCACTCCACACCGGAAGCGTTGTGGCAAAGACGTTGGAAGCATTTAAAAAAGATAAACGAATAAAAGGGGTTAGACAGTTAATTGAACCAGAGAGAGACATCAATTTTTGTATTCAACCCAAATTCGTGGAAGCTGTACAACTTTTGGGGGATTACGGTCTTCACTTCGAACTTACCATTGGCCCAAAACATTTCCCTGCTGTGCTAAAACTCGTTGAAAAGTGCCCTGACACAAGATTTATTTTAGACCATATAGGCAATCCCAACATTCAGGAAAAACAGATGGAACCTTGGAAAAGCCATCTTAATAGTTTTGCCAATTCTGGACCTCATTATTGTAAATTTTCAAATCTGGTATGCAATGCCGATTTAGAAAATTGGAACATCGAAGACCTAAGGCCCTATACAGAAGCCGTAATGGATGCTTTTGGTCCCGAACGGCTTATTTGGGGAAGCGATTGGCCGCATGCCCTTCGTGCTTCGTCTTGGTCAAAATGGTTCAAAACGGCAACTACCCTAACCAACGGGCTCTCCCAAGAAAATCATTTAGCTATTTTTAAAAATAATGCTATTCATTTTTATAATTTATAATCCTCTGAGAAATGGAGAACAAATCCAATACAGATAAACATAGTTTTTATTCAAATCGTTTTAAAAATAAGGTAGCTATCATCACAGGTGGGGCATCTGGACTGGGACGTGCAATTTCAGAAGAGTTTTGTAAGGAAGGTGGCAAAGTCTTATTTACAGACATAGATGCTGCCGGAAAGAACGTACAGGAAGAAAATCAAAAAAGGGGATATCAGACAACTTTCCTAAAAGGTGATATGGGAGATGAAAAATTTTGTGAGGAAGCTGTGCTGGAAACCTTCAAAAGATACGGAAACATAAATTATTTGGTCAATAACGCCTTTTCGTTTACCGCTACAGGAATAAATGCAAAAACCGAAGATTGGATGCGCAGTTTTACAGTAGGGCCCTTGGCCTATGCCCGTATGGCAAAAGCGGTACATCCATTTATGAAAAAGTCAGGTGGTGGGGCAATTGTAAACATTTCTAGTATTTCCGCCCATATCGCACAAAAGGATAGATGGACGTACAATACATCAAAGGGAGCAGTGAACCAACTTACTAAATGCCAAGCATTGGATTTGGCAAATGATAATATTCGAGTGAACAGTGTAGACCCGGGGTGGATATGGACCCAAGAAACCGATAAAGCAGCCGACATAGATGGGGGTGGGCGTAAAAAATGGGACCCCATCTGGGGACGATTTCATATGCTAAAACGAATGGGATTGCCCATTGAAGTAGCAAGACCAGTTCTCTTCTTATTGAGCAACGATGCCTCTTTTATAACCGGTACCAATATAATGGTAGATGGAGGATACCTTTCCATGGGGCCTGAAGGTCTTGGCGAATATACGATCAATGCAGGCTCTCAGTAAATACATATTTGAACAAACAGCATGAAAGATAGATTCATAGAAGAAATCACAAAAAAAATTGGTGCTGAAAAAGTGCTTGTTGGATCAGAATTAAAGGATAGATTCTGTCACATTTGGGAAACGGAAAAACCTTTGATGGCCAAAGCGGTCTTCTTTCCAACTACTACAAGAGATGTATCGGATATCCTATCCATTTGCCACAAATACCATCAGCCCACGGTTGTTCATGGTGGTCTAACCAATCTGGTAGGTAGTACGGAGGTATCAAAAGACGAAGTGGTGATTGCCATGGAGCGAATGAACCAAATTGAGGAATTAGATCCGTCAAGTAGAACTATTAGCGTTCAAGCTGGTGTGATCTTGGAAAATATCCACCTCGCTGTTGAAAAAGAAAATTTACTCTTTCCAATGACTTTTGGAGCAAAAGGGTCGGCCCAAATAGGAGGTGTAATCTCAACGAATGCGGGTGGACTTCGGGTTTTTAAGTATGGAATGACGAGAAATTTGATTTTGGGCCTTGAAGCAGTCTTGGCAGATGGCACTATCGTTTCTTCCATGAAAAAAATCATCAAGGACAACTCAGGATATGATCTTAAACAATTGTTCATCGGTTCGGAAGGCACCTTAGGGGTTGTAACCAAGGCAGTTTTAAGGTTACAGGAAAAACCCAGAAGCAGAAATAGTGCCTTTGTAGGCATTAACGACTATAGGAATGTAGTTGCCTTTTTAAAATTTATGGATATGGAGCTTGGAGGAATCCTAAGCGGGTATGAGCTTTTATGGGAAGTTAATTTTAAGGAGATGACCTCATCCAGCACAAACATTCCCAAGCCCCTGCCCTATGGCTATACATATTATGTTCTTTTGGAAACTTTAGGGAGTGACCATTCCAAAGATGAGCAGCTATTGGAAGAACTCTTGGGAGAAGCACTATCCCAAGAATTGATTGATGATGCCACATTGGCCCAGTCATCACAACATCTTGACTTTTTTTGGAGAATACGCGAAGATGTAGATGTTCTCGTCGAAAAATGCAACCATGTACAGAATTTTGATGTAAGCCTTCCCATTAAGGACATCGGAAATTACGTGGATCAGGTCTTTGATGCATTTGAAAATCTGCCTGAAGTAGAAATCTACTTCGCACATGGGCATGTCGCCGATGGCAATATTCATTTTCTTGTCGGAAAATCCAATGGAACTACCGAACTAACCAAAAAAGTCAATGATATTGTATATGGTCCTTTAAAACAACTTAAAGGTTCCGTTTCAGCTGAGCATGGTATAGGAGTGCACAAAAAAGAGTATTTGCAACTCAGTAGGTCTACCGAAGAAATTGAATTGATGCGCTTATTGAAAGTTTCCCTAGATCCTAGAGGAATATTGAACTGCGGGAAAATTATTGATGCTTAGCCTATCTAACGAAAAATAGGTCTACTTACTCACTTTTTAAAGATAGGACAGTTCTAAACCCTAAATGTTCCATGCCCGAATCTGGACTTGTGGCCATTCTGGCAAATATTCTATAACTGGCACAATACGATGCGCTACATAGAAAGGACCCTCCCTTTATGACCTTCTCTTGAAGGTATGGATTATTTGGATTGTACGCTTAGGAAGCTCCTACAGGATTTCTGGCCACACCGTTTCCATTCGCCAACTCCTTGTAGTAATCTATGTTAAACCAGTCGCTGGTCCATTCCCAAACATTTCCTGCCATATCATAAAGTCCAAATCCGTTTTTTGGATAGCTCATCACAGGAGCTGTTCTTTCAAAACCATCATCCAGTGAATTGTTCAACGGAAATTCACCATCCCAAGTATTGGCGTGCTTACTCAACACGCCTATTTCATCTCCCCAGAAAAATTGGGCATCCTCCAAAGATATGCACCACTGGATGGTTCTCCCTCCCTTCTATGGTACTGTTGGGTCCGTAATGATGTTTCCAATTGGCTCCAATTTTCCATTCCCACCATTGGGAATAATCATCAAGATTGGGAACGCTCGACTATGTTTTCTTGAAAACCAACGAACCAGGCTGTAAAATGGAATCATGGGGCTTGGGTGTCCCTTGGGGAAGTTGCTTTTTTATTTCCTCCCAATCAATTTGCCTTTCAGCTACGGTAACATACCCCGTTTCTTCAACAAACTGGGAAAATTGGGCATTGGTAACCTCATGGGTATCGATAAAAAACCCATCAACAGCCACCTTATGCCTTGGTTTTTCGTGTGCCATGGCTAGTTTATCAAATTCGACTGCACCTTAATCAAAGCTGCCACCGGGTATCCATACCATCCCTTCCGGTATTGACTTAATATGATTTGGCATATCCACAATAATCTTATCCTATACTACTTTTTGAAGAGCTCCGCTCTGTTTTTTATCTTTTTTTATATTGTAGCAACCCAGAACAAAAAACGAAACAAAAAACAACACAAAGGCAGCATTGGCCCAATAAGATTTTAATGTCTGAACGTTATTGTTTTCCATACTTTAAATCAAACAATTATATGTTTGTAAGTCTAGTATGTTGTTCTATGCTGCTTTTAAAATTCAACATCCCTCTGGAAATTTGTCGATGAAGTTTTCCACGCGGTCCACAAGCTTTTTTGAACCACAGATCAATGGTGAGCGCTGGTGCAGTTCTTTTGGAAGGATTTCCAAAATCCTGTTCTTGCCATCAACTGCCTTGCCCCCGGCCTGTTCTGTGATAAATGCGATGGGATTGGCTTCATAAAGCAACCGTAATTTTCCATTGGGTGATAATGAACCTTGGGGGTATAAATAAATACCACCCAAGAGCATATTTCTATGGATATCCGCCACCAAAGAACCCGTATACCGCGCGGTTAAGGGCGTATTCTGTAAATTATCGGTTAGTTGCGCCCACTTGATAAACTTTTTTATTCCTTTAGGAAAATGTTCATAATTTCCCTCATTTACAGAATATATCTCAGCAGTATCAGGAAATTTTATATTAGGATGTGAAAGAAAAAATGATCCCACACCCGGATTAAAAGTGAATCCATTTACACCATTACCAACAGTGTATACCAATATAGTGGATGAACCATAAATAAGATATCCTGCCGCAATCTGGTTAATCCCTGGCTGTAAAAAGTCCTCAAGGGTCACAGGGCTTCCAACAGGCGATATTCTTCGGTATATGCTAAAAATGGTTCCAACGGTAACGTTTACATCGATATTGGAAGACCCGTCCAAAGGATCAATCAGCACCACGTATTTGGAATCCAGATTTATGGTTTCATCAAAAGAGATAAAACTTTCCATCTCTTCAGAGGCCAAACCACAGATTTCGCCCCTGTTTCTTAGTGTGTCTACAAAAACATCGTTCGCAATAATATCAAGTTTCGCCTGAATCTCACCTTGAACATTTTCTTTATCTAATTTACCAATGATATTGGCAAGTCCCGCCTTATTTATTTTCTCATTGACAACTTTTCCCGCCAGTTTAATGGAACTCAACAGCGCAGTGAGTTCTCCTTTGGCATAGGCAAAATCTTTTTGGTTCTCAACAATATACTCTCCAAGTGTAATTGGCCTTTCCATCTAAGAACCATTTTCAACAGTATACCCTCTTTGGAGCCTCTTGCTGAACACTAAAAACAGTATACCACACAAAATCCATGCAGGAAGGGTTACAAATGAAAGGAATACATCAAAATACAGGGAAATAAAATAGAAGACACCAAAACTTATGGCCCAAGACCAAAATACGGCTTTATTGAACCCAATACGTTCTTTGGCCGCATAGTCTTCAACAAGAGCAAAACGCTTTGCGAAGAAATGCTCAAATACAATGATGGCTCCAAACGGGGCCAAAATGAATCCATATAAAGCCACAAAGCCCAATAATTTCATGGCAAAGGCAGGAAATAGGCCCGCTACTGTCGCAATCATCCCAGCAATGAAAGTTACCTTGGCCGTGCTCAATTTTGGCATTATGGCCTGAAATGCAAGTCCAGCTCGGTAGATTGTGGGGTTGGCCGTGGTCCATCCTGCAAGGATGACCACTATGATTCCAAAAATACCGATTGCGTTATGGGCCAAAGGTCCGGGAGCCACTGGTGGTGCTTCTCCATTGCCTAAAAAAGTCTGTGCCTCTGGAGATTTTAGGTAAACGGCATACAGCAAAGCTGCTGCAATCCATGCCATGTAGTGTCCTACATACATCCCTGCAGCCGTGGTCCATCCGCTGGATTCATGCTTGGCATAGCGAAAAACCGATAAATCTGACATGCCCACGTGCATGGCCGCATTGGCAAACCACGACCAAATTACCACATGCCAGAATCCAAACTTAAGCTGACCAGGAAAGGGATCGGTTCCCTCGCCCCAAATATTCCAAAAATCTTCGAGGCTGCCAACGTTTAATTGTGAAAGGGCCACAATTCCACAGGCAATAAAACCTGTTACGATGATGGGCGACATCCAATTGGCTGCTTTTGACACTGTTTCATACCCCCTTGCCGCAATAATGGAAATTACCAATCCTATCAGTAGCACAATAATGACCCAGGTTAAACTATTGGGCACGGTATCCGTCAGCTTTGGCATTTCCATATCAAAGGGAACACCCACTGCTGTGGCCGAAACAGTAACCATGGCACCTGCTAAAAAGCAAAACAAGAATCCATTGGCCAGATTGTAAAACGTGACCAACTTTTTACCAGCTATTCTTTCCAACTGATAGTAGAGTGTCAATCTTCTTTTCACAGCAATGTGGGCCGTAAGAAAACGCCAGCTTAGCACGGCTAAAAGATTTCCCATCAATAGCCCTATGATCAAATCGAAAGCGCTTACGCCCGCCGTTAAGAACAATGGGCCTATCATGAATTCTGTGCCAGCGGCATGCTCCCCGGCATACATGCCCAAAAAGCTTTTCCAGCTTTTTAATTTTGATTTTGGTACCGGTTCTCTCTCAAATTCACCTGAAGCGGAATTCTCCTGCTCATTTTCAATATTGTGCTTGGTCATTTCAAATTGGTTATTTAATTAGATGATTTGGCAAGTCTTCGATTTTTTTACAACATAGCTGATCCATGACTTGACCCAACTGTCTTTTGAACATGGCAATGGCATGATTGCCGCCCCTATTGCCCAAAGCACCGACACTGTACATAAAGGACCTGCCCATAAAGATGAAATCAGCGCCACTTGCCAAACTTCTGGCAATATCTGGTCCGGATTGTATACCGCTATCCATCATTATGGTCAATTGGTCTTTATATTTTTCAGCAATTCGGCTCAAGGGCGCAATAGTGGATTCCGCCGCATCCAATTGCCTGCCTCCATGATTTGATACAATAATCCCGTCAAACCCCATATCTATGGCATCTTTTGTGTCTTCTTCCGAAGCCACACCTTTCAACACCAGTTTTCCTTTCCATTTATCCCTTATGGGCATTATTTTCTCACGGTTCAATTTTCCTGAAAAGGTCTTGTCCATGAACAATCCCAACTGTTTTAAGTTCAATCCCTCCGGTGTGTAGGGTTTGAGTGTTTCAAACGTAGGTTGGCCATAGCGCAATGTTTTGATGGCCCACTCGGGCTTGCCCAGAATCTGTAAAATATTTTTAACCGACATTTTTGGAGGAAGCGCAAGACCATTCTTAATGTCCCGGGGGCGATATCCAAAGGTGGGCACATCGCACAATAACACCAAAACGGGGCACCCTGCACTTTCGGCCCTACCAATAATATCATTTCTTACATGATCATCCACAGGGTTGTACAACTGAAACCAAGCTTTGCCCTCCGTCAGTTCACTTGCCCTTTCTATGCTCATAGTGGTGACCGTGCTCAAAATAAAGGGAATATTGTGCTCAAAAGCTGCCTTGGCCAAAATTTCCGGTGAATTGGGCCACATCAACCCTTGAAGGCCAACTGGCGATATACCGAAGGGAGCATCATATTCAATTCCAAAAAGTGAGGTTTTCAACGAACTTTCACCATAATTTCGAAGGTATCTGGGTTGAAGTTTTACGTCCCGTATATCTTTAGTGTTTCTTACGATATTGATGTCTTCATTGCACCCACCATCAAGATACTCAAATGCAAAACCGGGTACCCTTTCCTTGGAACGCAGTCGTAAGTCTTGTGTGGATGGATATCTACTATCTATTTGTGCTACAAGGTTCATTTTATAACGAATGGAACGTGTTTTTTTAGTGCGTAGTTCTTGCTAAGAAATTTTGAATTCAGTTTCTTGTCAGAAACTGCTATTGCAGCCCCTATTGATGAGCCCAATGCCGAATCAGTGGTCATTACCTGTGAATTTCTCAAATAGTGGGCCAACAACTTTACATAAATATCATTATCAGTGAAACCACCATCAATATAAAGATTGTTTACAACCCTATCATCCATGACCCTCTTGATGATTTTCACCTGTATCATGGTAAGCTCGATCATTAAATGATGGTAAGCGTGTTCAAACGTATTATATGGAATATAAGTTTTATCGGGCATGTTCTCGTCCGAAAAGCTTTGCCATCTAAAAAGATGCATAAAATCTTTGTTGATTTCAAAAAAGGTGTCGAAATCGAACTCCACCTTTTTGTGCCTATCCTTTTCTACTCCATAATGTTTGTTTAGAAAATCAATCTGTAGCTTGTATTCATTCCCCAGAAATATTCTTGAGGCCTTAACCGGCTTACCATTGATGCGCATATAATTAATACAATCATTTTTGATGTCCTGTTCGGATAGATTTCCGTTGATAAATGGATTGAATGCGATGCTCCAGGTACCTGTTGACACCAATACAAACTTTTCTTTTGCACCCCTTATGTATGGCAGAAGTGCTGCGGAACTATCGTGTATGCCCACCCCGACCTTTATTCGATTACCGTTGTAGTTCATGTTTATACTGGTTTCCGAAGGTACCAATGGCGCCAATATTTTGTGGAAACCTTCTTTATACACCCAATCATGATAGTCCTTCTTTTGGTAATTCCATAGCAGGGTATGAGAACCCAAACTGGTATATTCAGAAACTGGAACACCAGTAAATACATAACTAATGTATTGGGGAAGGTGCAATGAAGTCTTAATTCTTTTGAAGATTTCAGGCTTATAGTGTTTAAGCCAATACAACTGCATTCCCGAATTCAATAAACCTGCATCGTCTGAACCTGTCAAGGCCAACAGTTGCTCTTTTGGCCCGTATCTGGCAAAAAAACTTTTGGTGACCTCTTCTGGTATAGGCTTGGTATAGTTGTACATGGGCAACAAAGGATTACCATGTTCATCTAAATGTACCAAACTGGCACCATACGTTGAAAAATTAAGTGCTTGCACATCATAGGTGTTCAAGTTGATGGTGTTTTCAAAAACACTCTTTAGCCAAACTTGAAGCTCCTCTATATCTTCGCAAGGATGGTTTTCTTCGTCAACCTTATTTTTAAACTGGCGGTATTCCCGATGCACTTCCTCATAATTCTCATCAAAAAGGAAGAATTTTTTATTTGTTTTACCAATATCAAAGACCGCGGTTACTTTTTTCTTGCCCATTCAATCATAATCCTGTTGCAACCGTGTGTTTTCCACGCTCTGCGATTAATTTATTTCTTACTTCCATTGCCCTGTAGATCTTCAAGGGGTTTACAGCTCCGCCTAAGTCGACCCGTGCTTTTGCAAGCAAGGGCCTCACATCCGTCCTGAAGGCATCTTGCAGAATTTCTTGGCACTGGACCACATCACCCTTGGACTGCGCTTCTAAAAGACTTTCTTGGTCAATTAGCATAGCTTTGGCATAGGATTCCTGTATAGCCTCTAATGATTGTAGCAAATCTTCCAAAGGATCCTTTATATTATGGCTTGCATCGATCATCCACGCCAATTCCGGATTTTGTTTGTTTCTTTCCATTCCATTGACCAATTCGTTGAAAATTAAAAACAAGCTATAGGGTTTTATGCTTCCTACGGTAAGGTCGTCATCCCCATATTTGCTATCATTGAAATGAAATCCGCCCAGTTTGCCCTTGAGCATCAAGGTGGCCACAATTTGTTCAATGTTCGTGTTTGGCAAATGGTGCCCCAAGTCCACAAGGGTATAGGCCCTCTCACCACAGGCATTGGCCAACATAAATGAGGTGCCCCAATCCTGAATAACGGTACTGTAGAAATTGGGTTCGTAGGGTTTGTATTCAATGAACAGCTTCCAATCATCCGGCATATGACCATAGATTTTCTTTAAACTGTCCTCAGTATTGAGAAGGGAGCTCTGAAAATCTCTCTGCCCAGGAAAGTTGGTTCCATCCGCCAACCAAACAGTCAAGCTTTTAGATCCCAATTTTTTACCTATATCTACAACATCGTTGTTATGCTGAACTGCCATTTGCCTCACTTCTTTATCCATACTGCTGAGTGAACCATGGCGATAACTCAACTGGGCATTGGATTGATCTTGAAAGGTGTTTGAATTTACGGCATCGAAGAATATCCCGTGTTCTTTTGCTTTCTCTTTTATTGCAGCATAGTCGTTAGGTATGTCCCAGGGTATGTGCAACGAAACAGCTCCCGCCGTTTTTGTGAGTGCGTGCAGAATTCCGATATCATCAATCTTTTCTTCCAAACTGGTAGGCTCCCCAAAGAACCCAAATCTACCAAAACGGGTACCTCCTGCCCCTAAGGCCCAACTTGGTATGGCCACTTGAAAGTCTTGTAGCCTTTGAAGTAATCTTTGTATATTAACTCCTTTTTTAGTGAGTTTTTCCGCTAATCTGGAAAAATCATCTTCAAGGTCTTGAATTTGCTTATTATTTTGTTCTTGAAGTATATCCTTTCTAATTTCCATATTTCCTTATCAAATATGTTAGGAAATCCATGGGCCGCTGTTAAACGGCCTCATAGACTTCACAAACTAACTCAAACCAACTCTAATTAACTGTAACTTAATTTTTCCTATCGAACAAAGGCGTTGGCCATGCCTCCATCAACATTGATAATATTACCAGTGGACTTATCTAGCAAACCTACAAGCGCAAATACACCATTTGCTATATCCTCCGGATAAATAATCTCGTTCAATAAATTTCTTTTGGCATAATGGGCCGGTAGTTCTTCCACGGTTATACCATAGGCTTTTGCCCTACCTTCTGCCCAGTCACCTTCCCAGATTTTACTGCCCACAATCACGCCATCAGGATTAACCGTATTGACTCTAATCTTGTCTGATGCGAGTTCGGATGCCAATAGGCGCACCATATGCTGTTGGGCTGCCTTGGCGGTACCATAACCCACATTATTTGGGCCAGCTACCAATCCGTTTTTACTGGCAATTGATATAAAATCTCCGCCTTGTGCTTGTTTTCTCATAATTTCCACACCCTGCTTTGCCAATTCAAATTGACCTTTCACCAAAACATCTTGTAAAATATCCCAATCCGCCTCGGATGTCTCCGCCAATGGCTTGGATATGGCCAGGCCTGCGCTATGGACAACAATATCCACACCTCCAAACTCAAGACATGCTTTTTTGTAAGCGTTTTGTATGGAATCCATTTTAGTTACGTCGCAGACTTCATAGGCGGCTGTATCTTTTTTATAGGTCTGGACGGCTTCTTGCAATCTATTCTCGGCCACATCGGTCAAGACAACATTTGCCCCTTCTTCAGCCAATTTATCGGCAATGGCTTTTCCAATACCGCCCCCTGCTCCCGTGACCAAGGCAACTTTCCTTGACAATGGTTTTTCTTTAGGCATTCGCTGGAGTTTTGCCTCTTCCAACAACCAGTACTCAATATCAAAAGCTTCCTGCCTTGGAAGTGAGGTATAAGCCGAAATGGCTTCGGCCCCCCGCATTACATTAATAGCGTTAATGTAGAATTCACTTGCCACCCGTGTTGTCTGCTTGTTTTTGGCAAAGCTGAACATACCAACACCGGGATACAAAATAATCACTGGGTTTGGATCTCTCATTGCGGGGCTATTGTCCCTTTTGCACGAATTGTAATACGCTTCATACTCTTTCCTATATTGCTCAAAAGCAGGCTTTAGCTTTTTTAATGTCTTTTCCGAATCAGTAATATCCTCATTAGGGCTCAAGTTCAAAACCAAGGGCTGAATCTTTGTTCTTAGAAAATGGTCAGGACATGAGGTGCCCATAGGTGCAAGGCGCTCTAAATCATGGCTGTTGATATATTCCAAGACTGTATCCGAATCATTGAAATGACCTATCATTCTGCTTTCTGATGAACAAAGCCCCCTTAATAATGGCATCAACTGCGCCGCTTTTTCTTTACGCTCATCACTTTGCAGCGATTTTACTGTTGCTCCGCCAAACACACTCCCCTTCTCTTTAACTTTTTTGGCAATGTATTCCGAGGCCATTTCGATTACTTCAAGGCTATTAATATAACATTCATAAGAGGTGTCCCCCCAAGTGAAAAGCCCATGGCTACCCAAGACAATGCCGCGAATTCCAGGGTTTTCTTCCAAACATTTTTCCAATTGCAGACCTAAATCAAACCCTGGTCTTTGCCATGGTACCCAGCCCATGGTATCACCCCAGATTTCTTTGGTAACCTTCTTGCTGTCTTTTGCGGCAGCTACGGCAATCAGTGCATCTGGGTGCAAATGGTCAATATGCTTGAACGGTAACAGACCGTGTAATGGTGTATCTATTGACGGGGCCCGGCTGTCTAGATCATATATGCAATGATTGAAGAGGCCGACCATACGATCTTCGTCTTCAAGCCCTTGGTACACATTTTTCAACCTTCTAAGTCTTTCCGTATAGAGACCTGCAATTCCACTCTTGTCCAAAGTCCCTATATCACCTCCAGAACCTTTAATCCACATCACCTCAACTTCTTCATTTGTCAACGGATCTTTTTCTGTTGTTTTACAGCTTGTGTTGCCACCGCCATAATTGGTAATTCTTAAATCTGATCCCAATATGTTGGATCTGTATAAAAAAAGTGCAACTTGATCATCACCAAATGCACCTGCTTTTTTATTGTCCCAAAGGTAGTTTACGTATTTAAAAGCTTTAGGTTTAGTGCTCATCTTGTAATTTTTGTTATTTATTCAGCTAACATACTCAAAGATTAAATAGTCGGTATCCTGTACTGTACCGTGGTACTATATTTTTTCCTGTTTCTGTTTTATTTCGCATCTTTGAACACTATTACTTCCGTAAAATTTGAATTCATGCTCAACCAAATAAAGATAAATCCTAAATCACGTAAACCAAAATATCTGCAGATAGTTGACAGTATAATCGAAAACATAGCTTCTGATAATTTTAAAATTGATCAAAAGCTTCCTTCAATAAATAACTTGAGTGAGGAATTTTACTTGTCCAGGGATACTGTGGAAAAAGCATATAATATTTTGAAGGAGCAAAAAGTAATTGTATCAATCAAAGGAAAGGGATATTTTGTTAACCGGACGCCCCTAATTGCAAAAACCAACATCCTGTTTTTAATAAATAAGCTGAGTAACTATAAAATGAAGGTTTACAATTCATTTGTAGCTCATGCCGGTGCCAAGGCTTATGTTGACCTTCAGGTCTACCATTGCGACGAAGGGCTCTTTCTGAACCTTTTGAATAAAAATTTTGGCGCCTACGACTATTACGTAGTAATGCCCCATTTTAAAACCGATAGCCTAAACCACGTAAGTACAACACCAGATGTTGAAAAAGCGTTAGCCAAGATATCTAAAGACAAATTAGTGCTCCTTGATAATAACAAAGGACCTTCAGAGGACATTTTTTTGCAGATTTACCAAGACTTTCAAGAAGATATCTATAACGCTTTGAACGATGGTATTGAAAAAATCCTGGGATACAACAAATTGGTATTGGTCTATCCAGAAAAGTCAGTATATCCATATCCAAAAAGAATTTTACACGGTTTTAGAAAGTTTTGTGTGCAGCATCATCTAGATTTTGAAATTTACGATGAGATATACGATGAAATGATACTAAAAAAGGGGGACCTTTTTATTGTTATTGAAGAAAACGATTTGGTTAACCTTCTAAAAAGAATCCGAGAAAAAGACTTGGTTTTAGGCAAAGAAATTGGTGTAATATCCTATAATGAAACTCCGTTAAAGGAATTATTGGGCATCACCGTAATATCGACCAATTTTGTTAAAATGGGGCAACACGCGGCAGAAGGGATTCTAAATAAAAAAGGAGGGAATTTTAAAAATGAATTCAATTTCATAGATAGGAATTCCATATAACCCCTAATCTTTTAAAAACTTCGCCCTTAAGTCCTTAATCTCATTTTCTTTGATTGGGTTAACAACGCCAAGTGCTTTACTATCGATAATAGACTTTGCACTGAATTCTGCCACTTCCAAGCGGTCAAAAGCTTCCAAAAGATTTGACCCTGTAACAAGAATGGAATTGTTTTGAAAAAGCCCTATTGGCGTATGCTTGCCCAGAACCTTAACGGCATCACCCCCTCTTTTTAATGGTTCGCCATAAGGAAGCAGAGGTATGTCTTCCAATAGGACATAGGATTCTGGAATGGTCCTTGTATCCATTTTTGAATGTGTAATGGCAAAGGCCATTGCGTTGGGTGACTGTGTAGAAATTATACAGTTAATATTCTTATGATTTTTGTAGATTTCCTGGTGCATCGGTGTTGCCCTACTGGCTTCTTTTTGTGCCTCTTTTGTTTCTTTATCTATAAACACCAAATCTTCAGGAACTATTTCCCTTCTGTTGAAATTTGTAGGATTGATTAAAAAAGCCGTCTTGGTCAACCTGCATGAAATAGTACCGAATGAACTGACCATAAGTCCTTGCCTGCATGCCCGCTGTATAATATTTGCCATTTCATGGCGAAGTAACAGTTCTTCTTCCGAAGGATTGTGTTCTGGAATGGCTCCAAAACCATTCTTTAAAGCTTCAAATGCGCCCAATTGCGTATTACTAAGAGTTTTACTCTCACCTAGCATCTTAGAACGTATCAATGTTTTTGCGCAAAACTCCAGGGTCTCAAATCGCATGAAAGCCTCTGAAAGGGTACTTCCTCCGATCACTATACCATGGTTTTCCATGATGACCGAATTGAAACCTTTTTGAAATTCTTCAGCTATACTCTGGCCCAAAGCTTCACTACCTGGCAAGCGGTAAGGTGCAAAACCTACCGAACCACAAAGTTGCTTTGCTTGCGGAATGATTGTGGTATCTGGAATTTGTCCTACTATGCTAAAAGCAACACATGCAGGAGGATGCGCATGAATAATTGCCTTAATATCAGGTCTTTTATTGTATATTGCCGCATGAAATGGAAATTCAGATGAAGGTTTGTGCCTACCTTCATAATCGCCATTAGTATTTACTTTAACGATGTCCTTTCTGGATAGTGAACCCTTGTCCACTCCAGCAGGAGTGATCCAAACAACATTATCTTCTCCCTTGATGGATATATTGCCACCTGATGTGGTAGTCAGTCTTGATTTATAGATTTGCTCCAATGCATTTGCAATTAAAATGCTTGGATGTGTACTGGAAACTTTCATATGAATTTTCTGCTAAAGTTTAAAGGGACTCTAAGTCAACCTTGATAAATCTATTTTTACTCATTTCCGGAACAAGCAAAATGCCTCTTTTTGGATCAATGCCCAAATCCGCCATTTGCACAAATCCGGTCAAAACTTCGTTAACTTTTCCTGTATTTGATATTTTTAAAAGCCTTCCGCCAACCCAATCTGTTGCATAATAAAAACCTTTGTACTTGACCACACCGTCAAAATTGGCAATTGGCAAACCTTTCCCTACAGCCAAAATCTCTTTTGTTTTTAAATTTACTGTCTTCAGAGTACCCTTTCGACTCGTTTCAAAAGTAGCCTCATTGGTCATTGGACCCCACGTGGCCACAATGAGGTCATTACCATCCACCCACAAGCCATTGGGACATTCCAATTCCTCATTTTGTAGAAAAATTTCCACATTCCCTTTATTGTCTATTCTATAGATACTGTTTTCATACGTATCAGACACGTAAATATTTCCGTCAGGGGTGGCTGCGACATCATTGGCAAAACGGGATCCAGGAAGCGGTATTTTTTTTACAATTTTGCCGTCTTCAATGTGTATTTTTACCAATACCCCTCTGTCGGCAACATACAAATGTCCATCATGTGAAGACATGCCAGTGGGCGCATCCAAATCTTCTACCCATCTATTTTTTAAAACATTTCCATTTTCATCGAGACGGGTAATCCAACCATAGCCATCTTTTTCAATAGTAACCTTTTCACCACCCAAGTTTGATATAAACCAGGATTTTGACACCGCGTCCCAATAGGCGTTTTCTGGAGTATCCAAAATCTGGTCCAAATCATTGTTAAATTTGGTATATGTTGCTTCTACCATATCTTTCCACTTGAACATGGAACGTGACAAATGGTCTTTTGGCTCTTCCTCAATCCCAAAAGTGTGTAGTATAGTCTTACCCTTAAATCCAATTTTCTGAAGTACGGAAACAAATTTATCCACCTCAAAATCCCCTTTATCCAGTGGCTGTATGGCATCGGACCAGTCTGCCTTGTCGTTTTCCCGCATGGTCACATCTGTTCCTGAGATTGAAGCAAACTTTACGTACGGAGCTGTTTTAATGGCCACATCCAACAACCTATTTCCATTTCCCGCACGCATTTCATGGCACAAGTGAAGCGTTGTATATAGGTTATTGGAATTCAAGGCTTCAATGTACTTTAAAGATTCCTCGGCAGATTCAATAAAGGTGTTATCATGGGGATAGAGCACAATATCCTTTCCAAGGTTTTTAGCCTCAGTGGTCATCTCCTTTAATAGTGTAATCACTTTTTGATCTGTGGCATTTGGCTCAAGTATAATGACCCACAATGAAGCGTTTTTAGGCAAGGCATTCAATGTCTTTTTCCATAGCTCCCCTTCACTTTCATAATCTTGGCTAAAGTCAAAAGGAAAATAGACTATTGGGATTGATAATTTACCCGATGAAAATTCAGGTGAACCTAGATATTCCTGCAGCTTTTGTCTTTGCCCATCATTTTTAACCGCGAAGGTAACACCCTTGTAACCCAAATCAGCGAACAATTTTGACCGTTCAGGCACTGACATTCCATCCATTTCAAAATCGAATGCATACAACGATTTCTCTATTCCTTGGGCATTGGACAATATTACAGACAGGATAGCTAATGCAACAAATATGTTTTTTCCTTTTATCATTTTTATTTAGTTTTTAAAATAATGTTAATACCACTTCCTCTCACTACCATTTTCACCGGAGTTATTTACATGGTTTTTGAGTTCAGTACCCCAATCCGTCAAGGATTTTCTCATAGTCTTGGACATTTCAAGATATTTCTGGATCAATTTTTTTTCATGTTCTGAAGTAGAAACATCGAACAGATTCTCCATATCTTCGGTTTTTATGAATATATAGTTCCCCAATCTGACAGCCTGTTGGCTCCAAAAACACCAATAAATTGCTTCATGTGGATTTTCTTTTCTTTCTCCATTAAATATGATATTAGGTTAACGCCATCAAGCTCATCCACTGTTCCCAATCCTGCAAGGGCAACACAGGTCGCTGCTACATCAAGGGAATTAACTGGTCTATCATAAATTTGTCCCCCTGGTATGCCCTTGGGCCAGTTAATGATGAAAGTTACTCGGACACCTCCTTCGGATAGCATTCCCTTTTCACCTATCAATGGAGTGATTAAGGAACCATCCCAAGCTCCTCCTTTAAAAGAGACGGGCTTGTCTTCAATGGTTATTTTTAATGCAGCACCGTTATCGCTGATAAAAAATATGATTGTATTCTCTTCCACTCCCATTTCTCGAAGGGTTTGTTTCATTTTGCCTACACCATGATCAATTGCCGACATCCTGGCCAAGCAGGAACGACGGCGTACCGGCATATCGTCAGGAAATCGGTCCAAATATTTTTTGGTAGCCTTTAACGATACATGAGGAGCAAAATAGGAGACGTAATAGAAAAATGGTTTGTCACCGTTCTTTTTAATGAATTCAACAGTGGCATCAGTCTGTATATCCAAGCGATAACCTTCTTGTTTTATCCTTATCGGGTCTATTGCATCGCCTTCTAAAGTATAGGTAGCCCAAAAGTTAGTCCCGCAACCTTGAAACTTTTTGTCAAAACCCCGATTGAAACTCATATACGATATTTTCTTTTCAAAAGGAATGTCTTCTGGCAGGTATTTTTTCTTATGATTGAGTTCCAGTAAATTCTCAACAATCCACTCCTTTGATTGGTGGTTGTGGTCTAAATGCCATTTACCCGTCATCCCTGTTACATAACCTGCTTTCTGCATACGTCCGGCAATCAGGTCTTCACTTAATGGAAGCGGAACAAGTCCATTATGATCAAGACCGAATCTTTGTTGGAAACGACCTGTCAACAATCCAGCTCCTGAAGGAATACCTTGGGGCGCGGTCACGTAACCTGATGTCATCCCTGCTCCGTTTTTGGCAAGCAAATCAAGATTCGGGGTTTTATTGTCACTTACCTGGCCATAAGGGCACACATTGGCGTACCCTTGGTCAACAGTGAATTTCAGGATGATATCTGGTCTATCCTGACCAAAAGACAATGAAGTCATCCATAGCACTAATACTAAAATGATATCCTTGGATTTTATGGGTTTAAAGATTAAATGATAGTAAATGTATTCTTGTTGAACACATTCATCATCCTGCACTTTCCTGATGTAAAAATTATCAAGCATTATAGGGCAGGATAGTTTACCCAAAATCTCAAGGTAGTTTTAGAGTATTGTTGATAACTAAACATACAATGCAAAAATTTCTATTCTTTCTTTTGATTTCTCCTTGGGCCATACTTTCACAAAACTCAAAAACGCCCTTGTCCTTGAATACCGAAAAAGTCAATGATATTACTGTTGAAATTTTGGAAAGCGCAACGTTCAGCCTTGAAACAACTGGAAAAGACCCCCATATATATACTAATGCCCTTTCATTTAACGTAAACATATCACACAACAGATTGGCTTTTGAGTACTTCTGCCCAACGGGAGTGGATTTTATCGAATTGCACTTTTATCCGGAACGTGAAGGACTGAAACCCAAAATTGTGAGGGACGTAGGTTCAACAGAGGGCTGGGTGGAATTTAAAATCGATTTAAGTGCAGAATTAAAGGAATGGGGCAAAAAAGGGGATTACCTTCGTTTGGATTTTGGCGCTGCCCCAGCATTGAACATTCAGATTAGAGATTTGGTGCTCAGACCACAGACTTTTCGAGAAAAGGAGTTGGAAGCCAAGAAGGAAATCCAAAAGAAACAGGAAGCCCTTCTAGAAAAAAATTTGGCATCCTATTTGGACAGGGAGTATCAAAACTCCATTTCAAATGTTTTGGTAACCGATGATAACGTGCATATAGAGGGAGAGGTTGCCAATAGTGGAAATTTATTCTTGGCTGAAATCAGCCCTTATGAACACGCAACGGAATTAGAGAAATTTGAATTCATTGTACCTGTGGAATCCGAAAATGAAAAATTCAAAATTTCCGTTGACCGGACCATACAGCGCCATGGATTTAATCAAGACCGAGTACTTTCAAAATGGATGATTGTACAGAAAAAAGGAGAAGATTACCTGCCGGTTTCGCATGCTCGCTACGCGGATTCCATCGTTCCTAAATATACCTATTCCTTTGTAAAACCTTCCACTAAAAAAGGGCTCGGTGGATATAGCGCCAACAGACAGGCACCTATCTCCGATCTCGACGATTTGGGAATCACCAGTGCTACGGTGAATATTTGGGTCACCCATTTTTTCCGCTCTGGACCATCTCAAGAAAACCTGCCCTTTGAATATATGGGCAAGACATATTATGTTGATAAAAAACAGGTGGAGAATTACGACAAGACCCTGCTTACCACTGCGGAAAGGGACATAGAGGTCTCTGCCATACTTTTAGTGGATAAGGCTTCAAAAGCAAAAGATCCCGAGATAGGACGTATTCTTCAGCATCCAGACTGCGATCCCGCTGGAATCTACAGTATGCCTAACCTAACCACCCCTGAAGGGGTACAGTATTATGCAGCGGTTCTGGATTTCTTAGCGGACAGATATAGTAGACCTGATAAAAAATATGGGAGAATACACCATTACATTATCCACAATGAAGTAGATGCAGGCTGGGTGTGGACAAACGCCGGAGAGAAGACCCCTTTGGTGTTCATGGACCTCTACCATAAATCCATGCGCATGTCCCACAATATAGCTCGCAAATACAATCCAAATTCAAAAGTATTTATTTCCTTGACCCATTATTGGAACTGGACTTCCAATCCAAAATTCTACCATTCCAAAGAACTTTTGAAACAACTTCTCCAGTTTTCAAAAAAGGAAGGTGACTTTGAGTGGGCCATTGCCCATCACCCCTATCCCGAATCACTGCGCGAGCCAAAGACTTGGTTGGACAAAAAAGTCAGTTTTGATTTTGACACTCAACTTATCACCTTTAAAAATACGGAGGTTTTGGATGCCTGGGTAAAACAGCCAGAAGTGCTTTTCAAAGGAAAGACGAAACGCCTCGTTTACCTTTCGGAAAATGGTACCAACTCACCTACCTATAGTGATCAAGACTTAAAAGAGCAGGCCGCTGGTATGGCCTATGCCATGAAAAAAATAAAATATCTGGACGGTATCGATGGTTTCCAATATCACAATTGGCAAGATAACCGAAAAGAAGGCGGGCTGCGCATTGGATTAAGGCGTTTTCCAGATGACAAGGAAGACCCCAGCGGTATAAAACCCGTTTGGAAGGTCTATCAGGCCTTTGGAACGGAACAGGAAGATGAAGTGTACGACCAATACAAACCAATGATCGGGATAGACAGTTGGGATGAAATCAGCTACAAGGGTAAAATCGAAAAAAAAAAGCTAAAATCCTCATCGAACGTTAGCAATCCAAACTGGACTGCTACCGATGCCCTGGGTCGAAAATTGCCCGATTACAAAGAAGTCGGTGCCCCTAAAAAAAATCGGTATGTGGGCATGTTCTATTTTATGACGCACAACAATACCGATGCCCCAGGTCCCTTCAACGTAACCGAAATTTTAAAAAAGAACCCAAAAAACCCACAATGGGGCAATGGCAGCCACTACTGGGGAGAACCTGAGATTGGATATTACCTAAACCAAGAAGCGTGGGCCATTCGCAAGCATGCGTATCAATTGGTGGATGCAGGTATAGATGTCATCATTATGGACGTGACAAATAACAAAACCTATACAGAGACCTATCTTAAAATATGTGAGGTCTTTGCTGCAATGCGAAAAGAAGGGGAGCAAACGCCCTACGTTGCTTTTTTGGGAAGCGAAATTTCGGTCAATACCCTGTGGAATGAATTCTATTCCAAAGGCTTATACCAAGACCTCTGGTTTTATTGGAAGGGAAAACCGCTCCTATTATATGGACAGCATGAAATGCCCGGCAGGAATAAAGTGAATGATATAACTTTTTCAGAAGAAATACGGTCTTTTTTCAATTTAAAACAAAGTTGGGCTTGGACATCTTTGCCCTGGTATGATCAAAAAGGTAAGGATGAATGGCCATGGATCGATCATTTTCCACAAGCCATAGCCTGGCACAATGACCCGCAAGAAAAAGAAATGGTACCTGTTGCCGCTGCACAACATCCTTTATCCAATATTGGTCGTAGCTTTCATCATTTCCATCAGCCAGAAATCAATATGTTTGATGTTACTCCAGATACTGACAAAGGATTGTTCTTTCAAGAACAATGGGATAGAGCCTTGGAGGTTGACCCAGAATTTGTTTTTGTGACCGGATGGAACGAGTGGTCGGCGGGTAGACAACAAATGGGAAAGAATATAAGCAAGGATCTTCAGAAGTGGAGTTTTTATCCGGGTGCGCATTTAGGTAAAGTGGGAAAAAAGCTGCAGGAAGGCGATGTATACTTTATCGATCAATACAATCAGGAATACAGCAGGGATATAGAGCCCATGAATGGCGGACATACCGATAATTATTACTATCAATTGATGGCGAATGTCAGGAGGTATAAAGGTATGCCCAAACCTATAACACCAAAAGAAAAAAGAAGCATTTATATAGCTGAAGATTTTAATCAATGGAATGAAGTGGAAATAACTTTTTACGATCACACAGGTGATACCGCACACAGGAATAGTCAAAAACAGGGTGCTGCCGGACCCTATATCAATACTAAAGGAAGGAACGATATTGTCGAAACAAAAGTGGCAAGGGACGAAAGCCAAGTTTATTTCTATGCAAAGACCCTAAATCCCATTACCAAACCAGAAAATCAAAACTGGATGTTGTTATTCATTGATGCTGACCGTGACAAGGCCACCGGTTGGGAAGGGTATGATCTTTTGATAAATCAAGAGTTGATGACAGATGGAAAAACCACCATCAAAAAGTTCCATCCAAGAAAGGGATGGGAAAACAGTGGCGAAACGCCATTTACAGTTAAAGAAAACCAATTAATGTTTTCAATACCAAGAGCCCATTTTCCCAAGGATAACCATTTAAATTTTGAATTCCACTGGATAGACAATCCACCAAAACTGGAAAGCATTTACGATTTTTTTACTGCTGGCGACAATGCACCAAACAGAAGGGCGAACTATATCTATTCAGAATGAGACAAGTCATTTTAAGTAAAAAACAGTTTCTGGCATTAGTGCAGGTATTGTAATTCTAATGGATACAAATCAGAAGTCGAGCAAGAAATAGCAATGTCCAATAAACGCCCAAATATCGTATTTATCCTTGCCAATGACTACGGCATTATGGACTCGCAAGCGTATGCGCAAAAATTTACCGGCGTTGAACCATCCAAAATGTTTTATGAAACAACCAATATTGATCGCTTAATCAATGAGAGCACCGCCTTCTCCCAAGCTTATGCCAATCAATTGTACTCCCCTACCCGGGCAAGTATCATGACAGGAAAATATGCCGGGAGGTTGGATTGTACTACTGTAATGCCACCGCGGGAAACATATTACAATCAAAATCCAACCACACCAGAAGGCTCTTATGCCCATGATGTATTGGGGAATAAGGACAATTTTCTAATTGAAGAAGTTAGAAGCGTACCAATTAAAGATATGTTCTACGAATATTTCGTTTAAAATTAAATGTAAAAAAATGGTAGGCGTAAAAACCACATCGATTGTAGTTTATATTTCACTTCTGATTGGATTGATTGCATATAAAAACAAGAATCCAATAAATACTAAATCTATAGAGCCATCATCTAAAAATGATGGGTTCATTTCAATTTTAATGGTGAAACTTTATACGACTGGGATGGTAACCCCATTTACTGGAGTGTGGATAATGGCAGCCTTATTGGTAGAATTACACCAGAAACACTGTAAAACAAAAATATGTTCATTATTTGGCAGGGTGGCAAACCCAGTAACTTTGAGCTAAAATTGGATTACCGCATCAGTGAAGACAGTAATAGTGGAATAAATTATAGGAGTGAGTCCATAAATACAATTCCAAATACTTTTAAGGGATACCAAGTCGATATTGATGGAAAAAACGACTATACCGGTCAAATTTATGAAGAGAGAAAAAGGACCGCCTTAGCGTTTCAAGGTGGAAAAGTATATGTGAATCCGCTAATAAATTTGAAAAAAAAGTTCTTTGGCAGCTAATAATGAAAAAATTGCTGGCAAAATAGAGAAGTTACCAAATCGTTGGGCGGTAAAGAGTCATTGCTGACGCACATATGAAAGATGATTGGAATCTAGTTCTTTTAATAGTCAATGGTAATAGGATGAAACATTATGTGAATGGCGATATAATGAGCAATGTAACTGAGTAATGACACAATAAATAGCACCATGTCCTGTAAGATAGATGTTCAGGTGTATGTTGGGCCACCTATGAAGGTTGAGTTCCGGGACATCAAATTAAAGGAAATAGCAAATTGAGTAATTGTATTGTTATACATAACATGGGGCGATTAAAAAAATCGCACTCCAACTAACAAATTCAAACAAAGTCCACTTATCTCTGAGTAAAATGAACATAACCCGAATCACAACCAATTCTGTACTAGCCTGCAGAAAGTTTTGTCTTAGCCGCATGATAGGATACTGAAACAGGGCACAACAATTTAGATCACAAAGTTTATGTATACCCCGTAAATAAGAATATTACATATACTGACAGCCATGAGTGGTTAACAGGCAAGTGCCCAAATCTTGAAAACAAGCAACAATAGAAAAACTGTCAATAAAAATCAAATTACATGAAACGCAGAAAATTTTTAAAAAAGACCTCAAATTTTGCTTTAGCGACCGCCCTAACGCCTAACACTCATGCCATGGAATTATTAAGTCTGCAAAAAGATTTGAATATACCAATCATTGACACCCATCAGCACCTTTGGGATATTAATCGTTTCAAATTAAAATGGCCTGTTCCTCCTATCGACAATCAAAGTTTCTTGATTCCGGAATATAAAAAAGCTGTCGAAGTTCTGAACTTTGTAAAGTCCATCTACATGGAAGTTGATGTTCCATCCCATCAGAGAAGGGAAGAAGCCATTTTTGCTCAAGAAATATGTAAAGACCCGGATAATAACACACTAAAGGCCGTGATTTGCGCCAATCCCTCAGAAGCAAGTTTTAGGGTTTTTATGAAAGAATTTATTGGTAATAGGTATATTAAGGGCGTAAGATGCAGGTTCGCTTCGGTTGGCGACATGGTTTCATCAACAACTATAGCAAACTTACAATGGTTGGGAGACCAGGGTCTGTCCTTTGATTTGGGCATTTTGCCTGCCTGGTTGGGAGAAGCTGAAAATTTAGTCAAAGCCTGTCCAGAAACCACATTTATCCTAAACCATTGTGGAAATGCGGACCCTATCGCTTTCTTTCCAAACAACGTAAAACGACCCAGACCCCCAAGATGTGATGCCAAGGCATGGAAAAGGAATATATTAAACCTTGGTTCTTACAGCAATATCTATTGCAAGATATCAGGGATTATTTCTCATGTTCGTGAATTTGAACTTTCGGCTGAATTACTTAGAATTCCAGTAGAACACTGCCTTGATTCCTTTGATGATGACAAAGTTATTTTTGCCAGTGATTGGCCCGTTTGCCTTTATAATATGAGCCTAGAAAAATGGGTAAATACCCTGAAAACCATTGTAAAATCTAGAACTGTTATCCAACAAAGAAAACTTTTTCATGACAATGCAGCTTATCTTTATAAAGTCTGAGTTTTAGTTTTTTTTCCTCTCGCCATATCTACAATGACACCCAGTCAAAGTGGCTTTTCTGAAGCCAGTAAACCGACGGTTTAGGCAACCTCAATAAGGCTTTTATATTGTTACAGCCAATCCCTAAACCCTGCATTTGTAGAAATTTATCCAATAACGGTACAGTGCAGGATATGGTTTGTTGTGATTATTGTTTTATTGCAATAATAAAACGTAAGATGAACAAAACATATTTTTTAGCCAAGGCACTTCTATTAATTATCTCTGTAGTAAGTCTAGCCCATTGTTCCCGCATAAACAATAAAACGTCGGTTTCAATTCAAGGTGACCAATTTTACATCAATGGAGAAATAACATACAAAAACCGGTACTGGAAAGGTAATAAAATTGAGGGGCTTCTAATGAACTCTAGAATGGTTCAAGGGATATTTGATGACCTAAATCCTGAAACTGTCAAAAATTTTGGTTACCCCGATACCCAAAAATGGGATGCCGATCGCAATACCGATGAGTTTGTTTCCGCAATGGAGGATTGGAAAGAGCATGGCCTTTTAGCCTTTTCTTTAAATCTCCAAGGTGGCAGTCCTTTGGGGTATGGGAACCACGGATGGATCAATTCAACTTTTGATGAAAAAGGAAACCTTCGTCCTGCTTACATCAAAAGGTTAACACGAATTTTAGATCGGGCCAATGAGTTGGGCATGGTTGTGATTCTGGGATACTTTTATTTTGGCCAAGATCAATATTTGGAAGATGAAAAAGCAATATTGAATGCAACTGACAACATCACCCGCTGGATTCAAGAAAAGGACTACCAAAATATCCTCATTGAAATAAACAATGAATGCAATGGTTCCTACGACCATGAGATCCTTACCTGTTCAAGAGTTCACGAACTAATTCAAAGAGTAAAAAACATAGGAGGTGAAAATCTGTTGGTCAGCACAAGCTACGCAGGTAGTGTAATTCCCCAACAAAATGTTTTGCAAGTTTCAGATTATGTACTCATTCATGGAAATGGCGTTGATGAACCCTCGGGGATTACTGAAATGGTGAGAAAAACTAAAAACGTAACCGGGTATAGCGGCCAGCCTATCTTGTTCAATGAAGATGATCATTTCAATTTTGATGCAGATGATTACAACTTTAAATCAGCCATTGAATCCTATACATCATGGGGCTATTTTGACTATAGAATGAGTGGTGAAGGGTTTGAGGACGGTTTTCAGAGTATTCCCGTTGACTGGGGCATCAATTCAACCAGAAAAAAGGCCTTTTTCAAAAAACTCAAAGAAATTACCGGCTATTAGTCAGCAGTAAACCAATTTTAAGACAAAATGAAAACAAATAGTACTATGCAATGACCGTGAAATCAGAACTTACATTCCTGCTAGTGCTTCTAGGCATATTCGGTGGGTGCAACCCTCACAAAAAGACGAAAGAACAACACAACCCCAGCAAACCGAATGTGCTTTTTATTGCAGTGGACGACCTTAACGATTGGATAGGTGCACTTGGGGGGCATCCACAAGCCAAAACCCCTAATATAGACAAGCTTGCACGTCGTGGTGTGCTATTTACCAATGCCCAGTGTCAAGCTCCGGTCTGTAATCCATCAAGGGTCAGTATAATGACATCACTCTATCCCAGCACTACAGGAATTTATTTTCTAAATCCTGATATTTCGGAATCACCCATGGCCGACAAGACAGTAGTGATGCCGAGACGATTTCAACAGGAAGGGTATCATGTTTCCGGAGCGGGTAAGCTTTTCCATAATGCCGAAGGAATAAATGAGAGACACATTCCAAATTATGCAGGCCAATTTGGGGGATTTGGCCCAATGCCTAAAGAAAAAATAAGCACATTTCCCGGACATCCGCTCTGGGATTGGGGCGTTTATCCGGAAAGCGATGACCAAATGCCCGATTATAAAATTGCAGATTGGGCCGAGGAAGAACTGACTGGGAAACGCGAACAACCGTTCTGGATGGGCATTGGTTTTTACCGCCCACACGTGCCGCAATTTGTCCCACAAAAATGGTTTGATATGTACCCCTTGGAATCCCTTGAGCTTCCAAAAACCATATCTGGAGATTTGAAGGATATATCGTCTTATGGTTCAGATATTACGCGGTTAGAGCATGTATCCCCCACCCACGAATGGGTTTTAAAAAACGATGAATGGAAGCCCCTGGTTCAATCTTATCTGGCTTGCATAAGCTTTGTGGATGAACAGGTAGGGCGCGTTCTTACTGCATTGGATGAAAGGGCTTATGGAGAAAATACGTATGTGGTTCTGCTCAGCGACCATGGGTTCCATATCGGTGAAAAAGAACGTCACGCCAAACGTAGCCTTTGGGAAGACGGCACACGGGTTCCCTTGATCATCATGGGGCCAGGCATTCCCGAAGGGAAAGTATGCAAGAAACCCGTTCAGTTATTGGATATTTATCCCACATTACTGGAGTTGTGCAACCTTGAACCAGATTCAAGCCATGAAGGAAATTCACTGATTCCCTTACTACAAAATACTGAAATTGATTGGCCGTATTACTCAAGAACCAGTTTTGGTCCCGGTAATTACGCCATTGTATCGGAAAACTATCGCTTTATTCAATATAATGATGGTTCCGAAGAATTTTATGACCACACCAAAGATGCCGAAGAGTGGTATAATGAAATCAACAATCAAGTCTACAGCGAAATAATTGAAAAGCATAGGGCACAAATCCCAAAAGCCTATCATGAAATCCTGGGAAAGGAATCAACTGGCCACCTATCCTATATGGCATCCGAAAAGAACAAAAAGACTAGAAATTAGAACAACACCCATTAAAACTTGATTTATGAAAAAAGGAATGATCAAACTGAGCGCCCTATACCCAAAAAAAGAAGGTAGCTATTTTAATATGGAATACTATTGCAATACCCATACGCCCATGGTGGCCAGGTTATTGGGGGAAGCTATGAAACACTCTGCCGTGGAAAAAGGGGTAAGTGCTTTTGAAAGAGACTCAGAGAGTCCTTTTATGGCCATGGGACACCTATATTTTGACTCCGTGGATGAGATGCACAAGGCATTTGAACCTTATTTAGACGAAATTATGGGCGATATACAGAATTACACCAACGTACAACCTTATTTTCAAATAAGTGAAGTTATGATCTAAGAAAGTCACCTTCTTTGCGATTTTCCCGAAACAATTCAAACGGGCTTTTAACCCGGTTTTGAGCCCAACCTTCCTTGGGTTCTACCCTTTTGAAATCGCTTGCTGTGTAAAAGGTGTATTCATACTCCTTCATCCATTTCTGGGTCAGCAATTTTAAGCTGTCCTTGACCTGAACGTAATTTGTATCCCAGAAAGGATTGTTGCTTTGGTACGGATCATTCTTTCTATCAAAAAGCACGTTGGACAACGAAGACACATCAGGCTCATCCGTACCACCATATGCAAAAGAGAAATCTTTGGTGACCACGCCTCGCCAATCCTCATTTGTGTTAACCTCAATACTATATACCCACGTGGGTATGATCTTTTGAGTATGCTCGTCCCCATTTAGAATAGCGGTTGCAAGGTTTATACCGTCATAGTCCTGTTGGGTCTCAATATCCAATAAACCTAGAATGGTAAGCATAAAATCCAATGTACCTATCAGCAAACTGGTCGTAGCCCCTTTTTTAAGTTTATGGGGATATCTCATCATCAATGGTATGCGGGCAGAATAATCATGAGGGTATTGTTTTTGGGAAGGCGTGCTCTCCATAGATTCCAACATATTACCAGGGTCTGCGGAAAATATGGCCAGTGTATTCTCTGTCTCCCCAATTTTATCAAGCTTGTCCATAAGTTGGCCAAACGCCCAATCAACACCTGAAATCATTGCCATATGACCATGGTACATGCGCCTTCTATCTGGTGAGGATTTCAAATCTGGCCGTACTTGAATCGAATCCCTTTGATAGAGTTCCATAAGTTCTTCTAGAGTATCATACTGATAATGCAATTTCCCATCAGATCCTTTGAAGTTTCCCCAATCATGGGGTGGATGCCAAGATACGACAAGAGTAAAGGGCTTTTCCTTATCAAAGTTATCCAACAATTGCATTGCCTGATCCGTTTGTCCATAAACCTCCCATTTGTCAAAATACTCCTTGTTTCCCTTTTCGTTCCAGAAAAAGGCTTTTCCCGGCCTAAAATCCACATGACAATTGTTGGTAAGGACAGTATCAAAACCGTAACGCATATCATTGGGTATGGGCCTAACGCGATTTCCACCCAGCAAGTGCCATTTTCCAACATAGGCAGTCTGGTATCCATTGGCTTTCAAAACTTTGGCAAGTAGTTCAGTCTTATTGGACAGCAAAGGTTTGTCGTTGACAAAAGCACCATTCTACAAGGGGTGCATGCCACTGAGCAACATCCCTCTAAAGGGTGTACAAACGGGTTGGTTGGAAAACGCCATGTCAAAACGGATACCTTCCGTGGCAAAATTGTCCAGATTTGTCGTAATCACTTGATTGTTCCCATACGCCCCAAGCATATCATTGCTATGCTGATCGGAAAGTACAATCAAAAGATTGGGTTTGTTCTCTTGTTGGGATATTTTACTTGATTGGTTTTTACATGAGATTTGAGCAATAATAGTTGCCAAAACAGACAAAAATAATCCTTTTTTCATGTCTATGTTTCTATTGTAACAAACGAGATGAGTTATCCTTAAACCCTATTCTTTACGACAATGGTATACGTGCCAGAACCAAAATCTCCGATATATGAAAAACCATTTTCATTTTTAATGTGATCAACTGGCTTTCCATTGTTGGTAATGGAAACGGCTTTATCATAATTTGGCACATAAATGCTCCCATTACAATTATTTGGGATTGTAACGTTCCATATGAAGGCATCTTTTTGATGAGTCCACCTACTTTTTATGGTTCCAGACGCAGATTTATAAGAAATATCGGAATTTTCAATGTATTGGGTCAAATACGGTTTGAATACAATGCTTTTGAAACCTGGATCTTCAATTGTTGGATTGATACCTCCGATTCCTGAGAAAAACCAAGCATCAAAACCTCCTTGCATGGGGTGACTATGACTTTTTTTAGCCATTGTTTCAAAAATATCAGAGCCTGCTTCACCAATGGTCGTTGGAAGCACCTCCCAAAGGGTCGTTGCGTTGTAGTGATTCCACATGGCTTCAAAGCTATTGTTCCCCTTTTTCACCAGTAGGTCATACGCCTCCTTCTCAAAACCATTTTCAGAAAGTACCTTAAAAATTCTTGCAATCCCAAAAATACCCGTATTAATAAAGTCATTAAAATTTTCATGACTATCCAAAACAATGCTAGCGGCGACATCTTTTCGGTATGATTTTGGTACTATACCAATGTCCAGCGCTAAACAATTAGCCGTCTGGCTACCATAGGAAAGCGTGCCTTTGTCTAGAAAAGCATTATTAAAAGCTTCGGAAAGTTCATTTTTCATTTGGGTGTACTTTATTTCATCCGAAGAGAATCCCAGAGTTTTGGCCGTTTTACTTAAAATATCAACATCCAAAATGTGAAACGCCGTGGAGCTTATTGGAACTGGGCAATCAATATTGACATTGCCTCCTGGCGGACACCAGTCTCCAAGTCCGTGAACAATGACTCCGTCCTCCTTTTTGGAATGAACAAAATCCACCCAAGTTTTCATATCATTGTAAAACTCTTTTAAAACACTATCATCGCCATAGTGCACATACAAATACCATGGAATTTGAACTACGGCGGTGCCCCAGTCCGGGCTTGCTGTTCCACTGGTCCTTCTTCCAGGGGCTATCATGGTTGTAATACCTTTTGGTTTAGTAACCATGCTCCTGTCGTGAAAGTTGGTTCCAAAGTAAAGTTCCTTTTTTTCTTCACGGCCAGAAGAACGCATATCAAACAAATATTTGGTCAAGAACTTCTTGGCGTTGTAATTATACATCAAGGTTTTTGCCATGGCATGTGCGTCCCCTGTCCAACCACATTTTTCGCGATGGGGACAGTCCGTAGGGATACCCTGTAGATTGCCCCTTAGTGTGTGTACCGTTAATTCATGTAATTTATTGACATTTGATTCTGAGGTATTGAGTTTGCCCGTATTCTCCATAGCTGAATAAATTACCATTCCAGTCAACAAGTCTTTTGTTGGAGTTTTATCCAATCCTCCAACTTCAGCATATCTGAAACCATGATATGTAAAACGGGGTTCCCAAATTTCCAAGGAATCGCCACCCTTACATATGTATTTTTCCGTCTGAATTACCTTGGTTGCACTTACCCCAGTAGATCTAAAATCCATTCGTCCATCTTCACTCAATTCTTCTGCCATCCGAATGGTTATCTCCTGTCCCTGCTCTCCGTCGATTTTTAATCGGTTCCATCCGGTAAAATTTTGACCAAAATCAAAAATATAGGTACCATCAGGCTGCGAGATTATTGCTTTTGGATAGATGGAATCCATAACTTTTATGGGTTCCGCAAATTGTTCAATTAGCTTGGTAGGATGCTCTTTACCAATAAGGGCATTTTCCCATGATGTATTGGCAGTGTATGCAAACCAATCGCCAGCTTCTTTGCGGGCATCGTAAAATTCTCCAGCGTAGATATTTGAAAAAGTAATAGGTCCTGGTTTCCATTTCCACGAATTATCCGAAATGATAATTTTTTTTGAACCATCTTTAAAATAAACTTCAATCTCTGCTGAAAACACAGGTTGCCCATAAATCATAGAGTCGTTCCAGACTACATTCTGATTGTACCAACCATTGCCCAACATAATCCCCAAAACGTTTAGTTCTCCAAGTCGTTCCTTGGCAATATTCAGACCCGTATAAAAGGTGTAATCTTCATAGTTTGTCTGTGCTGGGTCCAATACATGATCCCCAATTTTTTCTCCATTTAAATAAGCCTCAAAAAAACCGGGGGCAGCCACATAAAGTCTTGCAAAATCTATTTCTTTTTCAATATCCAATTGAAACTCCTTTCGAAAAAGAGGCAGAGCCGAATCTTTTGCATAATTATAGGTAATCCATTTCGCCTTCCAATCCTTGGAGTGGTTGAGCGGTGCTATTATCTCCATTTCCTTGCTCCAATCTGAAACTAAATTGTTTTTGTCCCATATCCGGACCTTGGAGTAATACTTTAGACCCCCGTTCAAAGAATCTCCGGAATAGGGTATGTGAAGCTGCTGCGCACTCTCGACCTTCCCAGAATCAAAAATCGCTTTTGACATATTTTCCGGTTCAGAATACACAACAATTTGATATGCCTTTTGTTCATTTTTTGTAGGCGATTGTATATCCCAACTAAATGAAAATGGAACATCACAAAGACTGCAAAGGTCAACAGTGTGCAAAACCGATACATCCGTTTGTTTTTCGCAACTTGAAGCACATAATTGTATTACAAATACAACCAACAAAAGCCTACCGAACATAGATATCAGATTAGGGTGCATACTTAAAGCTAAAAGAATACGTTCCAGATCCAATTTCCAAAATAGCTTCTTTTTCATTTGTTGCTACAACTTTAATTGAAGGTACTTTGGCTAATTTTTTATTTCCCTCTCTTAAATCAGAAATATTCTCAATAGGGATATGGACTTTTGCTTTCGTATTCACTGGAATGTCTACGGTCATGAGAACCTTGTTACCTTGCCATTTCCAAGATGAGGCTATAGTGCCATTGATGCTCTTGTAGCTTCCATTTATAAAATCGACTTCCTTGCTTATGACGGGTTTTATCCGAATGTTTCGATAGCCGCCATCTTCCGTACCGATACCCACGGCATGCAGGAACATCCACTCAGCTACGGAGCCAAAAGCGTAATGGCTGAAAGAATTCATCTTCGCATTTAGATCGGAATTTTCTGCGTCATTTTTGGTGTAGCTATTCCAGCGTTCCCAAATGGAAGTGCTACCATTTTCCACTGAATACCCCCAACTGGGATACTCCGTTTGTTTGAACAGCTTGTAGGCCAAATCGTGATACCCATATTTGGACAGGGCCAACATCACATGTTTTGTACCTAGGAACCCACTCGAAAATTTGAAGCTATTTTTCTCGATTTTTTCTGCCAATCTTGCCGCTCCTTTCTCCGCCAAATTTTCCGGGAATAGGTCAAAATACAGGGCAAGGGCATAGGTGGTCTGCGTATCTTCGGTAGTTCTGCCATCTGGCAAAATGTATTTCTCAGAAAATGCCTTTTTAATATTCTCAAACAGAACGCGGTATTTTTGGGCATCTTGCGTACGACCCAACACTTCTGCAATCTCAGCCATCAACTTGGCATCATAGCCATAGAAGGATGCACCAATGTACCCTTTACTTGTCTCTTCATCCACCGCAAGCCAATCGCCCCAGTTATTTCCTCCACCAGGTCGTATAAAGTCCGTACTTGCATCGGCTTGAAACTCCATGAACTTTTCCATGCCCTTGTACATAAATTCCAAAATACGCTTATCATTATAGACCTTGTACATGTTATAGGGTATGATGATACCTGCATCCATCCATGCAGGGGAGTACTGATTGGGCCTTGAGTAGGGAAAAGGCGCAAAATTTGGATAGGCTCCATACCAGCGCTGTGCATCGTCAAGGTCAACTAAGAATTTGGTCATAAAACTAGCAACATCAGCATTGTAGGTCGCGGAACGCATATAGGTCTGTGCGTCGCCCGTCCAACCCAAGCGTTCATCACGTTGGGGACAATCTGTAGGAATGTCAAAAAAATTAGCCTCCTGTGTTGTCTTTATGTTCTCATATAGCGTATTGTTCATTTCATTGGAGGTCTTGAACGTACTGGCATCCGTTTTAATAGAACTCAAAACTATACCTGTGATAGCGTCCAAGCTGGGCTTTCCAGGATATCCGGTAACCTCCACATATTGAAAACCGTGATAGGTAAACTTTGGCTGCCAAACCTCGACCCCTTCCCCTTTTAGAATATAGGTATCGGTAGCTCTGGCTAGCCGAAGGTTCTCGGTCTGTATGTTCCCGTCTTGTTTTAAAATTTCACCAAAACGCAAACGAACTTCGGTCCCAGCTGGGCCTTCCACTTTTAATTCTGCGATACCGGCAAAATTCTTTCCTAAATCAAAAATATAAGTTCCAGGTTCTGGTTCGGTTATTTTAACCGGTCTTAATCGCTCAATATTCTTTATTAAACTACTTGGGTGCGCCTCAAGTTTTCCATCTGGATAGGTGTATACCTTTGGGGTTTTCCAACCTTGGTCATCATAACCGGGAGTATCCCAGCCGGAATGCTCCAATCTGGCATCGTACTTTTCCCCCATCAAAATATCCGCCTCGCGAACGGGCCCTTCATTGGATTTCCATGTTGAATCTGTTGCCAACACTTCTTCAGTACCATCTTCGTATTGAATATGCAATTGCCCCATAAAAGAGGGGTTCACCCCGTAAAATTCCCGCACCTTATCCAACCGTACCAATAAGGCATAGCCTATATAACCGGCATACCATCCATCAGCGATTACGGCACCAATGGCATTATCCCCTTGCTTTATGGAATTTGTTATATCATGGGTTTGGTAGTATAGGCGTTCGTTATAATCCGTCCAGCCGGGTGCAAAGTAATCATCGCCTACTTTCTCGCCATTGAGCCTTAGCTCATAAAGTCCAAGTGCAGTGGAATATACCGTCGCCCTTTTTACTTTCTTTGTTATCTGAAATGACTTTCTGAGATATCTTGCCGGGGGAAGATAAAGGCTATCGTATTTATCCGTAGTGTCATAACCCACATCATGACTGATGAACTGTCCTTGCCAATCAGAAAAATTCAGAAGGCCCATAGACCAGTGACCAGGTTCGCTCCATTCAGATTCTTGGTTGGATTCGTCCCAAATCTTCACCTTCCAGTAGTAATCCGTATTTGAAATAAGATTATCTCCCGCATAGACTATTTGGTTTGTATCATGCGAACTTACTTTTCCACTATCCCAAGTATCGCCTTGGTCTTCTTCCAAATTTTTCTTTGAAGATGAAACAAGAATTTGATATGCCGATTGGGATCTATTTCTCCCATTTCCCTCAAGAAGCCAACTGAACCTAGGGCTTAAAACTGTAATACCCATTGGATTTTCCAAATATTCTACGCGAAGTTCTTTTGGATTAAGTAAATCTTTTTGTGGTGCAGTGTTCGCAGTTATGCGGTTGAACCCGAAGCAAAGTATCGCTATCTTAATGATTAAACATATAAATGTATTCTGTGTCAATTTCATACCAACTGATTTAAGGTATATTGACCACCGTAATTTTAAATAGATTACCGCGACAATATGAATTAGTGTAATTTTATTAAAAAAATGGGCGAAGTCAAAAGCACTTCGCCCATCACTAAACTAAACAAACAATATTAATAACCTGGATTTTGCACTAAATTCTCATTTGCGTCCAATTGTGATTGTGGAATGGGCAACAATTCCAATTTTGGGTCATAGACCGTGCCAAAAAACTGGGCATCCTCGTTATTCTGAAGCGATTGTTCAATATCGCCCCATCTCTGTAAATCTGGATACTCTGTAAACTCTCCTGCCAATTCCCATTTTCTTTCCTGTTTAATGATTTCCCTTAACTCTGCTTGACTTGTTGTAACAACATCATCCAAACCTGCTCGGTCCCTTATTTGGTTTAAAAAGGGCAAAGCCTCAGATGAACTTCCACTTTCGTTTAGAGCTTCTGCAAGCATTAATAAAACATCACCATAGCGCATGAATATAAAATCATTACCATGCTGAAACGGATTGGTATATGCACCACTTGTATCCAATAATTTACCAAATCCAATGCCTTTGGGATCATTATAACCCCCAAAACGAGCATTATCCGGATTATTTGGGTCGTTGTACACAATCGTGTTACCATTAGTGTTAACGTATGAATACAATAGCGTAACGTCTCTCCTCAAATCGTTATCCAGAAAAGAATTATAAAAAGCTTCTGTAAAACCAAATTGATATTGTCCGCCATTGAATGCAAAAGGTGATAAAGGAACACCAGCAAAAAAGTTCAAAACGCTACCGGCACCATTTTGAGCAATATTTGGCCGTGCGAAAATGATTTCAGAATTAAATTCATTTTCGACTGAAAAAATATCTGCAAAATTCATCTGCAATGAATATGGTCCATTATCTACAATTTCTTGAAACTTTGAGGCCGCCATTGCATACATTGCATCTTGCTCTAGGGGTTTGCCTGCCATATTAAGGTAGACTTTACCTAAATAGGCCTTAGCTGCCCATGAAGTAGCCCGGCCAAGATTAGGATTGTCCCAACTTTCAGGAAGTCTGGTTTCTGCATATTCTAAATCTTCTATGATGACATTATATACTTCTTCGATTGAGCTTCTAGACTTTTTTACAGTTTCATCTGAAAAATCTTTGGTCGCTTCAAGTTGTAGTGGTACTCCTCCGAACCATTTGACCAGATTAAAATAGTACCAAGCCCTTAAAAATCTAGCTTCTGCTATTTTTTGCTCTTCAACACTTGGATCCAATCCTACGCCTGACACCTCCGCAATCACTGTATTGGCCCTATTGATGCCCCTGTAAAAATGGCTCCACCAAACACCATGTGCTGTTGTCGGTTGAAAAGCCAACGCGGAAAGTTGACCTTGGTTTCCATCGCCCTTGAGACGGACTACAACACTTTCACCCGCACCAGAGGTAGCCAAAAAATACCAAAGTTCATCTATACCTTCGTTCATTGTACTATATACACCAAAAAGTGCTGCATCTACATCTTTTTCGTTCTGGTAAAGGTTTTCTACCGATAAAAACGAAAAAGGAACTTCTTCAAGCGGTTCACATCCAAAAAGGAATAAGGTTGTCGCTATGGATATTATAATTTTTTTCATGATTATATCTTTTTAAATTTTAAAATGATAGATTAACACCAAAAGTGAATGTTTTAGGTCTCGGATAGGCAGCCAGATCCACTCCAGGTGCTAAACCACCATTACTAGCTCTTAAGGTATCTGCGTCCAAAGAATTCACCTCTGGATCAAATCCGCTATAGTCTGTTATGGTGATCAGATTAGTTCCCGTCGCAAAGACCTGAAGATTGGTTATTCCTATTTTATCAGGTAAGGGAACATTGTATCTCAATGATATGTTCCTCAACCTAATGTAACTTCCATCTTCAACCATATAGTTAGCCACTGCAGGAATAATTGAATTTATTGATGGGAACCTAATGTCATTGGTTGGGTTTTCTGGTGTCCACCGGTTTTCGTACCACTCAACAGTTTGATTTCTGTAAGATTCGTTGCCAAATAAACCAGAACTTAATGTCGTTCGTACCGGATTGTACAAATCATTGCCGATAGATCCTTGAACAAAAACGTTCAAGGTCAAGTTTCTATAAGTAAAGTCGTTGTTCCATCCAAATAAGAAATCTGGATTTGGATTCCCTATAACTTTTCTATCTTCATTGGTAATAACCCCATCACCATCAACATCTTCAAATTTCCAATGCCCCAGTTGGGTGTCGTTTCTAAAAACAGCAAAGGTAGGGTTCCCATCTCCGTCAAAGTCACTTTCCTGAATTAGGCCAATGGCATTCAAGCCAAAGAATCGGCCGAATTCCTCCCCCGGTCTGTAAATGTGCCCGCTACCATAGACATTTACACCCATGCCAGGACCAAAAATTTCCTGGGCGCCGCCCAACTCCAATACTTTGGTCTTATATGACGTGTAATTAAAAGAGCTGTTCCATTGAAAATTTTTAGAGTTGACCAACAATGCATCGAGATTTAGTTCAATACCCTTGTTCTCTATACTTCCAAAATTCACCAATGCACCTCCAAAACCTGACTGTGAGGGAATTTGAATGTTCTGTAGCAGGTCTTTGGTCGTTTTTACGAAATAATCAGCGGTGAAATTGATTCTGTTTCTAAATAGACCCAAATCAAGTCCAACATTGGTTTGCTCCGTGGTTTCCCATTTTAGGTTCGGGTTGGCAACACTTTGTGGTATGTACGCCAAACCGGCGGAGTTTCCAATAGAGTACACCGATGTGCCATATCTGGAAAGCGACTGATAGGGGGCTATGGCCTGACTACCTGTTTCCCCCCAAGAAGCTCGTAATTTTAAATTGGAAAGGGTTTCATTATCCTTCAAAAAATTTTCTTCTGATATCCTCCATCCCACAGCTGCCGAGGGGAAATAGCCCCACTTTTCATTTTCTGCAAAACGTGAGGAACCATCAGCACGCACCGTTGCCGTAAGCAGATATTTATTTTTAAAGGAATAATTGAACCTTGCAAAACCGGATTGCAGAATGCTTTGAGAACGATTGGAGCCTACAACTGGTATTCCAGTGGCAACTCCAAAGTTATCATACCCCAATAATTGTATATCGAAATCATTTACATTTAAGGAGGTACCATAATTGTTGAACTCACTGTACTCCGCCCCTAAGGTAGCAGAGAATTCATGGTCTTCACCAAATTGGTCGGTGTAGGTCAAATAGTTGCTTACAATATAATCGTATGCCCTACTATTACCTGAGGAACCTACGGCATTTGACAATAAACCACCTGCTACAGTTGATGGCGTAAAAATATCTCTAGTTCTTAGCCTAAAGTTTAGGCCTCCATTAAATGTATAGGATAATTTGTCGGTTATTTTCAGGGTAGCCTCAACATTACCCAATACGTTTGTCAAAAAATCCCTATCATCCTGTTCGGTCACTTCTAAATAAGGGTTAACAAATTGTATGCCTTCACCAGTAAAACCAGAAAAATCTAAAGTGGGTACTATCGGTTCGGCAAAAAGCGCATTAAAAATAGGTCCTGCCCCATAAGGAAAAGCTCTGCTATCAGTAACTGACCTAAAGTTCTGGGTTTGGGTACCGTTCAAACTGAATTTCAAATTTAGCTTATCGTCCCAAGCATCCAAATCTAGATTTGCCCTTACACTTCCCCTCTTGAATTGTGAATTTATAATCACACCTTCATCGTTCAACATATTTCCTGAAATAAAAAAACGTGCATTTTCTCCGCCCCCTGAAATATTTAACCCATATTCTTGGCGTATTCCAGTTCTTACTATTTCTTCAACCCAATCGAATCCTTGATTCTCAAACTGCTCGGGATTGGGAAAAGGCAGGTCACTGCCAAGAGCAGCATTGGCCTCGTTTCTGTACTCTGCATAATCACGGCCGCTTAAAACCTCGTAAGGTGTGTCAATGGTAGAATAACTAATATTGGTGTAGAAATCAAAAGAAGTTTCCCCAATTTTACCTCTCTTTGTTGTAATCAATATAACTCCGTTTGCTCCCCTGGAACCATAAATGGCTGTTGCGGAAGCATCTTTCAATACTTCTAGGTTTTCTATTTCCTGAGGATTGAAATTTGGCGACCCACTAATCGGAATACCGTCAACTACATATAAGGGGGAATTGTCTCCGGATATTGAGTTGTTTCCCCTAATTCTAATACTGGCTGGTGCTCCTGGTTCTCCTGAGGCAGATGTAACCAATACTCCGCTACTTCTTCCCTGAAGTAATTGGTCGACACTGTTAAAAACGGCTTTTTCCAATTCTTCACTTCCAACCGAAGCAACTGCTCCGGTTATATCCGATTTCTTTTGGTTACCATAACCTATTACCACAACTTCATCAAGGTTTTGAGCATCTTCTTGTAGTACAACATCGATTGAGTTTCTTGCGCCAACCACTTCCTCTTTGGCGCTAAACCCAACATAGGAAAAAACCAAAACATTAGTCCCACTAACCAATTGAATTTGATAATTTCCGTCAAAATCAGATTGTACTCCGTTGGTTGTCCCTTTTTGAACTACACTTGCCCCAGGCAATGGTTCTCCGTCAGCACCGGTGATTGTTCCAGTCACTGTTTTTCCACTTTGTGAGAAAGTCAAAAAACAGGTCAGCATAAAAATGGGAATAACCAATTTTTTTAATTTTTGTTTAAAAATGGTTCTCATAAATTTCAGTTGTTAATTAATACTTTGTGTAAATTCTGTTTCAATATTAAAAGACTATTTAATTAAGGGTATCCTGCACCATGCTGTTTTTATTGATTTTTTTACAATTCTTTGCGGATTTATAAATTTGACAAAAGTTATTTTTTGATATAAACAATTTTGCCAGTACGTATAGAATATTTTTAGCTCCCTAACTAAATTCTCGGAATGTATATTAATTTCAATTTTATCAAATAAAAAGGACGGTATAGTATACCGCCCTCTTTAATTAACCAAACTCAAATAAAATATTTAATATCCTGGATTTTGGGTTAAATTAACATTTGCGCTTAATGTATTGGCATGAAGCGGCATTCGTATTAAGCCATCGTGCCAAACAGTACCCGCAGCGTTTACTGCTGGGCTTGCATCAAATGCCTCCTTGACATCACCCCAACGCTGGAGGTCATAATATCCTTGGTATTCCATTGCAAGTTCCCATCGTCTTTCCTGTTTGATATCGTCTAAAGTAACACTACCAAGATTGGCTATCCCTGCACGACTTCGTATTTCGTTAACATTTTGTAGGGCAGGGCCATCTTTTCCCAACTTGACCTGGGCCTCTGCCAACATGAGCAAAACATCCGCATAGCGAATAAAGACATAATCATTTTCATGAATAAGCGGTCCATTTCCCCCATCAGGATCAATATATTTTATCAAGGACATACCCGTTTCATCATCGGTGTAAGAACTCACAAACCCTAAATCAATACCCTCGTTTGGAGTATTATACGTAATCAAATCACCGTTTCTATCGATGTATTCAAATGCCAACCAATCCCTTCTCGCATCATTTTCATCAAATGAATCGTAGTAAGTTTGTAAGTAGCCAAATTGTACAAAGGAATTTAAACCACCATTAAACGGGCTGTTAGGAGGTCCATATCCCCATGGGACTAAAGTAGCAGTAGCAATATTATCTCGAATTACTGAATAGCCGTGTATAATCTCTGAATTCCATTCGTTATTTACATCAAAAACATCTTGTATATTAGGTTGTAAGGCGTAGTTACCAGAGTTGACCACTTCAAGTAACTTGGCCTCTGCTAAAGCGTAACCATCATCACCTGTAGATAACAAGCCTTGCTCGTTCAAACCTGCCATTTGCAGATATACTTTACCTAACAAAGCTTTGGCAGCTCCTGCAGTTGGTCTGCTATTTTCCTGTGCAGGCCTTGTTGCAGGTAAACGGCTCTCAGCAAAAATTAAGTCCTCAACAATAGCAGCATACACTTCTTCCTCTGAGCTCCTCGGTAGACTTGTTCCATCTAAAGGGATATCTGTTGTAGTCTCAAGGTGTAAAGGAACCCCACCATAAGTTCTTACCAATAAAAAGTACATATCTGCCCTATGGAATCTTGCTTCCGCCAATAGTTCCTCTTCTTTATCGCTATCCAGTTTTCCAGGGATAAGGTCCAGTAAAGAGTTACTTACACCAATCATAGTATAGCTACTGTTCCATATACTTTCCAAAAAGCCACTTGTAGCCGGGTTCCATGCATACTGCGTCCATCCGGCTCCAGAATCACCTTGTAGCCTAGATTTAGTATAAGGCAATGGTCCATCGGCAAGCATGTAGCGAACAAACATTCCCGCACCATTAGATTGCCATACATCATATAGACCGTTCACTGCGGATTCAATGGTTTCTTCAGAATTTACGCTCTCAGGTGTCAATAAAGATGGAGGATCTTCCTGTAAAGATTCACAACTATTCAACAACACTATCGTACTCACTAATAATAGTAATCCGTTTATGTAATATTTTAGATTGTATTTCATGATTCTTGTTAATTAAAAATTAAAATTCACACCTATACTATATTGCTTTGCCAATGGGTAAGGCGATAGGTCTATACCTTGTCGTAAGCCACCACCAACAACATTTTGGCTCACATCAGGATCGATTCCAGAATAGTTGGTAATGGTCAATAGGTTGGTACCTGTGACAAAGGTCTCTAGAGAAATATTCTTTAAGGGTATACGATATCTCAGCGTAATGTTCTTTAACCTCACGTAACTACCATCTTCAATCCAAACATCGCTTATAACACCTCGTAGTGCGTCAAAGGGCACACCATTGGTTCCACTCCTAGGATACCTAGGGTCATTATGCTCATTGACTCCCGGAATGAACCTATTGTTGAAATAGTCAACGGTTTGGTTGTTAAGTGCATCCAAGTCATAAGAGGCATTACCAGAGTGCAATAACCCCCCCGTTTGGTTCATAATATCGTTACCAACAGACCCTTGTATAAACACATTGAGCGTTAAATTCCTGTAGCTAAAATCGTTATTCCACCCAAAAATAAAATCGGGGTTTGGATTTCCTATAATAGTTTCATCAGCATCAAAGTTTGTTTCAGGATCAGGATTGCCAATAGTGCCATCGCCATCCAAATCTTGATATTTAATATGACCAAGTGAATTATCAGGCCCAATAGTAGGAAAGGTAGGGTTCCCCTCAGTATCAAAGTCTGATTGTTGTATTAAACCGGCATTTTTTCTTCCAAAAAATACACCAAACTCCTCTCCTGGCTGATATAGATGTGTGCCGCCGGCTATAATCCTTGGATTAGTACCTAGGTCTATAACCTCTGACTTGTTAAAGGTTCCGTTAAAAGCCGAGGTCCAAGAAAAATTATCCGTAATAACTGGTCTTACTGTAAGACTAATTTCAAGCCCCCTATTTTCAATATCCCCTACATTTACCAAGGCATTGGTAAAACCTGTTTGGGATGGTATAGCGATTGTTTGGAGTAAATCGGTTGATGTTTTAACATAAAAGTCAGCACTTAAATCAACCCTATTATTAAAAAAACCTGCGTCCACACCAAAATTGAGGGTTTCAGTAGTTTCCCATTTTAGGTTCGGATTGGGCAGTCTCACAGGGCGAATACCGGAAGTACGTACATTTCCCACAGCCGATAAAACAGGGCCTCCGACGCTTGAACCAAACGAGCTAAGCGAATTGTAAGGCGATATGGCCTGCACACCTACCTGCCCCCATGAGGCACGAAGCCTTAAGTCTGAAAATGTGTTTTGTTCATCGAAAAACGACTCGTTGATAGCCTTCCAAGCAACACCAAAAGACGGAAAATACCCCCATTTATTGTTTTCAGCAAACACCGATGAACCATCTGCCCTAATGGTACCATTGATCAAATATTTTTCATCAAAACTATATTCGGCACGTACGAACCCAGATTGCAATATGGATTGTGTCCTTGTTGAGCCTATATTTTGAGTATTGGCAAAAGACACATTATCAACCCCTAAATCAGTTAAGGAAAGGTCGGTTCCATCGGATTCTTGCAGAAAAAAGTTAAACTTGCTGTACTCCACTCCCCCTAAAACATTTAGCTGGTGTTTTTCCGAAAAAGTGTTCTCATATCTTAAGTAATTCGTGACCACAAGATCTTCCCATCTAGCACTAGTAAGATCAAGACGGCCATTTTCTAGTCTTGCACGTGCAACTTCACTTGGCGCAAATCGGTTGTCATTGTTATAACGAAGATTGGTCGAAATACTATTGATCAAGGTAAGGCTGTCAAAAATTTTATAAGATGTCTGGATTGAGGCCAACACATTGGTATTGATTCGATTCCTGAAATCTTTGGTTGCATCAATTAAAGGGTTGGCAAATATTAGGCCTGTTGAATTTGACCCTGAAAAATCAAGGGATGGAACCAGTGGTTCTGCTTTGAGTGCATTAAAGTATGCACCACCCTCACCACCTCTAAATCTACCATTTCCAACTATACCACCATTATTCTCAGATCTGGTAATGTTCGTACTTACGTTTACCTGCAGTTTATCGTTAAAGCCTTTAAAATCTAAATTGCCCCTAAAAGAGATACGCTCAAAATCGGTATTGAGTAAAACACCATCTTCACCTAAATAGTTGCCAGTAACAAAATAACTAACATTCTCAGCTCCACCTGTGGCCGATAGGTTGTATTCTTGTCTTAGACCAGATCTAAAAATTTGGTCCACCCAATTGACATTCAACAAATTATCAGGATCCGCCCCATTGGGAAACGGTAAGGTGACCTGCCTTAATGTTGCTATCTCATTACGGTAGGTGGCGTAATCATTACCTGAAAGTACATCATAGCCACCACCAAGGGAAGTCATCGTTGTCAATGCCGAACCTTGTATCTGCATTTTAGTGCCTTCCCTACCTCTTTTTGTTTTTACCAAGATAACTCCTGCAGCGCCACGCGCGCCATAAATGGCCGTAGATGCTGCATCTTTGAGCACTTCAAAGCTCTCTATTTCCTGTGGACTGAAATTTGGAGCTGTGCTCAACGGAACACCATCTACTACCCAAAGAGGATTACTATTGGCATTGAGTGAGGTATTACCCCGAATTCTAATACGGGGAGCCGCACCAGGTTCACCAGAAGCCGCTGTAATTTGAACACCTGCTGCCCGACCTTGAAGCATTTGGTCAACAGTATTAAATACCGCATCTTCCAGTTCTTCTGCGCCTACAACCTCAACGGCGCCGGTTATCTTGGATTCCTTTTGTGAACCATAGCCGACTACCACAACCTCATCAAGGCTTTGGGCATCTTCATCCAGTACTACATCGATTAAGGACCTAGTACCAACGATTTCTTCCTTGGCTGCAAATCCTACATATGAAAACACCAAAACACTAGGCCCTGATACCAATTGGATTTGATAATTGCCATCAAAATCTGATTGAACCCCATTGCTTGTACCTTTTTGAATTACATTTGCCCCAGGCAAAGGTTGACCGTCGGCACTTAAAATTGTTCCTGTTATTGTTTTATCACTTTGCGAAAAAGTTAAAAAACAGCTCAACATGAAGATGGGAACAACCAATCTCTTCAGTTTTTCTTTAAAAAAGTTTCTCATAAGTTTTTGTTGTTAGTTAATATTTATACCTTACTCTTTTTCAATGATATAGCACTTATACACAAAGGTCATCCTGTGCTTACCTGCTTGATTATTCCAAGTTTATCCGCTGTTTTGGACTTAATGCATTTGACTGGACTGTTGTTAGATATGAGCGTACTAACTGTCAAAATTGAATTTGACAAGATGACAAATCCAAAAAGAGAGCGTACAACGGCACCCAAGAAAAAAGCCGTTGAACCTAGCTATGCCAAGAGTGACGCCACAGAGCTGTATAAAGGACTAGAACTGAAACTTCAGCATATAGGAGCATTAGTGTAAACAGGTGAAAAATTGTGGGAGAACAGCTTCTCCTAAAAAAGTTGGGTTAAGTTTATCAATTTCTAAAGACATAATGGCCTAGTGGAACAATCAATAAACAAAAAGTAAAATGCTGGGACAATTTAATGGCAGAACCTTTCAGCAAGAGCTTGAAGGTCCAATGGGAGTAATATCAAAATGTAACTTTAGAACCCAAATGTAAATATCCATGTTTTGTTCTGTAGAGGCCAGATAAAATAGGAGTAGGAAATATTTAGAATTGCATTCCAAACCTCAAAGCGATTTGAAAGCAAAATGTATAACCAAAATTTGCTACACGACCTTGTTATTATTGTTTAATCATTTGATGCAAGTTCTTACCAATTAATATAAAAAAAGCAACCTGCATAGAATTGAATCCATGCAGGTTGCTTTAATTGCACCTTTCATTTACAATAAGATACCAGATTATTACAAATACGTTGACGTTTCTAGTTTTTCAAAAATTTAGAAACATGGACCTCATTCTGGCCAGATGAATTTGTTATACGAAGAATATAAAGTCCTGGAACCAATGAACTAACATCAATTTTACTTTCATTTATTTCTAATTGCTTTCTCATTTGCAATACACCGGAAAGATTAAAAACTTCAACAACCATATCTGAAGAAGTACCAGAAATAGACATAAGAGTACTTACAGGGTTAGGATAAATAGCTATTTGATCATTACTTCTGATAACTACACTGTCTTCATTGAAAAGAGCCGAATTAATTTTAAGACTGGTTGAGCATGCATTTTCAATAAAATCGGCACCTCGAACATATTCAATCCAAGTATGAAAAGAACCTGATGGGTCTGTCGGAAGGTCGATTCTTAATTTAGTAATGGTCTGATTCTGCCATTCTGGATTACTGGCAAGGTTAAACATAAAATCCTGATAGTTGCCTGTTACAATACTTGAAGTAGCAGATTTATTTGCTGAAAAATTAGGACTGCTTACCGTTGCCCAGAATAACTGAAATGCTCCATTCGTCACCTGAGACTTTCCCCTAATTACAATGGAAGATACTTCATTGGCATTAAAGTTTAATCCATCCTTTATGATGTAGGGGTCGTTAAGGTTATCTACTCTTAAAAGATATTCTTCTTGTTGAGTGATTACTTGGGCACTTATATGATTGGCAGGCAAGAAACCCTGATTTGAACTGATAAAGTCATAGCTAAAGTCCCCAGCATCATTATCTGACATACAAACATTGGACTCTTCTGCTTGCGTAAGTCCATCTCCATCGTTATCGGCTGTAGGATTTGTAGCCACAGTAGTTTCCACCCTATCTATGTTAAAGAGATAACCACTTCCTCCTACAAACACTAACTTTAGAGTCTGTGGGCCTGCATCTAAGCTAATTTGGGTGCTGTATGCCTGATAATTGTGCCAAGCCCCGCTTACAGGAACAGTAACTGATCCTTTCAAGACATTATCCGTATAGATTTCCACTGTCCCTCCCGACCCGGCACTTGAGGCCAATATATCTACATCATAGGTTTCAGCAGCTGCATTCACAAGGTATTCTGTGTAATCTCCGTTCAGGATGAAGCCAAGATTTTGACTCCCTCCGCCACCAGGTGTATTTTCGGTGTTTACGCTACCGGTTTTAGTGGCAAAAGCTTCAGCTTCAAAATTTCCTGGCAGACTTATTCCACTACCTACAAGGATCTGTTTAATAACTTCTGAGGTTGCTCCATCATTATCCGTAGCTACAGCTTTTAACTGATAGTTACCTGCTGCCATGTTAAGTAAGGAAGCATCCTGACCGCCAGCTGTACCCCACGTATAAGGAGCTGCATTTTCTTGACGCACTAATACATCATTAAGATACAATTTAACATTGGTCACAGTTCCATCCGAATCTGATGCATTTACTACAACTCCTAAACTTGCACCCTCTTCAAACTGACTGTCACTAGGACTTTGAAAACTTACTGATGGAGAATCATTGCTCGTTGAAGTTCCCGGAGTAAAATCATTGACTGTACAGGGCAGAACAGGGGGTTGATAGCTTCCATTATTGTCCCATCTCAAGAAAAACTCCCTTCTCCCCATAGCACCAATATCCCTTAACTTCATATAAACATCGCCATTGCTCTCTACATAATAAGCTAAATCTGTGGCCGACTCAACTGCAGCTACCGAAGTAACTTCAGGAAATGTAAAACCTGCACCATCTATTCTAAAGTTTGTAAACTTTCCAAAATTTTTAAGCTTTACAAGTGCTAAATCCCCATCATCACCATAATCCCATATCATATGAATGTTGCTACTTGGGGTATTATTGAAATGAAATGTATAGGTAAAACCTTCATTAACAATAAGTGGAAACTTATATGTTCCAGCATCTTGTTCGTTTCCCTTATCAACAAAACATGCATCTGCTGTTCCCGGCTTGGTACGAGATACCGAAATATCGGTATCATCGTTTATTTGCCGAATCCATAGTCCAGAAAAAGAATAGTCAGAACGGGCAGCCTTGTACCATGAGGGGTGTCTATATTCATGACCATCGGTCAAAAAAGGAATATCTCTAACGATAGTGCTAGGTTTTCCTGTAAGGGATCCATCTAAGTCTTTAAAAAAATGGCCTATTTTTCTAGCACGGTCCTTCGCAGGATTTTCATCATTATATCTAAATGAAAAAGGTTCGGTAAAACCTTTGGTAATGCCTTGGTAAGTAGGGTTAAAGTTCTCTGTGGCCCCTCCATCTCCTATTGGTGAAATCATGCGTGCATTAGACTGATTAAAGGTTTCAAAATGACAATTGATGTGCCTACCGGGGCCATCATAAAACCTGTAAAATGAACGGGTGCCCGTAAATACCCCAAAGCCAGAATCAGCATTGAACAAACAGTTGTCCAATGTGATATCCGAGGCTAACATGGTTATAATGCTATTGTCTGAAAAACTGCAGTTCTGAAATACTACATATTTTTCCTTTGATATGGCACCGCCCCCAATACCTGTATAAATAGCTTGATCATTTCCATAAAAAAGCCCATCTCTGAAATATTGATTGGTATTGACGTCCCACCCTACATTAGGAACAATAGCGTGGCCTTGAGTTAAACCATCAAAAATATCCCAGCCATTCATGCAAGTGTGCGCTACAAACCCATCGAATGACCCGAGTGGTTCTGACCTTGGGTTTACGTTATCAAAGTGACTTAGATTGGCACTTAGCCCCATGGGGCTGGCAGGCATTGCCATCCAAAAGCCCGTTCCTTCCGTTCCTGCTGCTACATTATTTTCAAAGTAGTTGTTCGGATTGGTGATCCAATACGAGGCAGGCGACCTGTTTTGCGCCTGATTAAACTGATCGTCTGAATCTGTAATTGCATCTGCGCTATTCGGTTTTCGTGTAACAAAAACAACGTTGTTTTTGATGGTATTGAAACGTTCTGAACCATCTTCCAAAAAGATGCCATGTCCGATGTGGTCATAGGCAAAAATGCCATCCACTGTGACATATTCTGTACCATGGATGGTTACTACCCTGTTGAACGATTTATGTACGCTACTATTCTTGAAGTAACTTCCGACAGCCATATCTTGATTTAAATGCCAGTGGAACGGATACCTGCCCAATTCCCCTTTTTGCCCCATTTTGTAGAGTTCTACATGCTCCACGTGTCCCATGGAGCCGGGCATCAACATGATATGGCCACCAAACCCATCTGCTTCATTGATGCCACTCATATCTCCCTGTATTTTTATATAGTGAGAAAGTAGTCCTACTTCCCCTTCAATATCTACTTCCCAGGTTTTATTATCTGTAGCCCTGGTATAGGTCATGGATTCTCCCAAGTGCTTATACTGCAGTGGGCTCTGTAGCGTAAGGGTTTTGCCATCTCCACTAATGTTGGAGATTGCCACCTCATCCACCCGCTCCCATTGCTTGCCTCCTTGTATGGCCAGGTCAGTAGAGGTCAGTGCAATGACATCCCCTACTTCCCAGTTTACCGCTTCCTTTAGGGTAATCTGTGTTGCTCCTGCATTAGCTGTAGCACCCAGGTTTGTCCAGCTTTTTTTGACCTTTCCATGTAGTTCCAAGGTACCACCATTTTTTACCATAATTCCCTTATAGCTTGGAGCTGGACTTGACACTTTACTTCCAAGTAATGTAATTTGGCATCTTACCAATTCAGGGCCTCCTTCGTTTGCATAATAAGGTTGGGCTTCCGTACCAATCTCCATCAATCCACCATCTTCAATGGTTATACCTTGAGTTTTCAAGTCAATCCATGCCCCACCAGATTGCCAGTTGACAGCATTTAATGTCCCATCGACCCTAATTGTTTTTGCGCGACATATTCCAACTAGTGTTACTGTTCTGCCAGCGGGAATGATGACATCATCATTTTGAGAAGGCAATTGGTTTCCGGGCCAAATACCAGGGTTCGACCATAACCCATCAGCCACAGGTTGTATGACAGCCAGATTGGTTGGTTGTAAGTTGTCAATTTTTGATTTAATCCCTGAATGTGACATTTCTGTTTCATTGGCAATAATCTTCTTACCAAACAATGAAGTAAAAACAAATATGGTCACTACCACAAAATTGTAATCCCTAACAAGGTTTCTTGGCAAAAAATTCAGAGTAAAATTTTTTTTCATGTTCCTAAGAATAAAAAGTTGGTATTAGTTTTTTTAGTCGACTTTAAATCTAGGATCTTGTAGGAAAAAGACTATCCTGTACTGTACTGATTGACTTTAATCAAAAAAATGCTTCTGTAATTTGAAAATCAACGGTTTAACAGCTTAATAAAGCTAATTTTCACCCATACGGTATTTGACCAAATCTACCTTCACTTTTGGAAATGGTCTTGGAAGCTTTCCTTTTGAAACAACACTTTTAGGCCCTATCCCCTCTGGAATGAATTCTTTGTCCGTTGTTAGTATAAACTTATCCATTTCAAAACCATCCTCCCGCATGCTGAACGTCACCTCATGGACCCCTGGGTTTTTAATATCTAAGTATATCGCCATGGGGATTCCACAATGAACCTCTTTGGTACGTTGCTTACTACTCCATTTCCATGAATTTTTGCCCTCGCACCATTGCATTCTCTGACCAGTTTCTGGCCATTCGCCATCCAAACCAACATGAATGCCATTGTCTTCAGAACCTGTACTGTAGGCCCTAACCCAAACGTAGTACCGACCAACATTTTCGAAATTCACCTTGTAATGGAGTATCGCCATCTTGCCCGCCACATTAGAAAAATTTTCTTGGTCTATCAACTTATCTCCATGTGTGGCCCTAGTGTCAGGGAGCAATTCCAGATATGCATTACCACTGGCTCCCATACAATGTGGGGCATCATCATCCCTTCCAAAGTTGGGCCAAGCTCCCTTACTGAAAATTACCCATTGCCGTTTCTCATGCAAAGATTGTTTGTAGAAATGCTCTGCTTCAATAGCTACTATTCCATTTTTTTCTGCAAAGATGACCTTATCACTAATAATCGCGTTGGTTTGTGATGATACATAATTGCTACCTATAATTAAAGTAAACATGAAGTGCACTAATTTTACGTATTTCATGGTGTTAATGTTGTATTTCATTTTCAATTTTGATACTGATTATGACCTATTTCTTTTGATACTGAAATTCCTTTTCTAAGGACACATTCAAAAAATCTTTGGAGTCTGGCAGGGTAAAATGATACTCCAAAAGTGGGTCGTACTCGACATCGAGTTCGTTTGTATTGAATTCCATGACATGGCCTCCAAAAGTTTTGTCATCAGAAATAAAATGAAAATGATAGCCCGCCACATTAATGTTGCCGATAAACTCAGGACAATAAAAACCCACCATAGTTCCTTTAACATTCACTCTTTCGAAAACCGGACGTTGGGGAATAAGCTCATCCAAACCTTTTTCAAAAGGTTTTTCTTGTCTGTAAAGTCCTCCACACTTCATATAACTAAAGTTCCCTTTCACCTTAAAGGAATAAAATTGGTTAAGACTAGGTAGTTGGGAGTTTATTTTAACAATAAGCGAATCGAAATTGGTCGATTGTAGCTTAAAAGAATCTTCAGGTTCAAAAAAAGCGGCATCAACATAGACAATCAATTCATCATCCAAGGGTACATCCACAACTCCATCTTCCCTGATACGATAAGGTACCCCATCCAACATGACAAGCTCACCGTCAAGTTTGGAATAAGATCCCAGTCCTATATCCCCTTTGGTCTTAAGTTCTTTAACAGTGAGGTCCCCTTCGAACACCTTATTCACAAAACCCCACCAGATATTGTATTGATAGAATGTGTTCTCTTTCTTGGGGTCTGAACTACCAACCATTTTGTTTGGTCTAACACAACATATGAGAAGTGTTACCACTCCAAAACATACCATAAAATTCCAAACGCAATTTTTATTTTTTTTATCGCCCATAATTATTCGTATTTTTTTGTTTCTTCCTTAAGAAACCGCTCCATCGGAACCGGTTCTTCATATTCCTTGATTTCTATATTTCTCCATAAAATTTCTCCAGTTTCCGCTTCCAAAGCAATTAGTCCTTCTGCACTTCCCAAGTCTGTCGCCAAGTTGACAATTTGACCATTGAATTTATGTATAGCATATTTACTATCCATGACAACGATTTCGCTGCTATTCCATTCGCCATCCAGAAAATGGTACCGGGCATCGGCCAATTCCCTGTGCTCTCCCATTTTAAAAGGCTGTTTTGCACCACCTTCTGACGGAAGTTTAAAGGTTTTGCCGACTTCGTAGTGCCATAGCATTTAGACTCCTGCTGCACAAAACTCACCTAAATGTTTCTATCTTCTAGGTGGTTATACCTAACCTGATATTGTAACCCGATTGGAAAACTTATAGAAGGAAAAAACAGTAACAGTAAAAAAAGGATGTACCTTAATATGGTATATCTTTCATTTCCGTTGATTTTAAATATGATTTATTATTCTTCGTTACCTAATTAAACTAATAAGTTGAATAGAAGCAGTACTGTTTATTAGGATTACAATGTGAGTAAAGTATTAACTTACCACACACGCATACATTCTATTTTACGGACAATGTACCGACCTTATCCATTCTCTACTTCAACCAAAAATTACCCTCCAACTGTATATCATTGGATGCTCCACCTATCATTAGCTTGAACTCACCAGGCTCACAAGTTTTTTCCATGTCAATACCTGTAAAGGACAAGTCTTTAGTAGGCTTTATCGTAAAAAGAACGGTTTTTTCTTCTCCCGGTTCAAGCCAAAGCTTCTTAAATCGAACAAGCAGCTTGTTCGGACGGGTTACCGACGCCACCATATCCCTAAAGTACACTTGAACAACCTCAGCCCCAGCTATTTCGCCTGTATTCTTAACCCTTAATCGAAATGTCACCTCTTCGTTTATTTCAAAGCTTTCTTTAGCAATATTCAAGTCGCTATATGTGAAATTAGTGTATGACAAACCGTGACCAAAGGCAAATACGGGTTGAGTATCTAAATCAACATAATCTTTGTAGAAGCCATTCGCTTTCTGAGAATAATGAATAGGTATTTGTCCCACTGATGCCGGAAAGCTTATCGCCAACTTACCACTTGGATTATCCTCACCGAATAGTACTCGAGATATGGCTGAACCATTGGTTTGCCCTAAATAAAAAGTGCTCAGCATGGCATCGGTTTTTTGAACAATTTCAGGTATAGCATAGGGTTTGCCTCCCATTAAAACTATAATAATAGGCTTACCTGTAGCGGCTATGCGCATGACCAATTCTTTCTGATTACCCAGTAAATCCAGTGTAGCGCGATCGCCTTTGATACCAACAGCATAAGCAGCTTCTTTACTTTCCTGTACGGTTCCTCCAATACATACAATAGCTACATCTGAAGCTTTGGCTGCATTCACAGCCTTTTCAATTGACTCATTTTCCTCCAATAACGAATATTCTGTACAAATATCTTCTTGACCATTATTAGAAAATCGTGCTATTTTGCATCCTTCTTCATAAATTATATTAACCCTATTACCAACCCGCTCCTTTAAACCTTCCAATATGGAGACAGTATTATCGTTAGGCACAGCATATACACCTAGTTCGTGTGATTTGGCATTAGGGCCTATAACGGCAATCGTTTTAAGCTTTTTTTCATTGAGCGGTAACAGATTATTCTTGTTCTTAAGAAGAGTGATCGACTCGGTTGCAAGTTGTTCGGCCACTTTCACATGCTCTTCACAACCAGACAGTTCTGCGGCCATTTTAGCATCAACATGTGTATTCTCAAAAAGTCCCAACATAAATTTCAACCTTAATATTCGGCCTACACTTCGGTCTAAATTGCTTAGCAAGGAAGGGTTTTTTTCAATGACCTTTTCTAAACTGCGATAGGCTACACCTGATGGCAAATCAACATCCAATCCAGCATGCAACGCTAATGCTGCCGCATCTTCTACCGTTGCCACTACGTGGTGAAACTCTTCAAGTCGCTTAATGTCATTATAATCGGAGACAACTATACCTTTGAAACCCCACTCATTTCTCAACAAATCAGTTAATAACCATTTATTTCCATGAGCTGGAACACCGCCAACTTCACAATGTGAAGCCATGATTCCCAGTGCTCCACTTTCCTGAATGGCCTCTTTGAAAGGAGGTAGTATTTCATCAATAAATACTTTTTCGTCTATTTCAGTATGGGCAAAATTTCGACCACCAGTCACTTGACCATATCCTGCAAAGTGCTTAGGCGAGGCAATTATATGTGTCTTCCCAGGATTCCCATTAGTTCCTCCCTGCATTCCAGCAATGGCCGCTTTCGCCATTCGAGTTGTTAAGTAAGTATCTTCACCATAGGTTTCTTCAATTCGTCCCCAACGAGGATCACGTCCAATATCCAGTACAGGACTGTGAGCTTCATTGGCACCACGTACTCTGGCCTCTCTACCAATAATGTTGAATGCCTGCTCCACTAACTCCATGTTCCATGAGCAGGCCATCGCCAATGGTGTTGGAAAGACCGTGGAGTTTTTACCCGCATGTCCGTGAAGGGCTTCACTTCCAACAATAGCAGGAATTCCAAGCCGGGTTTTTTCTTTCAAATACTTTTGAATCCTATTGACAGCAGCTACGCTCTCTGCAGGCAAATTGTGATCTAACGTATTTTCAACCATTCCAATACCATTAGCTAACTGTTCGTGAATAGTTTGAGATTCTGTAGAAAACCCTTCTTCAAGTTGAGCCGATATGCGTAAGGATACAGAATTTAGCTGTGCTACTTTCTCCTTAACAGTCATTCTTGACAGTAAATCCTCAACCCTGTCCTCAACAGGTAAATTGGAATTCATGTAATCTTGAGCAGCAACATGCGTAGGTACAAAAACGAGGAAAATAAATGTAATAATTGGGTAAAACAATAACTCTATTTCCTTCATTTTAATTTTCAATTTAATTTCGTTGATTCTGAACATCATTCAATAATTAATAATCCTTCATGGCTATATCTATATCTTTTTTTACCTGCTCTGTGGTTTTTTCCCAATCGACATAGCCCACTCGGGTAGTCCATATCGGATTAATATTTTGGCTCATTGCGATATTTACATATGATTTCCAAGCACTTAAAGCCTTTTCCAGCTGTACCACAGCTTCCTCTTGATAAGTTTTGTTCTTTGTCTCTCTATAGAGGGCAACATTGGTAGCACCAGCTATTTTATAACCATAATACTTGCCCAAAAGAGCCATTGTTTTTATATCGACAAGCGTCTGGCAAAGCTCTAAGTCATTATCTTGACAACTAAGTTGCCCAATCAATCCAAGGGCCTTATCAGCATGGTTGTGAAGTTTTTGAGAAACCTGAAATGGGGTCGTTAAATCAGTAGATTCATCCTTAATTATGGTTTGCACAAAATCCGGTATGCTGATATTTCCAGAGTATTTATGTACAGGATATGCAATAAAAGTGTTTACATCATGAAACCCGGTTTCATTTAGAGATGTTTTTTGTGCCCGACTTCTACAACCTTCTATATACCATTTAAAATCCACATCGCCCCAATGAAACCCCGTTGTAACAGGGTAAACCAGGGAAGCCTCTTGCCATGCACTAAAAAGTGTATCGGCATTCACTTTAGGAAATTTATCCTGAATCAAAGCCGTAAAGTATTGATTTTTAATATCAGGATTATAACATAAGCGGCCCCAAAGTAACCAATGATACCAATGTTTTTCAACCTCGAGCTGTCGAGGTTCTTTGGCATCCCTAGTTGTGAACTCCTTGCCCCAAATCCATCCATCGGATCCATAGTACATCCCTTGACTTACATGTTCAGGAATGTTCATTATAAAACTTCTCACAAAATCAGGTGATCCCCATCGGAAGTAGTAATTACTATCATTCCTTAAAGTCCAAATGGTTTTTAAATCTCCGATGTTCTCAACAAACCCTTCATGATAAGGTTGCCTAACCGCACTCATTACGTGTGCTTTGGCGTACTTGAAACTGTATATGAAGTCAATGTTTGGTTTCTCGATCAACGCTTCAAATTTCTTTTCAATCATTCTTGTATCCGCTTGGTGTTGTCGATGGATAAACTTGAACGAACGTTCTGGCATTTCATCAGCCACCTCCAATAGACCTTCACCATATGTTTCATAAATCCAAGTTTCCCGATCATTTAAGGGAATGTTTGGCATATTTTCACCTGCAGTAATTCCTATGCCACCAAGGTCAGGGTATGTTTGGAACATTGCCTTTATACTTTGCTTAAAGTAATCCTTGGTTATTTTGTTTCTATAATCGTTTGATATTCCATACTTCCCATCGGTACCATTCACGAAAATATTCCAAGTAACTACATAAAAGGTAATGTTACGGTTCTTTGCATAAGTCATCACATTCTGCCAGAATTCAATCTTTTTCTCGATGGTAATTTTCTTTACAATTTCATAATTGTTAACAATTTTCGGGTCATCGAAATCTACTCCGACAAGGTGGTAGTTTTCTTTCCAGTCAGTTGTGGATCGGTGTATATCATCCAAGGCAACTTCTTCATACTTTGGCACCTTGACCATAGAAGGAAACGGATGTAAGCTCCAGAGTGAAATGAAATTGTACCGATTTCTTGCCATGTGGTCGATGTATTTCTTCCAGAAATCAAAATCCCACATCACATCAATATTATTTTGTGCGGCATCACCTGCGTCAGAATAACTAGGAGTTCGAACATCCAAGGGAATATTGAATTTTGTTCCCCTCATCTCCATGTATGGATTCTGATTTGTACCATCAATATCATCCAATCCGAATAATTTGATTTTTTCGGTCAGCTCAAGAGTCCCATACATTAGTCCAGGCTCATCTGCTCCTATCACCCAAACCCTTCCATCATTGTCCAAAGTAATAACGAATCCTTCCGAAACTAACTTGAAGTCGAACTGAGGATATTCAATGTCTCGGAAGTTATCCCTAGCCAAGTCTGGTTCTGTTATAAATATGAAGTCTGCTCTTGAATGTTCGGCTTGTCTAATATTGTAATTTCTTAGATGAAGCACTTCTCTCAAATCGTTCAAGGCAAACTTGATCATCGGTGAATCCCTTGTACTGAATATGGACACCGTTTGATTGGCTAAAAGGCCAATCGATAGCATGAAGAAAAATGCAGTTAAAACTGACTTTAAGACTTTACTATTGACCATAATTTTATTGAACGTTTAAAATGACCCTCCTATAATCCACCAAAGGCACAATTTCACTCTTATCCCAGACCTCTAGAATCAAATGAATTTCCTTATTCGAAGCATCTCCAGGAACTTTTAGTTTTATCGTATCCGAATTGTTTTTCTCAATTGGTATATCTTGTCCATAAGGGTTCTTTCCAGCCTCTCCATAAATCCACCAATAATAGCGTAGCTCATCCTGATCCGGGTCAGATGATAATGAGGCATCAAACTTTAAAGTCTCACCTGGTTTTACAGTTCGGTATATTATGGCATTGGATTCATCATTGTTTATGACCGCATGCGGATGATGGTTTGCATTTTCATAATTTTTTACACACCAATCCATACGGGCCTGAAAATCGTTCCACATGGCCTGCCTCCATGGCCAAACGGGCGTATGTATGTCGTTATATTCTATTCCGCTTACCGGATCTGTCCATTTTCCCTTGGCATCGGTATATACTGCCCATGGAAGAAATTGTTCTTCTAATTTCTGAATGGCACCCCACCGTGCACGCACATTTTTGATTTTGTCAATCGAATACCTTCCACTCCAACTCCCCCAAGATGTTTCAGAAGGATCTGTGTGTCCTGCCCGTGTTAGCATTAGCCAAGGAATGGTGCCCCCTCCTTCAATAAAACTAGGTGATTCAGCAGTATGTTCATTAAATGCGCGAATGGGATATAATTTACCGAGAGGCCCATGCCCTTCCCTAATATGTTCTTTAGCCCAATCATCCTGCCCTTTTGGTGTATATGGATATGGTTTCCAATTATGTGGCCCCAATTCGTTCACTAACGGCCCACCATAACACTTAGTTTGATGTATGCCTCTAATCCAATGAATTTCAGGGAATTCGTGATTAATCCAACCACCTGCGTTGTCTTGCGCTGCATTTTCATACACACGCAGCTTTTTCACAAATTTCATAGTTTCTTCAGGTGTGTGGGTTCTTCTATAGTCAAACAAAGCCTGGGCAAGGGTATTGGAGCCGGCATTGACCACCACAAAGACTGGTCGGGGGTCATTTTTAGTGACTTCACTAATAATAAACTTTGACCCTTCCGAGGCTTTACCTATCCCCACTCCATCCATTCCATATGCAGGTTGCCCCCTAAAAACAATCGACCTCAAATATTCTGGGGAAAGCCATCCCTCGGCATGAATTTTCAAATTCTCAAATACCTTCTCATAACCATCGATCAAATGATGAAACAATTCCGGTTGGGTAACTCGCTTCGACACATCTGGATGATACGGATTAAGGGCAGCACCGGTTACTGCGATTAATCCTTCAATTTCAATTTCATTTGCATACATCAATAAATGTAGCATTTGCTGTTCCTCATCGGGTTCGTTGCCCATATCGGCCAAGACAATCAAACGGTGTTTGTCAGTCTGGGAAGTTAGACTCTGAGTTGTCAGTACCAAAAGAAGGATAGATAATATTGAGGTTAGTTTCATACCTGTCAACTTTCTGTTTTCTTGTTAGGTGTTGAGATAATTTTTAAATTATTCTAATTTGCTTGACCTATGTTTAGGTCAAATGAGGTATAAATCGCCTTTTAAACTATTATTTATTATTCTCCACGTAATTTAAAAGCACCGATTTCACATCTTCCACGGTTCCGGTCTTAAGGCCGCCATTAACATTGGCACCGGTAATCCAATAAAGCACCATGCCTGCATCTGAACAATCCCATTTTCCTTTTTGGAACTCTACCACATCGTCCACTTCCGCAATTTTACCAATTAACCAGAGCCATTGAATACGTGGATCTGTGTGATCCCTTGCCCAATGCCATTTATCAAGATCTACCTTTAAATCAACGTTTTGGTCGGGGATTCGAACTTCTTCAATTCCAAATGCAAGTATTTCTTCCCATTTGTAGAAATCACCGGCCTCGTCATTGGCCGGGTGATGGGTTACCAACTTCACATATTTATGCTTTTCTCTTTTTGAAGCTTCGAGAGCAAACCCAATGATATCGGGCTCCCCAGCCTCAATTATCCATAAGGGATTGTCTATCGTTGAAGCGTTTATGGCATCTCGCAAATCATTTATGGTTTCTTCGAGTTCCCATTTCGCATCCAAAAACTTAAATTTCTCATAACCGCCCCATCTCCTGGCGGTAACGTCACAACTGGTTTGCATAAGAGCATGCCGTTCCCGTTCTGCAGCTTCTGATATTCTATCAACCCTAATGAGGTCGCAACTATGGGAATAATGAACCAGACGATTCTCCAGTCCGGCGGCACGTAAAAGAGCAATTGAAATAGCCGTTCCCCCCAAGTCGTCCGGATCTGGTGAATTTCCATCCGCAATTATTGCAACACGACCATTAGGGGCATTAATCTTTACTTGTGCATTAACGGAATGAAATAGTGCAATTGCAATCAATATCAATAAGATTCTTTTCATCAAAAAATATTTTATATTATAATAAATAGCAGTCAATTGAGATAAGCCCCAATGAGCCGATTCTATAAACCGATTCTCATTTTAAATTTCTACAATTTCATTATCCATAAAATCTTTTGAATAATGTAGATGGGGTATTTACTTTATATCGACATTTTGAAACTATAATTTTAACCTTCTATTTTCATCCTGCACCTTCAGGGTTTTATTTCTCTGCGTGTTAACTTTCATCCTAAATTTTTTAAATTATAGTTGCTTGACCCATATATTCCTGAATTGAAGTCTATTGATATGGTCCTGTAACTTGATTTTTATTCCCTCATCAGGATTTTCGTTTGGCAGAAGAAGCTGGTTATGAATCAATTTCCCATTTAGCCTTACAGTTAATGAAAAAAAGATTTTGTCGTCTGAATTTTCGTCCGCATGTATTTCTACGTCATACGTCTGCCATTGAAGTGGTGGAGCGGCAGCATTTACCATCGGAGGAAATCTTTTGTATATTGCCCCACATTCGTTCCAATACCCATTACTTCCGAAACTATTTAAGATTTGCACTTCCCCTATAGGAAGAAAAAAAAGCCCGCTGTTCCCCAATCCTTGTCCTGATTTACCTGGTTCAACCGGGTATCTGAACTCCATATGGAACTGAAGTGGCACTGAATAAGAATCGACTGTTTCAATGTCGCCTCCATTTAAGTTTTTCTTTCCATCTTGTGATTGCCAAAATTTAGAACGTGTTTCAAGCTCCCCGTTCGTGGTAATACTCCAAGTGATAGGTTTACCATCTGCGTGCTGCCACTTTTGGGAGTTGCTCCCATCAAATAGCATAATGGCATCTGCAGGTGGTTTCAAATTAAGGGTGGGAGAGGTAAGTTGCGATTTATACAGTTTAAAGGTTGTTTTTTTATTGTACAAGAGCGCAGTCCCCGAACATATCCCTTCTGAAAAACTTATCTCCCATCCATTTTCATCAATAATGATTTTATCCTTGTTAAGGGTAATTGTTTCGAATTCAGCATAAGGCTCTGCACGGGTCATCAAATCGGGTAAAATTCTAATTTTATACTTAGTAGAGTCCAGTAGAATTACCTCAGCAGTTAATTTTGGTATTATTTTTTCATATCCCATAGAAGGGTTTTCCCAATGGCCAATCCAATGTCCCATCAAAGGATACTTTTGAGAAGTGTCGAACAAATCCTGACTACAAACCTTAAACTGGATTGTATTTAAAAGAAAAAGCAAGAGTATAACATGGACATATTTCATAATTCCTTTTTATTATATTTTAAAAGTTTGCCTTGACGTTCCTGAAATACAATAATATTGAAGGGTGCCAAGTCAATTGTTTTCTGAATTTGCTCTGTGTTCATGAGAGAACAGGCCGTTGAAAAAGCATCGGAAAATGCAGCCGACTCACATTGCACCCAAGTTGGCACGATTGATTCATTTGCCCTCATGGCGTTGTTCGGCCTCTTAATGTGCTGTGTATTTTTGCGATCTCCCGAGCCACTTATGGCAACATTGGTCAGTTCAAGTTGATGGTGATGGGAATGGGAAATTTTCAGGTCCCAACTCGGTAAGGATTTATTTCTCACTAGTATCGTACTATTTCCGGCACTTACATAATAGTCCGCTAGCTCCCAATACTCAAAAATATCAGTCAAACAATCCAAAGAATACCCTTTGCCAATCCCCCCCAGATCGAAAGAACGTCCTTTTTCAAGACAACTGATGGCCCCATCCTTTTCGTGCAATAAATAAGCTCCCAGCCCCAGTTGTAGCTCTTCATCGAATCTCCCCGCCTGAACACTGAAATAACCATAGGTTAACTGATGTGCTTGTGTAGCTTTATTCAAGCAATCAAAAGTATAAGGGTCTAAAATATGATGGTCTCCAGGCTCTAAATGATTGATGTTCGAAATATCGCTTGATGGGACGAATCGACTAAGCCTATCCTCTATGTACTCCACTCTTTCGATTACTTCTACTGAGAGGGTTTTAGCCTGATCAAATGGAAGGCAATCTTTAGGCACACGAATCTCGAATTCGGTATTCATGGCTTCAAAACAAAAAGAATGTACTTCTCTCACAAATTAAGAAACTACATATTCGCTTTCATTAACGCTTACGATTGCTTGGTTGTTTCTAAGAGCTTCTGCAATCTTAAAAACGGGTAGTTCACATCGATATGCTTCGGCCGCATCACAATTAAGGGATTCATTGCCCATGATTGCCTCAGTAAAGTTTAACATATGAGCCGTAAATGCGTTATACTTTTCTTTCACATTAATTTTATACGTAATCTGGGGTGCTGTCTCATCAACATAGGTACGGTTCAATTTTTCTTGGTCCGCCATATTTTTCAATGTGTTATTGGATACCAGACTATCCCATAATTGTTGGTCAGCAGAATCTTCTTTGTAAAGGGTTACTTTGTTGCTATTTAAACTTAACACAACTGCTCCTTTATCACCTATAATTCTTTCCGTTACACCTAAAGCACTTGAATTTGCAATTACCTCGTAAAATGCTCGGGCTGGTCCTTGCGGTGTTTCATAGTCAAATATTACAAATACATTATCTTCATGATCTGTATATGAAAGCGGATAATAGTCCCGCGAACCGGCAATCATAATGCGATGAGGGTTTGCTTTAAAAAACCAACTGTAAATATCAATTTGATGGGCCCCAAGATCAGCGATGATACCGTTACTTACACTTTTAAAACATCGCCAATTTGCATATTCATCATAAGAGCCATAACCATATTGAGCCAATTTGGCATCATCTATTTCTTGTTTCTTCCATGCCCTTCTACTATATCTTGAATTGTTCCATTGCCCAACGGCGTTGGTCAACCTTCCAAATAGTTTATTCTCATGGGCCATTTTAAGGGCTTCAAGATAATTTGTAGTGGACCTTCTTTGATGTCCAATTTGTAGTTTCATGCCCGTCTCATTCATTACCCTGACCATTTCCTTAGCTTCCTCCTGATTAAAGGCCATGGTCTTTTCACAATAGACATGAACTCCTTTTTTCATACAATGTATAGATTGACGGGCATGCCACATATCTGGTGTATTTATAATTACAGCATCCAGATTTTCTTTATCAATCATTTCCTCATAGTCCTCATAAACTCGAATGTCGTGTTTCTTACCCATGACTTCCTTGGCTTTTGCCCTGTTGACTGGGTTTATATCACATACCGCCTTGAACTTAATATGTGTTAGAGGGGCACATATACTATAAGCATGACCTCCCTTACCGCCGAAACCAATGATTCCAAAATTTAAATCATTTAAGGAAGAATTTACAAGCGGATTCTGGGAAAAAATACTGGGAGCGCCAAATGCCAAACCCATGCTGGCCACTCCGGTTTTTTGAATAAACTGTCTTCTTGAGTTGCTCTTATTTGATTCCATGTACTTAGTTTTATAATTACTTATGTCTATTGTTTAAATCTGAATACGCAAAAAACATATATGAGAATAGTTGTTTTTAAGACTATAGCATCAAACCAATCTATGTTTTCCTTTTTCCTATTTCAAATCACTTTTTTATCATTCGGGCTGATGCTCAACAGAAATCACTTCTTTTGGAAACTCGTGAATGTTTCGAATTTTAATGTTTCGATAATAAATTTCAGCGCCTTCTGATTGTATTTGAATGTGACCACTTTCAAGTGGTATTTGATTACGTTTAATTTGAGTGATATGCATAACTAAATGACCATTTACTAAATGAAACGCTTCATCGCCAACTGCATAAATCTCCATGGTATTCCACTCCCCGTTAGGTTTTTCAAAATTCCCTTTTTTAACAATCCTTCCACTGTGCATACCATCCACCCCCGTTGGATCCCATGTATTTCCACTATGGTCTTTATTGCTGATTGTTTTTGCATAGGCAGTTGGATTACCATCTGCACCGCCAAGCAGGTAAACATCACCGCAATCGCCTTCTTGAACCTGTGATTCTACGGATGCCTTCCAAGCATTTGCAAAGGCACCATGATTTCCGAAGCAATGATATAGAACACCACTGTCTCTTAATTTATCCAGACGAGGTGGCCATTTCTTTTCACCCCACTTGAACTCAAGGGAAAGATGGTAGTTGCCAAATTCCTCTTTGGTGGAAACACATCCGAAAATTTCTCCAGTAATAGCTAAAATGAGCTGACCATCTTGCTCAATCGTACTAATAACGTTTTTTGGGTCATTGTTCAATCCCAAGGGCGAACGTTTAAAATTATCCGATTGAAAGGTTCCCTCAGGAAGATTTTTTACGGAAGTATGTGGAATACCCATAAATTTCTCCCAGTGCGTTAGGTCTTTATCCAACAGAATTTTCCAATCATTTTTAACACTACTGTTCATTTCGCCTTGACAGAATGTGTTTGTGGACATTAGAATCATGCTCATTACCATTACAGACAAAATGTATTTTTTTGTAACCATCTGGTTATATTTCTTTTCAAGTCTACTTACTATCAATCCAATAAAATTTCAACCTATAGGTTTGTATTATATATATAGGACATTTTAAAAACCCCGTTTTCAGCCACAATTTTAAACAGACTCGAATTAACAGTATACCAATCCGTTTCAAACTTCTGACAGATTCATCCTATAAGGGCCAATGAACAACTATTTCCCTTGCAAGAGATTCCTGATTATTTCAAACACTATATTTTGGACTCAAAAAAGTAACTTCCAGACCCTATTTCGTATACCTTGTATCCATCTTTCTCTTCAATAAATTTTATAGTCTCCAAGTCAATGCCTTCTCCGTTTTCCATGACCGGTGTATCTCCTACTGAGGGCACATAAATGATTGCATTGGTGTTTACTGGCACTTCAACCTTCATTGAAAAAGATGTCCCCTCTATTGACCATGAAGAAATGATTTTACCGTTTATGGACCCATATTCACCTTTAACATGGGATAAGGAACGATTTCCCAAATCGGGCTTTATGATGATATTATTGAAACCCGCACCTTTGGTTTCAATACCGGCCATTTGAGCAAAAAGAAACTGGGAAAACGCTCCAAAGGCATAGTGGTTAAAAGAATTCATTTTAGCATTCATTTCTCCATTAAAACCAGCTTCCGGCGTGTAGCTATTCCAGCGTTCCCAAATGGTCGTGGCCCCATTCTTGACCTGAAAACCCCAACTTGGATAATCCTTTTTCAACAAAATCTGATACGCTAAATCTCCACGTCCCACAGCTGATAACGCGGGCAACAATTGACGAATGCCCAAAATACCGGATGAGGGGAGGTTGTCGTTTTCTGCAAGAAGATCTACTAAGTGTTTTTTAGCTTTAACTTTTAGCGTATCGGGCAGTATATCAAAATAAATTGCAGTTGCATAGGCCGATTGGGTATGGCCCGTAAACCCTTTTTCACCTTCGAAATAACCTTTCCCATCACCATAAGCATCTTCACTTATGGTAAACTTTCCTTCAACGTCCATATAATGATCAATAAAAGCCGATATGGATTTATCATACACTTCTTTGTAGTATGCCGCCTTCTCATTCTTGCCAATCGCAGTGCTCATCTCGGCCATTATTTTTAATGCATATTGATAATACATCGAGGCCATGATGTCATGCGCCAGATTTTTATCGGTCATGGATAACCAATCTCCAAATCCTCCTTTAGGATTTACTTCTGTCCAAGAATTCTCTGGATAGAAGTAATCCGTTTCACCACTTTTTTCGATATGGTAATCCATAAACCTGGTCATAGACGCATAATGATCTTCAACAATTTTAGTGTCGTTATAAAATTTAAAGGTATTGTACGGTACCATTACACCTGCTTCCATCCACCCAGGAGAATACCAGACCAATGCTGGATAAGGTCTAGGTGCAAATGTGGAATACGCTCCAAAATCGTACTGTGCATCGCGCACATCTGCAAACCACTTGGCATTGAATGCCCCAAGGGTTGCATTGTAAAGGGCCGATCTTGAAAATATCTGTACGTCACCCAACCAACCCAAACGTTCGTCGCGCTGTGGACTATCTGTAGGGACCTCCATAAAGTTGGAGCGCTGCGTCCATATCACATTCTCAAACATACGGTTCAATGTTTCGTCTGAAGAATTGAATTCACTGACCATGGGAATGGATGAACCAAAAGCGATTCCGGTAACTGTATTTTTATCAGGCTTACCCTTTAATCCAGTAACCTCTACATACTGAAATCCATGATAGGTAAATTTAGGTTCCCATTCTTCTGTACCCTCTCCTTTGAGAATATATGTATCCGTTGCCCTGGCAAAACGGAGATTTTCCGTCATCAAGTTTCCATCATCATGAAGCCGTTCACCATAACGGATTACAATGGTATCGTTTTTATTTCCAGATACCTTTAATTTGGCATGCCCAGCAAAATTCTGTCCCAAATTAAAAATATAGACACCTTCATTTGGCTCCGTAATTTCTATGGGCTCCAGTTGGTCATACACTTGGATGCTATTTCCTGGATAGGCTTCCAATGCAGCTTCGGTACCTTCATGTAAATATACATTGGCCCAACTTTGGTCATCATAATCGGCAGTATCCCATCCATCAAATTCCAAATTGGCATTGTACCCGGTCCCCATCAAAAGATCTGCATAACGCAGAGGGCCTTCATTTGCTTTCCAACTTTCGTCCGAAATGATTGTTTCTTTTTTCCCATCTTCATATTCGACTTCCAATTGACAGAATAATGCTGGATGCAGACCATATAGCTCACGGTTTCTAGGATTGGACAATTCTTTGGGGCCTACATACCCTGCATACCAGCCATCACCTAAAATGGCGCCCATTGCATTGGTACCTTGTACTAAATCTTCACTGATATCATAGGTCTTATAATAGATTCGTTTGTCATAGTCTGACCATCCGGGGGTCAGTAGGTCATTGCCGATTTTTTCACCATTCAAGGACATCTCAAAAACTCCTAAGGAGGTTACATAAAGCGTAGCCCTTTTGACCTCTCCTTCTACAGAAAATGATTTTCGCAAATAAGGTGGGGCAGGTAGGTGAAGTGGATCTTTTGGGTCGTTGTCCTTGGTTTTAAACCCAATCCATTTGGCCTTCCAATCTTCCTCGTTCAACAGCCCCATTGTCCAAAAACCTACCTCACTCCAATCGGATACGGAATCATCTTCATCCCAAACCCTAATTTTAAAATAACAACTTTGGCCCGATTGCAATGGGCTTCCGGCATATGTAATATGAGTATTTTGGCTGGAAATTGTTTTATCTGTATCCCACAAAAGACTGCTTTCTTCGTCCAAGCCTTCTTTTGAATCAGCCACCTTTATTTGATATGCCGATTGCTTTTTGTTTCGACCCTCGGAAGACATTACCCAACTTATTCTGGGCGCCAAATCATCGATTCCTAAAGGATTTTTAAAGTAGTTAATGGATACCTTTTCTATCTGTATCCCTGTCTTGTCTGTACCTTTATTTTTACAAGAAACAAGAAGTATAAGAGAAAAAATAAAAAAAAATGTGTTCTTCATAAAGCGGTGATTTGGCATTTTTGACAACTTTGATGCGGTTTTTTGACTAAAAATATCCTACCTCAAATACATCAAATCCAATAGAAATAAATAAGACTTGATTTAGTTGAACGTAGTTAAGTTCTACTTTAATTTCATTTCAAGTATAAGGCTGCAACTTTCTAAATGTATCCTGTACTTCCCTGCGCCCGTTAATTTGGACAAATATTTTGAGACATCAGCAATACACGGGATAAAGTGAAGGCTTCAATTATTGCTGATGATAAAATATGGGCTGGCAGTATGTTCACTAAAAATACCTGGGTATAGGTGTACGAGCCCATCGTTTTCAATTGTCGTGAAATAAACTAGAAGGTCATAATCTGCACTAAACTCCTTTTTTGGTATCTGGGCAACATAATTTTGTCCATCCCATTCCATTTTCAATTGCTTAAATGGTCCCAGAGTCATATCTGCCAATCTGTAATGGACTTTTGGATGTTGATCAGAGGGGTATTTCCTTGAGGATTTCAACGTCAGGTTTAGGTCTTCTTTTCCCAACCCTGTATTTTTAGGAACAACAGCTTCCAGATCTGCCTTAACTGGATCCTCCGAAAACTTGAATTTATCCCAATGACTCAACTTCTCTCCATAGGCTTGGTCACCAAGAATCCCTTCCAAATCAATAATATCCTTTTCAATTTCGACAAGTCTATCATGCCATGTGCCATTGTCATGCAAGAATTTCGGGTTTGGATGATACAGAGTTTCTGTCAAGGCCAAAATGGTTTTCCAATTCTTTAAGACTTTGTGCATTCGATCAAGACTTGAAACCAAATATCCTTTATTGTGTGTTTTTTCAAAGAAAACATAATCTGTTGCGGCCCTTGTTTTATTGGAGTGATACGCTGCCAAGGCAGCGGTAATTTTCAAATCCACTTCATTGGCCATATATTCCTTTTTAAAAGATTGTGGAATATCAGCTTTTTTTACCGCTTCCAAGTTATCTAAAATGTCATTTGCCAAGTATTCATAAAACGCTGCCAATTGCACCATTCCGATCTTGGGTTGAACATTTTTATCCAAAACGTCAATCACATAGGGCTCTATGCCATAAAAAAGTCCTGGGTCCCCTGGCTCTGCAGATTGGTAAGTTCTTTCTCGGTGAAAGGGGTTTGCATTGTTCTTACTAAAAAGTGCTCCGCCACTTTCCATTTCTGCCCAATTGTAGTTTGCAGGGTGTACGGTCAGATGTGACGAAGTAATTAATGGCAATACCTTTCCCGCAGAACTGTAGGCATTCAGGATGTTGTTGAAAGCGGCTCCATAATGCTCTCTGAATACCCTTTCCCACACTTGCCGATCTGTTTCGAAGGAATACCCTAATCTTCCAAACAATAGATAATAGGCCCAATAGCGCTGATCTTCCCATTGGTAATAAGTTAAAGCTTTATTTTTAATTATATCCCATGTATTCTGTTTTCTAGCCATAGGCGGGGTGACCTGAAAACCTCTACTATCCCCAAAATTGGTCGATTGTGAAAATCTTTTGACATAGTCAGGGTCTGCCCAAGTGAAAATTCTGGTAGTACCTATGCCCCAAAGTCTATAAATAAAATCATAATTACGAGAATGGTTAAGAAAATCCGCATAACCGTACCGCTGACGTTTGTCAATATTGTTCAGCATTGACAATTCTGCTTGGCGCATTTGTGTTGGATGGAAAGGTAGGCCGACACCTTCCCATGTGTATTTGCTGGTTACGTTCAAATCCATTCCTGTTTCGAAAACCCAATCCCGTATTTGTGGGGTAAGCCCTTTGGCCCTTAAATCCAAAGTGAGCTTCCCTTGTCGTTCTTTGTAAACATCTCCGATTCCCGTAATAATCTTTTTCCAAAAAAGTTCCGCCGTTTCCCCAAAACCGCCAACACCAGATTCATAGTTTACCCTTAATTGAATTCCATCTATCTCGGGAGCTTTTCTTAAAAGCTCTCGCATACCATCTGCACAGTATTGGGTATAGGCATCTGAATTCTCAGGTAGTCCAACAACTAATTCCGCACTCCTTCCATGTCCCCACATTCCAAAAATAAATTCAATACCATGCGAGTGGCATAGCTCCCCAATACGCCTCAGTTGATTAAGATAGTCCTCTGGGGAATTATCTAGTTTTTTTTGGGGTCGCACACCTTCAAAACCTTCCACATCAACAAGGTAGGGATAAACAGGTATCATAAAATCTTCATTCTTACCTTCATTATAACCTGTAATCAGAGTAAATCTATTGAAGCGATTAATCGCTAATTGATTTATATAATACTTCCAATAGGCTTCAGAGAAGAACCAAGAATCGTCATTTTCATCAGTCAAAAACTTGTCCACACCCCGAATGGAGTTTTTTGGGAATTCAATGTTGTCTTTAATCCTATTTAATACTTCAACCCCTTCATACTTTATTTGCTCGGCGACTTCGGTAAGGGCATACATTAAACCTTTTTCATCTGTTCCACCAATAATAAGCGCTTTACGATCATCTATCTCGCGCCAAAGGTAAAAGACCCCTTCCGGTTGACCTTCCCTCAAAAGAGGTTCATCTGATACAAGACTGTACAAAGCCCTATTTTGCAAAGTACCCAAAATAAGATAGACCGGCTCATTGGTTTGCGTCCAATGGTTTATTTGTTCAATGGTAGATCCAGAGTTCTGAACAGCATCAAAAAAAGCTCTTTTTCCTACTGCCATAGCATGTTCAGCATCATTTGAAATGCCCGTTCGGTCCACAATTGTAACTTTATTGGTTTTAAGTTTAGATTGTTCAACCAAGTTTTGGGCTGATAGTGAAAATGTCAAAGCAAGCAACAAATAAACTTTTAGGAATACATCAGTTCTAAGTTTTGAGATGAATTGTATCATTTCCTGATTAAATTCTGATTTTAATTTTATCATGGCTTATGGTGCTATATGTCAAAGATTCATTTAAGCGTTGTTCCTTCCCTTGGGACATAAAGCCCAATCAATAACATAGAAAGGATTTTAGAAATATTTGTGACTTAAAACTCATTGTTATATTATCAAAAGAAATAGGCAAAAAAGAATTAAAATATTATTCATGTATCCTTTAGTTGGGTGTTGAATTAAAATAAGATACCTATTGGGTAAATCTTTTGGAAAACTCGCTAAAGGACGATTTGACCCATTACGACGATATTGGTTCCAACCCTAACTTTAGAGTTTATTTACCCTAATTACGCTGGTTCAATTTAAGTTTCATGCTGTTTAAATGTATCCTGTACTTCCACGTATGCTCATTTTGGTCATAACTTTACAATACCAGTATTGTGCAGGATGAAGAAAATTGGATTAGTCCTTTTATTACCACCATAATAAGGCGCGACAGTGCTGTTGGCCACTAAATCTGACATAAAAATGTACAAGAAAAGTGAACCTCTTCTTTTATTGCTATTAATCCTATTTTGTTGGACCTCCCTAGGTCAAGAATCCACAAGGCCCAACATTATACTAATCCTAGCAGATGATCTGGGTTACAGTGACCTTGGCTGTTACGGCAGTGAAATAAAAACACCTCATCTTGACAATTTGGCGGCCAATGGAGTCAGGCTGGCCAACATGAATAATGCTGGTATGTGTGTTATTTCGAGAAGTTCAATCCTAACAGGAAAATGGTGGCCAGAAACGGGTTATGGCATTAAAAAAGGAGAAAATTTGGCCGAAATGCTTAAAAAAAGGAATTATCACACCGGAATCATTGGCAAATGGCATTTGGATGGAAATCCAATGGAAAAGGGTTTTGACTATTTTTTTGGTTTTCTTGGAGGTTATTCAAGCTATTTTGAGGGAAGCCCAGATTATAGATTGAATCATGAGCCTTTTAGCGATTTTGGGGAGAATTTTTACAGTACCGATGCATTTTCAGAGCATGCGGCCAGCTTTATAAAACAGAGTTCTCAACTAAAGGACAAACCTTTTTTCCTTTATCTGAGTTATCAGTCACCACACAATCCCCTTCAGGCTCCAAAAGAAGAAATCATGAAGTATAGGGGACAATATCTTAAGGGCTGGGAGAGCATCCGTGACGCTCGAATTAGAAAACAAAAGCATTTGGGCATTGTTGAAAAGCAAGTTCCTTTGCCTGGTTACCCAAAAAACCTACCGCTTTGGGAAACATTGTCCCCCGACCAAAAAGACTTGGAAGACCTAAGAATGTCGGTGTTTGCTGCCATGGTGGAACATATGGATTCAGGTATTGGGAAAGTCATCAGGGTCTTGGAAGAAACTGGCGTTCTCGACAATACATTGGTACTATTTTTAAGCGACAATGGGACCGATTCTTTCTCGGTCATGGATAATGAGATGCTCAAAAGAAACCTTTTGCCAGGCGATGTCGGTTCCAATTACCAGCCCGGCACTGGATGGGCATACGCAAGTGTGGCCCCAAACCGCCTCTATAAAATCAGCCAGCACAATGGAGGTATAAAAACCGGTGCCATTGCCTTTTGGCCTAAAGGCATTTTAAAGACCAACAGGACCAATCAACAACCGCTTCATGTGGTCGATATAGCCCCTACCCTCCTTGAATTGGCAACCCAAGAGGAACCAAAAAGAGATAAGGAGAACAAGGATTTTTCCGGTCAATCTTTTATTAATATCCTAGAAAACAAGTCTTGGCAAAGAAACGAACCTATGTTCTTTCAATTTATGGATAACCGCGCCATAAGGACCAACAACTGGGGGCTGGTAGAAGTTGATGGGAATGGATGGGAGTTATACGATTTAAAAAAAGACCCTTTGGAAACCCATGACCTTGCCAGTAAACATCCAGACATGGTCCAAAAATTGGAGAAAAAGTGGATGTCTTGGTGGAAACGAACAAGCAACAACGATGATTATAGGCCAGAGAGCACACATGAAAGTCTGCATTACAAACCACAAGGAGATCGAGGCTCTGGTGAACCTTATGTGCCATCTGCCATGCCCCGCTCTTTAAAGCAAAAATATCCAATCGATAAAAATTAACTGTTGGCTGTGCAGATTTAATCAAAAACCTTCCGAAAAAATAGAAAAAACATGCCCGAAAAACTCAACTTTAGAAACCTTTGTTACGCAGCAACTGCACTGTGCACATTCCTATTATCATTTTCGTGCAAGAAGGGTCCTAATCCCACAAAAGATCAAAAACCAAATATAATATTCCTTCTTACCGATGATCAACGTTGGGATGCTTTGGGAGCAAGTGGAAACCACATCATCCAAACCCCGAATATAGACGCTTTGGCCCAAGATGGAGTACATATGGAAAATGCTTATGTCACCACCTCTATTTGCGCTGTAAGCAGAGCAAGTATTTTGAGCGGCCAATACTCTTTGATGCATGGCATACAGGATTTTAACACCAGTTTTTCGCAAGAAGCCTTAAATCAGACTTATCCGTTGTTGTTGAAACAAAATGGATACAAGATTGGGTTTATTGGCAAGTACGGTGTAGGAAATCCTAAAGACCAGCCAAAAGAGTCCTTTGATTTTTGGGCAGTCGAAGAGAAACATCAACCCAACTATGAAAACAAAGACGAAAAAGGCAATTATCTGCACCACACCCAAATGGTCGCCAATCATATAAACAGTTTTTTAAATTCAACAAAGGGTGAAGAACCGTTTTGTTTGTCGGTAAGCTTTAAGGCGCCACATGCTGAGGATGGGGACCCAAGACAGTTTATTCCAGACCCGAAGTTTGATAGTCTATATAATGACATAACAATAAAAAAACCGGAAACGGCCCAAAGCAAGTATTGGGAATCTTTTCCAGATTTTTTTCGAACTGAAAAAAACATTGCCCGAATACGTTGGAAATTGAGATTTGAAACCGAAGAAAAGTATCAAGAAAGTGTAAAAAACTATTATCGCTTAATCAGTGGGGTTGACAAGGTAGTTGGAGATTTGAGGGCGAAACTTGAGCAAATGGGAATTGCAGATAATACCATTGTGATTTTCACAAGCGATAATGGTATGTATTTGGGCGAGCATGGACTTGCCGGAAAATGGTATGGTCATCAGGAATCAATCCGAATCCCCATGATTTTTTATGATCCAAGAAACAACATGGATATTCTTAGAAAGCACATTAAAGATATTGTGCTCAATATTGACATTGCACCAACTATTCTTGGTTTTGCTGGCGTTCAGGTCCCTAAGCAAATGCAAGGTCTAGACCTTACCAGTGATAATTTTGATTCGTCTGAAAGAAGTACTTTTTTTTATGAACACAGTGTGTTTCAGAGCCCTGAACTGCCCAATGTTGAAGGCGTTGTCAGCAAGGGTTTTTCGTATATGAATTTTACTGAACATAACTATGAGACCTTGTATGATTTAAAACTTGATCCGTTCGAGACAAAAAATCTGATCGAGGATCCAAACTACAAAACCATTTTAACAGAACAGCGTAGAATTTATACCAGATTAAAAGACGAGGCCAAACAAACAACCCTTGATTATGAAAGAAAATAGAAGCAAATATCAATTAGCATTACCCATACTTTGTGTACTGTTACTGTTATTCACTTCATGCGAAGTTACAAATGAACAACCGTCTTTAAATTTCACAAAGCTTCAAGAAGATTTTTCACAGCCAACGGATGACAATACCCTATGGTGCTATTGGTATTGGATAGGTGACGATATTTCAAAAGAAGGCATCACAAAAGACTTGGAAGCTATGAAAAAAGCGGGTATTGGGGCCGCATTGATTGGAAATATCAATCCAGATGAAGAGGACGGTAAAGTGCCCATGTTGAGTGAGGATTGGTGGGGACATATGGTCCATGCCGTAAACGAGGGCAAACGTCTTGGTGTCGACATAGGTGCATTTAACTGTCCAGGGTGGAGCCAATCAGGCGGGCCGTGGGTAAAACCGGAAATGGCCATGCGCTACATGACCTTTTCTGAAGCCAAAGTGAAAGGAGGTAAAGAAGTGAAGGTAAAGCTGGCCAAACCCACCTCAGAGTTCCAAGACACTTATGTACTTGCATTTCCTTCAATTGCATCCGAGGTGAAAACGCTTTCCAACAGTAATGCAAAAATCAATGTTACTCCAGCTATCAAAAATGTAGATAAACTCATAGACAGGGATACCACAACGGTGGCCGGATTTTTAAAATCGGTTGAAAACTATCAAGTCGATATTACTGCCAACGAAGCTTTTGTTGCAAGAAGTCTTCGACTTATACCCTCAACTGATGAGTTTAAGGCCAAGTGCGAGGTATATGCAAATACGGACGGGACTTATACCAAAATCAAGTCTTTTGATATAGACAGAAGTAAATTGACTCCCAATGTGGGGCCAGATAGATATGCTCCAATATTGGTTGCACTGCCCGAAACACAAGCCAAGGAATTTCGAATAAAATTTAAGGCCGAGGGCAACGTATTCCAATCCAATACCTACCCAAACGCCAAAATAGAAGCTTGGAACCTATCCGAAATAGTATTCTCGGAGGCTGTGGGACTTGAGGCCTATTCTGAGAAAAGTTTGGGCAAAATGCATCCAACACCATTTCCATCATGGGATAGTTATTTGTGGGAACAGCAAGAAGCCATTGATAAAAGCTCCCTAAAAATAGCCAAAGACCAAGTTATCAATGTCACTGATAAAATGGAGGCCGATGGAACACTTTCTTGGAATGCACCTGAAGGGGAATGGACCATTCAACGCTTTGGAATGACACCTACCGGAACCAAGAATGCTCCTTCTGCACCACAAGGGAAAGGTTATGAAATTGATAAAATGAGCGAAGAACTTGTGCGCTTTCATTTTGAACAATTCATAGGCAAGTTCATTGACAAGATTCCTGAAGAAAACAAAAGTGCCTTTAAATATGTCATAGCAGATAGTTATGAAATGGGCTCACAGAACTGGACCGATAATTTCGAGGAAACCTTTGAGAGTACCTATGGTTATGACCCACTTCCTTTTTTACCGGTTTACACAGGCAAAATCGTTCACAGTCTTGAGGACTCTGAACGTTTTCTTTGGGATGTAAGACGGCTGGTTGCTGATAAAGTAGCCTATGAATATGTTGGAGGGTTAAGAAAGGTAAGCCAAGAGAACAACTTGAAACTATGGCTTGAAAACTACGGTCATTGGGGCTTTCCTTCAGAATTTTTAATGTACGGTGGGCAATCCAGCTTGGTTTCTGGAGAGTTTTGGAATGAGGGGACATTAGGAAATATTGAGTGCAAGGCGGCGTCTTCAGCTGCCCATATTTACGGAAAGCCAATGGTATCGGCCGAAGCTTTTACAGCTGCACACAGAAGTTATGTAAGACATCCGGCGTTATTGAAGAAAAGGGGGGATTGGTCCTATACCGAAGGGATCAATCATTTTGTATTGCATCTTTACATACACCAACCCGATGATGCAAGGGTTCCGGGTGTCAATGCCTGGTTCAGCACAGAATTCAACAGGCACAATACTTGGTTCGAAAAATCCAAGGCCTATTTTGATTACCTGCGCCGATGCCAGCATTTGCTGCAACAAGGCAACTATGCCGCGGATATCTGTTACTTCATTGGAGAGAACACTCCTTTGATGACAGGCCCCACAAACCCGAAAATTCCTAAAGGATATTCCCATGATTTTATCAATGCCGAAGTCATTTTAAATGATATGAAAGTTGAAAATGGAGACTTGGTATTGTCCAACGGGATGCGATATAAAATGATGGTTTTGCCCTCACTTAATACCATGCGGCCCGAACTGCTCGAAAAAATAGAATCACTTATTCGTAAAGGAGGCAAAGTCTACGGCAGTCATCCGGAAAAATCACCAAGCCTACAGAATTATCCAGAATCGGATAATACGGTTGAAAATTTGGCGCAAAAAATGTGGCAAGATGCCTCAAGCAAAATACAAACGTATGGCGATGGCACCATTTTGCAGAACATGGCTTTGGATTCTGCCCTGACCCATCTAAAAATTCCAAAAGATGTGGATTTAAATGCGGATGTGCCCGTGCTATGGACCCATAGAAGCCTACCTGGAATGGATATTTACTTTTTGACCAATCAGGGTGATGAAAAACTGGAGTTTGCACCTTCTTTTAGGGTTAAAGGATTAAAACCACAGTTGTGGGATGCCATGACAGGTACAATAAGGCATCTAAGTGAATACACTCAAACAAAAAACCATACCAAAGTGCCATTGGTCCTGCAGCCTGGACAAAGTTGGTTTGTTGTTTTCACCAGTAAAGAAAATAACGCTGTAGCCGATGCTTACCAAACCAACTTTCCAAAAAACAAAGTTGTTCAGGAACTCAATACCAATTGGGAACTAAATTTTTCAGATAAAACCATTGGACCAGAAGAAACAATTCAATTGGATAATCTAATGGATTGGACCCAAAGCGAAAATCCTAAAGTAAAATACTACTCGGGCACCGCTACCTATTCTACTACGTTTGAGATAAACAAGGAAGAAAAAACCGAATACCTATTGGATTTAGGTCAGCTTGGTGTGATGGCTTCCATAAAACTCAATGGAACTGAAATAGGCACTTCTTGGATGCCTCCACATGTCTTAAAACTTGGCGATGTACTCCAAGAAGGAGAAAATCAACTAGAAGTTGAAGTTGTAAATGTCTGGCGCAATAGGTTAACCGGCGATGCCCAACTGCCCGACCAGGAAAAAAGCACATGGGTCACAGATGATTGGATTACTGAAGATGAAGCTCTGATACCTTCTGGCCTCATGGGACCAGTGACCATAAAAAGACTGGTAGAGTAGAAAAATTAACATCCAAAATTTTAATCACAGCATGGGACAGGATGGATCAATTCTGTCCCATCAGTATTTTTAAAGGAAAGTAAAATAATATGAAACAAAACACCCTATTCATAATCGCTGTTGTTGTATGTACCTTAGGTTTGAACGCTCAACTTCCACCATCATTCGCAAAAGATGTGTCTGAAAGAGCACGACCTTCAGAAATGACCAAAGTATATCTAACCCCTTCAAAAGTTATCTGGAAGTCTGACAACACCGGTCAATATCTCATCAATCCAGAGCAGCTTTTAAAAAAGGGAAATGGTCAACTTGCCGTCAACGAAACTAATCTCTTTCAACTCAAGAGTACTCAGGAGCATAGGCCTGGAATCCTTCTGGACTATGGAAAAGAGATACACGGCGGTGTTAAGATAGCCATGGGCATCAAAAATGATAAATCACCCGTAAAATTGCGTTTGCGTTTTGGTGAATCTGTTGGGGAAGCCATGTCAGAAATTGGTGGGGAAACCAACGCCACCAACGAACATTCCATGCGTGATTTTGTAGTTGAAGTACCGTGGTTGGGCACTATAGAGGTTGGTGAAACAGGGTTTCGCTTTCTGCGTATTGATGTGGTCGAGGCCAATCAGGAAGTTCCCCTTAAATCTGTGGAAGCCGCTTTTGTTTACCGTGATATTCCCTATTTGGGATCCTTCAACAGTAGCGATGAAAGACTCAATGAGATATGGCTCACCGGTGCTTACACTGTCCAATTGAACATGCAAGACTATCTGTGGGACGGCATCAAAAGGGACCGTCTGGTTTGGGTCGGTGATATGCATCCAGAGGTAATGACCATAAATACCGTTTTTGGCAATCATGATATCGTCCACAAAAGTTTGGACCTAGCCAGGGACCAACATCCGCTGCCTCAATGGATGAACGGTATCAGCTCATACTCCATGTGGTGGCTATTGATCCATAAAAACATGTATGACTATCACGGTGATATTGAATATCTAAAGGAGCAAGAAAGTTATATGATTGCACTTTTGGACCAACTTGCTTCCTTTATAGACAAGGACAATAAGGAAATCCTTGATGGAGTCCGGTTTATGGATTGGCCTACAAGTGAAATTCCAGAGGCAGTCCACGCAGGGCTTCAGGCTATGATGGTAATGACCTTTGAGGCTGGAAGCGAAATCATGGAGATTTATGGAAAACCAGAACTTAAGAAAAAGTATGGCAAAGTAGCCGAAAGACTCCGCAAGCACAAGCCTAAGGACAACACTACCAAACAAGCCGCCGCCTTAATGGCATTGGCCGATTTAGAAGATGCCCAAAAAATCAATACCACCATTTTAAAGAAAGATGGTGTAGAGCGAATGTCAACGTTTTACGGCTACTATATTTTAGAAGCCATGGCCAAAGCCGGGGATTATGATGGCGCTCTAAATGTAATTCGCGAGTATTGGGGCGGTATGCTCAATTTAGGGGCAACAACCTTTTGGGAAGACTTTGACATCCTCGATACCAAAAACACAGGACGCATTGATGAGTTGAGCCCTCCCAACAAATTCGACATTCATGGTGACTTTGGCGAGTATTGTTATGTGGGTTACAGGCACAGCCTATGTCATGGTTGGGCCAGCGGACCAACAGCGTGGCTCAGTCAATATGTACTAGGAATCAACGTAATGGACGCTGGTGAAAAGATTGAAATCAAACCCAATCTTGGAAATTTAAAATGGGCCAAAGGAAGTTTCCCAACAAAATATGGCGTGTTACAAGTAAGCCACACGAGAAATACCGATGGTTCTGTAAAAACTGAATATGACGCGCCTGAAGGATTAACCATTATCCAATAGAACAGAGAATTCACAATGAATAAATCACAGCTAAATTGTATTAAAACATTCTATTCACTAGTCGTTCTCATCTTAGTGAGCCACACTATGATCGCAAAGACCATTATTTTGACCAGCGATCAACAATTGACCGATTTAACCGATCCCGACAAAAAAATAGACATGTCCACGGGTTATGCAAAACGGTATGCCAGTCTTAGGGATGTCTGCGAAGAGGCGAAACGAAATGGCGACCACATCTTGACTATTGCTTTTGATGAATTCTTCAGGCAATATCGAAATCAAGAGGCAACGGAGCGTAAACTGACCCCAGATATGGATGCCTATGTGGATAAAATCAAAATTATCGCTGATTTTGCAGCTAAATACGGCCTGGGAATGGGGCTAAGTCTATTAAGCCCGCTAGAATTAGGGCCTGCCTTTAAAAACAAAACAGGGGAAAATGGCCTATGGCTCCATTACAAAGTGGGGCTACGCGACCCGCTTACCGGTAAGTTTAATGTACCGCTATGGCAACAAACAACTTGGTCCAATAACAAAGGTAATTTTGCCATTAAGCTCAAGGCGCATAAAGCCTACGCATTTAAAGAAACAATGTTACCAAACAGTCCGTATAAAATGGTTGATCGCGAGAATATATTGCCTTTGACCAATGTGAAATTGGATGTTTGGAAAGAGCAACCAGATGCTGATAATGATAGAGTTATGGACACCGATTTGTGGAGCAACCCCTCTACACCAAATCCAAATCGAAGTAAAAGAGTCAGTGTTTATGCCGATGAAACTGACGAATTGAAGGGCTATGACCGGGTCTTGGTACTATTGGAATATGAAGTCCCTGAAATGGAGTATTTCAGCCCTGAAGCATTGCCTTTTTTGAAGGATTTATTAAAAAAATATGACGATAAAGGCATCAAAATAGAGCATTTTTATTCTGACGAGATGCACATCCAGCAAGACTGGAAATATTTTCAACATCACGACAATGGCCAATTTGCATTGCGCTATTATGCACCAACCATGGGACAGCTTTTTGAAGAAAAATTTGGAACCGCCTTTGAAGAAAAGGACATACTGTTCTTTGCGTATGGACCAAACATTTATAGCAACAATGCCACAGCAACACAAAATGTGCAATATGTATTTGGGGAATCCGATGAGGATATTCAGCGTACGTTCCTATTTCGGGACCGCTATTATAAATTGATCAACACCCATGTTGTTGACCTGTTCAAAGAAGCAAAAGAATATGCCAGTGGGCTATTTGGAGTCGATGATTTTGGAACAAGCGGACATTCCTCATGGGCAGAAAGTCCCACGGTTGACCTATGGAATACTGAAGATTTGGAGCGCCACGCATATAAATATGAGTACACCTCAAATTTTATTTGGGGAAATACGGTGCAACAGGCAGCAGCAGCCTGTTACGATTATTTTAAATGGGGCGAATATCTTGAGCCAACAAGAAACGATTTTGCCGAATTAGGTTGGAACGATCGAAATTATTACGGAGCTGCCATGTCTGCCTCTCTAGGGGTTTTGAACCGTATTCCTGCCTCCTACCCTGCATTTTGGGGAATGCCCGAAGAGGTCAAGGAAAGAAAAGGTGCCATCAACGATGCCTACGGAGGGCGTACGCGCTCAAAGGCAATGGACCTGCTTACCGAAAAAGTGCATCGCGATGTGGATGTCCTCATTCTTTATCCCATGAACCTCGTTGCCGTAGAGGAACGTTTTGGCAGTTGGATGACCCAATACGGCTACGCAAATTTTATCACCGCAGAAAAATTATTGGAACTCGGTAAAATAAATTCCAATGGAAAACTACAAATAAAGGAAAAAGAGTACAGCACGCTTGTTACCTTGTTCGAACCCTTACCACAAGCTGGTCTTCTGGACATTATGGCTGATTTAAATCACAAAGGTGGAAAGGTCTTTTGGTTTGGTCCGCCACCCATCTTAAACGGGAATGGAGAAAATTGTCTAGAAAAATGGGAAAATCTCTTTGGCGTGGATTATGAATCAGAAAAAGTACAAGGCCAAATTGCAGTGGGCAAGAGAATAGATTTTCACAATCAATTGAAAGCAGTTTCACCACAGTATATCCTTACTGACTTTTTAGTTGACCGCATTTACCCTGTAAAACCCAAAAATGGCACTTCAAAACTGTCGTATTGCGATAATACTTTGCTGGTAGGAACTGGAAATGATAACGCCTACTATTTTGGATTCAGGCCCAGAGATGATCAATCTTCTAGTTTGGGCTACGAAACACGTACTCTTTTTGAACTATTGGATGGTTTAGGCGCATATCCCGCAACGGGCACTTTCCCTACGGTCAATGACAACACAGAACATATTTCAAGAACAACAGATTATTTGGCAACCCGTTTCCCGAACGGAGCAACGGTAATTGTTCGTCATTATAACAAACATAGGGAAACCTGGGCAGGTGGATTCTCAAGAGATATTGAAAAAGACCAAAAAGTTTTGGAACAAAACCCATTGCCACCAGCCGACCTCCAACTTTCAGATTTTAAGGTCAATGGTCATAATGTGGACTTTCAAGGAAGATTGACCATGGGTTTCCGACTCAATGAAGAAAAAGAACTTATCGCCTTTCAGGGGCAGGAATGTAACTCGGTGACCATTGATGGAAAAACCTTTACATTCTCTCAGAGTCCCTTGAAGAAAATTGCATTTGCCCCGTCTTTGAACAAAAGTGAAAACACCACAAAGATATGGGTTGAAGGCAGTGGTCAAGTATCCATTCCATTATCAAAAGCTCATGGCGGCCATCCCAAGTTAAAAAACGAAAAAGGAAGAAATATTAAACATAAGGTTGTCGATGACTCAATTCAGTTCGAAATAGATGGGAAATCCAATGGCAATTGGCTCAGCTTAAAATAAAGCAATATTCAACACCAAATAATGAATCCAATATGATATATTTTTTAAGAATATTCTTGACAGGTACTCTAGTATTCTCTATGACTCATGTTCTCACTGCCCAAAGCAGCGAACCGATGAACATAGTCTTTATTTTGGCCGATGATTTGGGTTGGAGCGACACCTCACTATATGGTACTACCGACTTTTATCAAACCCCCAACCTGGAACGACTGGCCGCCCGTGGAATGACCTTTACCAGAGCCTATTCTGCCAGTCCACTCTGCTCACCCACACGGGCCAGCATACTAACGGGGCAAACCGTGGCAAGACATGGTTTTACAGCACCGGAAGGGCATTTACCCGAAGTAAAACTTTCAGCAAGGCAATCAGATAAAGCATCTTCCAAGGAAAAGGCCATCATCACGGAATCGGCCACTAGATTGAATACGACCTACCCCACTTTGGGCAAGTTATTTAAAAAAGAAGGATACAGTACCGCACATTTTGGAAAGTGGCACTTGGGCCCTTCCCCCTACAGCCCATTGGAACATGGTTTTGATGTGGATATTCCCCACTGGCCAGGGCCAGGGCCTGCGGGAAGCTTTGTGGCCCCTTGGAAATATCCCGATTTTAAGGAGAAATACCCCCAAGAGCACATAGAGGACCGTATGGCCGATGAGGCTGTTGCTTGGTTGAGAAAACAAGATAAAAACGTTCCTTTTTATATGAACTATTGGCAATTCTCTGTCCATGCACCTTTTGATGCAAAAGAAAGTCTTATCCAACATTACCGAACCAAGGTTGATTTCAACAATCCGCAGCACTCCCCCACGTATGGAGCCATGGTGCACTCGCTGGACGATGCAGTGGGAACCTTGCTCGACGAAATAGATCGCATGGGTGCCGCAGACAATACCATCATTATCTTTTTCAGTGATAATGGAGGTAATATGTACGACGGCATCGTTGAGACACTTCCCGATGGGGAAAAATTCTTGACAGAACCAACTAGCAACAGGCCGCTCAGAGGAGGCAAGGCCACTATGTTTGAAGGCGGAATTAGAGTGCCCTGCGTTGTGGTTTGGCCGGGAGTGACGCAACCAGGGTCGGTCTCAAACGATATCATACAAGCCACAGATTTCTATCCCACCTTGCTTGAGCAATTGAACATGCAAAAACCGCAGAATCACAAAATTGATGGTGTCAACATACATAAAGCTTTGACAGGTGGTACTTTGGAGCGCAATCCCATCATTACGTATTTTCCGCATCAACCACCCGTTCCCGATTGGTTACCCGCCTCGGTGTCGGCCCATGAAGGGGATTGGAAATTGATTCGCCTGTTTCATCAGGGTGAAAACGGAAAGCACGATTATCGCCTGTACAACCTAAAATGGGATATTGGTGAAACACACGATATGTCTGCGGTTTATCCCGAAAAAGTTGCGGAATTGGATGCATATATCGAAGAGCATCTAAAAGATGCAAATGCAGTCATACCAAGAATCAATCCAGATTTTGACCCAAAAGAATACCACCCAGAACTAATTGGTATTCAGCCTAATGGTCCAAGAAACAAAACCAAAATAGAAATCGACTGACATAAGTGATTACTTCAAACAAATTATAAATATGAATCAGACCATTTTTCCAAAAATTGTTATAGCCTTTTTTATACTGGGTTCTGTGATGGAAACCGTAGGTCAAAACAAGCCAAATAATAAACGTACTAGTTACTCCGGGGAGACGTTCTCGATGGAAAATGAATATATTAAACTGAACTTTTATAAAAGGGTTCTAGGATGGGGATGGGGCGAAGTGATTTCACCTTCAGGCAAAATGATGGCCGTATTGGAACACTTTGGGGAAATAAAGCTACAAGACCAAGACATTCCCGTTCGTTTTGTTGCTGAAACCTATTCCAAAAAAAAGACCGAAAATGGTGAAGAGGTGGTTTTTGATGTTGCTTCGGTGGTTGTAAAGGAAGTGCTTGATAACACTTCTTTTGAAAATTGGATGGCCTACCCTTACACAGAACCTGCCATAAAGGGAACCGTGACCTTTACAATTGAAAATGATTCTCGGTTCGTAAAACTAAAATATCGATTAAAATCCACCGGCAATTATAACGCCCAATATATACGCGGACCATGGCTCAAAATAGGTGAAACTTCGTTTGAGACCCAAAAAACAGATGCCTTGCTGCCTGGTGTCGATTGGGCCATAGAAAAGGAATGGACCAGTGGCACGGATTTCTTCAAGGATCCTTGGGCCAAGCGATTTGTACCGCATCCCAACAAAGTATCCGTTCCGGTAATGGCGATAAGTCATAACGGCACAGGTGTGGGACTTTCATGGAACCCCAAACAAACCGCTTCAAGATGGTTCAATTATCGTGCCCATCGACCACAGCCTGTTTTTGCCTCCCCAAATTTCATAGACCGAAAGAACAATCATCTTATGGGGCTGATGGTGCCCGATGCCTCAATTGAAGGACATGAAAATGAGGTGGTCGCCGAGATACCTTTGGAGCTTAAAATTGACCAGACCATAAATTTTGACGCCGAATTATGGCTAAGCGATGGTAATAGCATAGCTGTCTTAACCGACTGGGTGAAACAACATGGCCTTCCAGAACCCTCTGAGCCGCGTTGGCCACATAAAGAAACCCTGGATCGAATTTCAGCTGCATACAACACTAATTTCTGGCATGAAGGAAAAGGTTTTGGGTTGACCCAGCGACCAGAAAAATCCATCAAACCCAATGTACCAGAATTCTTATTGCGTTATATCAAGGAGAACAAGAGGAGTAAAATCGCTAGGGAGCTACAGACCAAGGTAGATTGGAGCCTTTCACAAATGGGCGATGGTTCAAAAACTCAAAATGAACTTATTAAAGAAGGAAATAGGCTATTGGCCGAACAAAAGTCCGATGGTTCCTTTGTTTTCAATCCAGATGTTATCGACAAAGATGATTTTAAGGTGGCAACCACATTTATAGAACCTATGGGTCTTAGAGGTGAAACCGCCTTGGATATTACCATAAGACCAGCCACACGCTTGTTGAAAATAGGAATAAAAACAAAAGATCAACGCTTTTTAGACGCTGCCCAAAGGGCTTTCGACTTTTGCATGGAATATCAAAGACCCGAAGCAGGCGATTTCTGGGAAACTCCTTTACACGCAGCAAACCTTTTGGCTGCAGGCCATGCAGCCGTGGGAAATTACCTTGCCTACAAAGAATTCAAAGATGAAAAATACAAGGAAAAGGCCATCTATTGGATGCGCACATTGCTCGCCTTTACCCATCTTTGGGAACCAGAAGACTTACCCCTCTTGTATAACACTAAACCAGTACTCAGTTCAAGCGATTGGTATTTTGCCAACTGGGTACGTGATCATGTACAGTGGGAAGTACTAGCAGTATTCGCAGATGTGGCCCAAAACAATCTTAAATGGGATGAAATAGACCCCGAAATTGACTGGTTGCGGTACCAAGAAGGGATTACCAACGCGGCGATTCGATGGATGGCTGCAGTGACTATCGATAGAGATTGGTTACCCCATAATTTACCAGAAACACAAGATCGGTACTTCAGAGGAGAGTTCGATTATGCATTTCCAGATACACATAATAGTGTAAGTGGCAACTACGGCGGAATGATGATCATGCCCTCTTCTATTGCCGAAAACATTTACTACCTATTAGATAGAAAAGCGGGAAAAAAATGAGGACGGGGTTCAAAAAAATGAGATTCAAAATTTTATATGGGCTATTGCTGTTATTCTTGATGCCCATTTTTGCAGGTTCCCTTCCAGATCCCGGAAAGGAATATCACATTTTTCAGTTTCCGAAGAACCAAATTCCCCGAATTGATGGTGAGTTTTCAGACTGGGATATGGTACCGGAATCCTATAATATAGGTCTGGACCAGCTTATGGACACCCGCTTTGGCAATGGGACAAATCTAGACCCAAAGGATTTTGATATCTCCGTAAAGGTAGGTTGGGTAAAAGGACTTAATAGGTTGTATTTCTATTTGGAAATGTATGATGATTATTGGGATTTTAACGACGCGGCACTCGGCCAGGATATTTTTGAGTTGGTAGTAGATGGAAACCTATCCGCAGGCCCGTTCATCAAACAGCACAATGGCAACAAAGACAAAATTTCTGTAGAGGAATTACATTTTAAAGGTCATGGTGCCCATGCTCAAAACTACCATATTTTCACTCCAGTCCAAGATAAGGATGCTGTCATGATATGGGGAAATACACCTTGGATAAAGGAGTTTCCACATTTTAATGTGGCCTACGATTATGCTTTCGAGCATTCGGAAAGTGGAAAATTAAAAATGGAGTTTTGGATGACTCCGTTTGACCATGCATCTGTTGAAGGCTTCCAAGAATCCACTGTGACCCAGTTGAAAGAAAACAATCGTATTGGGGTTTCTTGGTGCTTCCTTGATTTTGATGGTGAGGCTTGTGAATCGTTTATGAACTTGGCACACGACACCAAAATGATTTATGATGCTTCGTACCTCAATATTTTTCGGTTGATGCCCCTAGAAAAAAAGTTTACAGAACCCATCGAAGCCAATTGGGACTTTGTTGAACTGGACCGTGACCAACGGTGGTTTCAATTTAAGGATGAATCCAAAGGAAACATTACAAGCTGGCATTGGGATTTTGGTGATGGAAATTCGTCAACCGATCAACATCCCTCGCACCGGTACAACGAGGCCGGCGAATGGACCATAATACTAACGGTAGAAGGTCCAGAAGGTAAATCGATACGTTCCAAAGTTTGGGATGTCGTAACAAAATAAACTATATACATGAAATTAGGATTATTGTGTAAAATTTGCCTTCAAACCATTAGTTTAATGGTTCTTGGCTTAGGCATTATAAACGCTCAAAAATCATCATCTCCACTTGTCTCCCAACAATTTGCAGATACCTGGAGCGCTACCGATGATCTTCAGCGCAGCTTGCCATTGAACAAAGAAACCGGGAATCTTGAAAAAGATAAGTTCGTGGGCATCTTTTACTTTACGTGGCTCGGTGCCCATGGACATGACGAACACACCCAGACCCTTCCGGACGAAGGGGTACATCCCAAAACGGTTGCTGATACTCTTAGTCCTTATGATATTACTGAAATTATAAAGGCAAACCCAAAAAACCCAAAATATGGTCCGGTCAAGGCTTTTCATCATTGGGGTGAACCTTATTTTGGTTATTATTTAACCAATGACGAATGGGTCATTATGAAACATGCCCAATTATTGTCCGATGCAGGTATTGATGTCATTGTTTTTGATGTAACCAATTCCTTGGCATATCTTCCCCAAGTCAAAAAAATTTGTAGGGTTTTCACAGAGCTTGAGAAAAAGGGTTGGGCAGTACCCAAAATTGCCTTCTTGACCAACACCAAGCATGTTGAGACCACGGAGAAAATATACAACGGCTTTTATAAGAAAGGGCTTTACAGAAATCTTTGGTTTTATTGGAAAGGCAAGCCACTTTTAATGGGTAATAACGAAGGCTTGAATGCCGAACTGACCGATTATTTCAACTTTAGAAGATCCTGGGCCTGGACGGATGGCCAAGAATGGTTTGGAGACGGAAAGGACAAATGGCCCTGGATCGATCATTATCCGCAGAACTTTGGTTGGCACGATTCTCCCGATATACCGGAACAAATTGTGGTTTCAACTGCGCAACACCCTATTTCCAATATTGGACGCAGTTTCCATAATGGAAAACAGCCGTCACCAGACAGTATTCAATCTGGGAAGGGGCTATTTTTTGATGAGCAATGGAGAAGGGCGCTAGAGGTAGACCCCGAATTTGTGTTCATTACCGGGTGGAACGAATGGGTGGCCATGCGGTTTGATGATGGCAAGGCCAAAAACATGATGGGCCAGCCTATTAAAAAAGGAGAAACCTATTTTGTTGACCAATATAATGCCGAATTCAGCAGGGATATTGAACCCATGAAAGGTGGCTTTAAAGACAATTATTATTATCAAATGGTGGCCAATATCAGGAAATTCAAGGGTACTAGACCGCTTTCTCAAGATCCAGGCCGCCACAAAATAAAAATTGACGGTAGATTTGGTGATTGGGAAAAAGTTTCCACCTCCTATTACGACCATGAAGGAGATATTCTTCATCGATCACATCCTGGTTGGGGCCGAATAACGGTATACCAAAACGCTTCGGGAAGAAATGATCTGGTAGAGGCAAAGGTTGCTGAAAATTCTCAGAACCTTTATTTTCTCCTCAAGATTTCAGAAAAATTTGAAACCAAGGAATGGCCTACGGGTCTAATCCTTTTTATCAAGGACACCGAATCCAATCAACCTGCCTGGGAAGGGTTTCATTACATGATTAAAATCGGGGTGAACGGTTTACAACTTCATGAATCTGAAGGGGGATGGATTTGGAAGGAAAAAGCTAAAATTGACTCAAAGTTATCGGGCAATGCATTAGAACTCGCCATTCCAAAATCGGTTTTGAACCTAAAAGGAAAAAATCTGGAATTCAAATGGGCCGATAACACTTCCACCGGTGGGGATATCATGAAATTCTATGATCAAGGCGATGTTGCCCCAAACGCCAGATTCACCTATCGGTATAAAATCATAAATCCGTAAAATAAAGAACATGATTAGAAAAGCCTTTAAAATGAAATTGTTTCCCAATAAGGTCCAGGAGTACACCCAAAGGCATAATCCCATTTGGCCAGAACTTGAGGATACACTCAAAAAGCATGGTGTAACTAACTACAGTATTTTTTTGGATTCAGATACAGATACACTCTTTGGCTATGCCGAAATTGAATCTGAAGAAAAATGGAATGCCATTGCAGAAACAACCATCTGTAAAAAATGGTGGGCCTACATGGCCGATTTAATGGAGACCCATGATGACAATAGTCCTGTATCAAAAGAATTGAACTCTGTATTTTATATGTCTTAGCCTATGAAAACATTGATATATTTTACTTTAATTTCATTTCTAGCAATAACGTTTGCTTGCAAAGAAAAAACTCAAGAGGAGCCCAAAACTAAACAACCACTCAATGTTGTACTGATCCTTACCGACGACCAGGGTGCACATCTGTCCGCTCTTGGAACCAAAGGAATTGAAACGCCGAACGTTGATGCATTGGCAAAAAATGGAATGATGTTTACCAACTCTTTTGCTGTTGTCCCTTCATGTTCACCCAGTAGAAGTTCCATAATGACGGGCATGTACCCTCATGCCAATGGACATTGGCGGAATACAATAACACCCAAACTATCTGACGGGGACAAAGAATTTACCAGGGCATCTTCCACCGTGGACAAAGTGGGCATCCATGAGTATATTGAAACACTTCCTGAGATACTTCAAGAAAATGGATACTTCACCGCTATCACGCAAAAGTTCCACATGAGTCCGCCATGGAAGTTTCCATATAGCGCAAGAAATGCCGTTCAAAATAGTCCAGAAGAATTCAAGAGGGTCATTTCTGATTTTATCACTGAGGCGGATGACAAACCTTTCTTTTTTCAGGCCAATATTGCCCCTCCCCATCGAAATCTGGATAAACACATGGAAGATTTTCCGGAATTCCTTCCCCATAGAGACAGCATTGAAGTTCCCGAATATTTGGCTGATACTCCTGCTATGCGAGAAGATTTGGCCAAATATTATGGCTCTGTACAGTTGGCAGATGCCTGTGCGGGGAGTATTATGAATGTTTTGAAGGAAAAAGGACTCCTGGAAAATACCTTGATCATCTATACCGGCGACCAAGGTGAGCCTTACCATCGGGCAAAAGCATCACCGTATTACGCCGGTCTCCAAGTACCCTTTGTAGCGAGTGGCCCAATGGTACAGAAAGACAAGGTTTCCGAGGCGTTGATATCGCATATCGATATTATGCCTACTATATTGGATTATTTGGAAATCGATATTCCCGAAACGGTTCAAGGTAATTCATTAAAGCCTGTTTTTTCTGGAGAATCCGAAAAAGTACAAGGACGTAATTATGTCTTCGGTGAACATAACTCTCACGGTCCCATAAGAGCAGAACACTATCCCAGCAGGGTAATCTTTGATGGAAGATTTTACTATATCCAAAATTTGATGCATCAAAAAACATACGAATTACCCGCAGATCTGATGGTAGAGAAAGGATGGGGCAATGGAAGCTACCAAGCGACCTTGAATGCAGAGCTAACACACCCTGTTCAATACAAACTATTAAGACAGTTGGAATCGGGTCGCCCATTCGAGGAATTGTACGACATGCAAAACGATCCCGGGCAATTAATAAATCTAGCAGGAAAAGAAGCTTATCTTGAAAAACAGGAAGAACTCAAAAATGCACTTTTAAAATGGCGGGATGAATCGAATGATTTGTCTGACGACCCACAAGACATTAAAACCAGACAATCACAACTTTAAACTATATGAAACGAGCAGTACAGTTAATAATGATGATATACATTGGTGGTATTCTTTATAGTTGCAAAAACAACAATGCAAAAGACCCTGACGTGTCATCCAACAAAAAAACCATTTCTAACCGGCCAAATATAATTTTCATCATGGACGACCAACACCGTTGGGATGCACTAGGGAAGATAAATAGTCAGGTAATCACCCCTACCTTGGACAGTCTTGCTACTCATGGTATTTATTTCAGCCAAGCGGTTTGCCAAGCACCTATGTGTGTTCCGAGCAGAAACTCGATTATGTTTGGTCTATATCCAAATCAAACAGGTGTTTTCCGTAATAACGGAGGTGTTCCCGATTCATTAATGCCGGGTAAGACAATGGCACAATATTTTATGGATGCTGGCTATGAGACTGCAGGCTTCGGCAAAACGCACTGGGGCAAATACAAAACGAACACTAGAGGATTTGAAACGCGCTATGTTTCTGAAATTCCTGAAGAAGGAGCTATTAGTATGGCAGAAATGAATCCGGACGCCAAGGCAAGATATGATGCCGAAATAGCGCCCATGGGTGCTGGAGAGGAAAACAATCTTGGCTACCTTGGATTTACCAGTAAACTGCCCGAAGAGGACCACAGGGATGGATGGATTACCAAGCAGGCCATTGACTACATCAAAAAGCGAAATGATGATAGGCCACTATTCCTTTATCTATCTTATATGAAACCACATGCAGGCCATAATGTTCCCGAAGGTTACGAAGACCTGTATGCTGCAGATACCATCCAATATGCGCAACAACCTCCGTGGAAAGCAGATTATTCACCACATAGCAAAGGAGTGAATAGGCGTGATATGTACGAGGGCTATTGGAAAAATGCTTCTGAAGAGGAATGGAAGCTGATGACAATGCGATACTATGCAAACGTTACTTGGATAGACAACATGATGGGCAAAACCTTAAAAGCACTAAAGGATAAGGGAATCTTGGACAATGCCATTGTCATTTATACTTCGGACCATGGGGAAATGTTGGGGGAACGTTACTATCGCTTCAACAAATACAATTTGTACGAATCTAGCGTACGAGTTCCTATGATTCTTTCAGGAAATGCATTGCCAAATACCATTCAAAAAAATACAGTTAACAATAAGCCCGTAGAAAATATTGATATTCTGCCCACTTTGCTCAACGCAGCAAATATTGATTTGAATAAAGAACTGCCTGGCAAAGACTTATTGGGCGCTATAGGTAGAACTGGCAGCTTCTCGGCCCTACATGAGCGTGACGGAGAGGCTGCATTTATGTGGCGTACTCAAGAATATAAGTTGATTTTGGTCTTTGAACGGCAAAAAATGGTCAAAGACTACAAAGAAGAGCATATTCTTACAGGTGAGTTCTATAACCTCACCCAAGACCCCAATGAATGGGATGATCTATATGGAAATGTGAGTGTCCAAGACGTTCAGGATAAGTTAACCAAAGCACTTGTTGCTCATTTACAGCAGCAGTAAAGCGCAATCGTTAAGCTTTAATCTGACATGTTAATTTTTTCAATCAGTCAATCCTTAGAAAAAAGAATGGCTCAAAAAGTGCCACTACCATCCCAGGGGAAATTGTCATTTGCCCATTACGGACAAATTCCTTGAAACCCTCGATTAATCCAGCCAATTTGATAAGCTGGCGGATATAGTTTTCTGATCGCTCTAAACGTTTTGCAATCTCAACGGGCTCGTAACGGTCCAACAAAAACTGGAAGTCCTCGACCTCCTCCGTGGGTTTCACGTTCATTCATTGTAGGTTTTCAATAATCTGTACTTCAAGAACTTCAGGGTCGACATAATCCCTCACCATAGTGCCGATATTGGTCAATACTGCCAATTTACTGTCATGAAACCGCCTTTCACCCATGACGATGATGTAGCCTTCAACATAATTGTGTAGGGTATTCGGTTGCAACACTTCATGTTCTGCAAAGCTCTGAGCCAAATGATTCGGACTTTGATCATCAAAAGTTTTTCGGGGTTGACGCGGTTTTGGGGAAACCGAACCGATTTCCAACATTTGGATTTGTGGAACATCTTCCACTTTTCCGGAACTATTCGTTGTCTTTTCTTGGCGGCTTGCCCATTGTTTCTCCTTTGGACCGCTCTTTGTTTTGTTGGTGCTTATATAATTTTTTGGATTTTCCTTAAACAATATTTGAGCATTGACCAAGCGGAAGTCAAAATATTGGTGTGGCAAGGAAACGGAATAAACAGTGACCAATGGAATGGCTTTAAGCCGTCCCTTGTCCAAGAAAATTATGCTAGCTTAACTTTTGGGAATATTGGATAGCTACATATCTCACTCCTTAAAGTTATTCTGAAGTTATGGAAAGTTTCCCCTTTTATGCATTATTTGAGTCGAAAAGCAACATCCATGACAATCTGTTCCGAGTTTGGAATCCCAATTTGTTTTGCAATAGTCTTCCAATCTTTTTCAGGGTTTTGGACCTCTCTCAAAATATGGTCCATTTCTATACTTTTCAATCGAAAGTATTCGCCTACGCTTTTGGCCAAATCAAAATCCAATGCATTGTTGTCCATGTCGATGTTCAAAGCCAAACCTGATTTGTCCATTGAGGGGTTAATATCATAGGCTGGGGACAAAATCCATCCTTTTGGTGTCAAAAGGAATCCATGGTTCCACCAATGGTCATCAGTATACGAAATGGCAATATTGAAAACGATTCGGCGCCATAGCTAGTGGAGATTCTTTTCGACATCCGCTCCATGGTTCTATATGAATATATGAGGCTTTCTGATCCGCAGCAATGGAACGAGTTATGTAACAATGGACAAATTATAACTCATTTTGCTTCGATTGACTGTAAATATTCCCTTTATGGACTACATAAGTTTATTGTTGAGGTTGAGCTCTGTATAACAACTGATAAAATAATTGGTAAAAAACCTTTTGTTGAAACGCATGCTATGGAAAAGTATCTTGGAAACTTCAACATAAATTAACAAATGGAAGAATTTCATTGGTAGCACATACCTATTTTTATAGTTGTTTGGTTATATGGGAATTGGTTGAATGAGAAAATAAGAGATAATCACAGAAAAGGTAAATAAAACAAAAGCCCCTGTGAGAAAACTTAGTACCATAATATTAGTTTTCGATTATTAGATTGAAAACTCAACCCCACTGTACAGATACCGTACAATTATAAAAACAAAAAAACTTAAAAAGCACTATTTCAGCTAATTAAGTCTTTACATTCGTACAAGCAGAGAAACTCGAACACTCACACCTTCCGGAACTATATCCTAAGTTTCACAAGGATCCAATTTAACTATATTTTATAACTATAAATAGTTTCTTAAACCTATATGAAGAAACCTTATAAAATATCAATTGTTGTACTTATGTTGTACCTGAAATAAAAAAGCCGAGAAATGAATCTCGGCTTTTCCCTTTGTACTCGAGGTGGGAATCGAACCCACACTCCCGAAAGAACTGGATTTTGAATCCAGCGCGTCTACCAATTCCGCCACTCGAGCTTGTAAAATAGGATTGCAAAACTATAAAATATTTTTATTTCCACACCAAAAAATTAAACAATTATCCTTTAGCAAGACAAATTAATTTCTAAATTTGCACCTCCTTAGAAAACACCTGTGCTTTGCGCAGACCAAGTAGGCACTTTATGGTCCCTTCTTCTTAAGGATCGAGAATCAATAAAAAAGACATGCCATACAGCGTTCCAGAACCTAAATTCTTTGCTTGTACCCAGAGTACCGTTTTAGGAGAAAAAATTGCCAAGGCCTATGGCGTGGAACTGGGCAACATCATATTTTCACGATATAGCGACGGAGAGTTTCAGCCCTCCTTTGAGGAGTCCATAAGGGGTACTAGAATTTTTATTATTGGTTCTACCCATCCAGGACCTGAAAATCTAATGGAAATGTTGTTGATGATCGATGGGGCAAAAAGGGCTTCCGCGCGTCATATAACCGCTGTAATGCCTTATTTTGGTTGGGCCAGACAGGATAGGAAGGACAAACCTAGGGTACCCATTGCTGCGAAACTCGTTGCTAAAATGTTGGAGACCGCCGGAGCCACTAGAATCATTACCATGGATTTGCATGCAGACCAGATTCAGGGGTTCTTTGAAAAACCGGTAGATCATTTGTTTGCCTCTACCTTGTTCCTACCTTATTTACAAGATTTAGGGTTGGAAAACCTCACGATAGCTTCCCCGGATATGGGTGGTTCCAAAAGGGCCTATGCTTATTCCAAGGCCTTGGACAGTGATGTTGTTGTATGTTATAAACAACGGGCAAAGGCAAATGTTATCTCTCACATGGAATTGATCGGGGATGTACAGGGAAAGAACGTAGTGTTAGTGGATGATATGGTGGATACCGCCGGTACATTGACAAAGGCGGCAGATTTGATGATAGAGAGAGGTGCCGTTAGCGTAAGGGCAATTGCGACACATGGTTTACTGTCCGGCAATGCCTATGAGAAAATCGAAAAGTCCAAACTAACGGAATTGATCATTACCGATTCTATTCCTTTGGAAATAAAAAGTGATAAAGTAAAAGTACTCAGTTGTGCCGATTTGTTTGCGGACGTCATGCATAAAGTACATAATAACAATTCCATTTCGTCCAAATTTTTGATGTAACGAATCGGCGAAATGGCGACAATTTGAATTATTAATTTTAATATATATAATGAAGTCAATTACAATTAAAGGATCAGAAAGAGAAAGCGTGGGCAAAAAGTCGACAAAGGCCCTACGTAATGCTGGAAAGGTTCCTTGCGTAGTATACGGAGGGGATAAACCATTGCACTTTTCAGCAGACGAACTAGCGTTCAGGGATTTGGTTTACACCGCCAATGCGCACACAGTTGCAATTGAATTGGACAATGGTGCCAAAGTGAATGCCGTAATGCAGGACATACAGTTCCACCCAGTAACCGATAGCATCATGCACATCGATTTCTATCAGTTGTTCGAGGACAAACCTGTAACCATGAACATTCCTGTTAGGTTGCAAGGTAACTCCCCAGGGGTTAGAAATGGTGGACGTCTATTGTTCAGGAAAAGAAAACTTGCCATTAAGGCATTACCGGATAAATTACCGGATTTCTTTGATGTGGATATTTCCAAACTTAGAATTGGACAAAACATTTCAGTTGCTTCTTTGTTGAGCGACGATTTTACAATTCTTCACCCAGAATCCACAACGGTAGTACAGGTTAAAACTGCACGTACGGCCGTTATGACCGATGACGATGATGAAGAATTGGACGATGAAGCAGAAGGTGCAGAAGCAAGTGCCGATGGAGCAGAGGCCCCAGCGGAAGAAGCTGCCCAAGAATAAATTTGATTTACAAAAACAAAAAGCGCCCCGGTTTAAGTATTGGGGTGCTTTTGTATTTTTAGGAAATCGTAAAAGGATATTCCATGCTTACGTATTTTAAAGCGCTTCTAGGCTTTAGAGACCAATTTTTAGAAGAGGTAGACACCATGAAAAAATACTTGATAGTAGGTCTAGGCAATATAGGTGATGAGTATGCCGAAACCCGACACAATATTGGTTTTAAAATTTTGGACGCCCTTGCAGATCAAAAGGAGCTGAGTTTCGAAACCCAAAAGCTTGGTGATGTGGCTATCTATAAATTGAAAGGCAGAAGCATACTCTGCCTAAAACCATCAACCTATATGAATTTAAGTGGCAAAGCGGTGCGCTATTGGATGGAAAAGGAAAAAATCCCCTTGGAAAACCTCCTTATAATAACGGATGACATTAATCTTGCCTTTGGAACGCTTAGACTAAAGACCAAGGGAAGCGATGGCGGGCACAACGGTTTAAAAGATATTCAACAGATACTGCAAACCACGAATTACAATCGATTCCGATTTGGTGTAGGGTCTGAATTTGGAAAGGGCAGGCAGGTTGAATATGTCCTGGGCCAATGGAACGAAGATGAAAACGCCAAAATGAAAGAGCGCTTGGAAAAATCCGTAGCGCTTATCGAATCCTTTGTACTGTCTGGTGTATCAAGGACCATGAATCAATTTAACGGGGCTTAAAGGACAGTAAAACTATAAATCCCTGAATTCGTTGCGTTGCCTTCAGCATCCCTTGTGACCACACTCCAATAATACGTAGTTCCTGAAAGGACCGAAACTTTCAAAGTGGTGGCAACATCAGACAATGCAGCTTCAAGATTTAAAGGCGGATTCTGCTCTGAAAAATACACCTCGATATTCTCTATATCATCATCTAAATCCGATGCGGACCAAGACAGGGTCACCTCATTGTTAATATCCTTAAAGACCCTTTCAGACATACTAGGCGCCAATATTTCAGCGGGGAAGGGGGCAAAGGTGGTTCTCGATCCCGCATTATAAAAATTCCACTGTTCACTAGAAATCGTATTATCTACCTGATTGTTCCTAGATCGTACCAGCCATGAATATGGTTGCCCTTTTAACAAGGGAAGACTGGCCGTTGTGCTTTGGGTGGAGATGGTCTGGACCGTATTGGAACTTATATTTGTGACCCGTAATTCATAACTATCCGTATTGTCCGATCTTTGCCAACTAAAGGTAACCCTGCTTGTGGTAGCATCCTGATCTACCCCGGTGGTGCATTCAGAATTTTTTTCCGGGAACAACAATAGAACCCGCTCCGGAGGTTTGGGGTCGTCTTTCTTTTTACAACCAAACACCGCAAAAAGGCACACAAGAAGTAGTATCTTTCTCATCATCTTTTTAAAATCTTAGTTGTTTTCTTCGTTCCTCTACTATCATATTGCAAATAATACATACCAACGGGCAAAATACTCAGATCGTATTCCTTGGAGGAAATGCCATCCTGAATTTTATCCGTTCGCAATAACCTACCATCCGAACTGAACAACATAATTGTAGCCCGTTGCGTGGGTACGTCAAAATAGATTTCAATAAAATCGTGGAAAGGGTTAGGGAAAACTAAGGGACCTTCGGAAAGAACTATTTCCTCTTCATATATTCCTTGGCAAGGAATATCGGTATACACCTTTAAAAAGTTGATTCCCTTGGACAGATCCACCGTAAACTGGTCGTCCGCTGTATAGGAAGTATACCCATTAAGTTCCACATAATATCCTTTTGCTCCTTGCAAATCCAAAACTATTTGGGAAGCCTGTAAGGAAACTTTGGACGTAACATTCAGTGGCGCGGGTTCCGTGATGACCACTTCCAAACAGAAAGGTTCATAGCTAATGGTGCCATCGGTTCCGGTAATACAGATATCGTAGGTTCCCGCACCTAAATCCGTTAGGTTGAAACTATTGGTAAAATTATCGATAATATTGACCCCATTCCCGTTTATGGTTATTTCATAGTCCAAGAATACCTTGGGCACTATCCGTATGGCGCCGTCATTATTGGGCCTACAGGTTTCGCTCTCCAAGCTTACATTAAAGTTTTCCTGGGTAAACCTGTAAATGGCACAACCGGATGCATCCACCTCCTGTCCCAGTGGGGTATCGAGACAGAGGTCCTCGCCATCATCGAAAACTCCGTCTTGATCCGCATCGGGCCTAAAGTCACCCTCCACACAGACCTCCAAGGAGAAATTGTTTAGCCTTCCTCCATCTGATGCTGCGTTGTCCTGTATTTCCAGGACCCATTCCCCTAGAATGGACTCCCCATAAAAGGAACTCAAGGTACCAATGGGCCTCACGGTACCGCTAATGGCAGGAGAACCTAAGCAAATAAAGGCATTAGCTGCCTCATCGTCAAAAATGGCATTGATGTCTGAATTGTTCCCACAGGCACTGGAAACCAACACCACCGTAGTTCCTGAAGGGGAAGTTAGGCTGATGACCAAATCCGACAGATACGTATGTTCAATATCCAGGTTTACGTTGATATCCGCCAAATTCAAATCCTGATAGAAAAGAATTCTTGAAGTTATCGTTGGCGTGCCCACAGGTGAAATAGTGATAGGGACATTATTGCTAGCCTTGGTAATACAATTAAACTGAATGGTCGTAAAGCTGAACGTTGTCCCAAAAACGCCTTCCCCACAAGTGTTCTTGGGTTTTACCCGCCAAAAATATTGGGTTTCGTTCAACAATAAGCTAGGCTGGTACGAATTGGTAGCTACCGTTTTGGATTCAATAATAGTTGCAAAACCCACATCAGTGGCTATTTCCACATCATATGAGGTACTTACCAAGTCCGGTTCCCATTCCAAAAGCACATCTTTTGAAACATCCAAGCTTCCATCCGATGGAGCGGTAAGTACGATTTCCGAGAAATTAGTGTCGTACACGTTCAATTGCACAGTTGTGCTTTTTGTTATAGAAGCCGCAGTGGCCACTATATCCACGGAATAACTACCTATTGCCAGATTCGACGTTCCCGAAAAAGTTAGATCTATGGGCGTATTTGAAACGGACACGGTATCCTGTGAAAAAGTTGCGGTCACGCCAGGCGGTAACGACCCAACACTTAGGGTGCTTTCCTCAGTGAAACCTAAATATGTTTCATAATTGAAACTGACGATTAAATCGTCCGGTTTGCAGACCTCATAATTGAGGTTGTCAAAATTAAGTACCACTTCAGATTCAGTAATGGAAAAATCGGCCTGGTTCACGGAAAAGAAAATATTGTTGGCCGCCTTTACCATAAACCTGCCGGAGGTGGTACTATATCCCCCCGGAATAACAATGGCATGACTTCCATCATTGGTTACATTTTGGGCAATCAAATTTGGAAATGAGAAGCCCCCATCCGTGGAGAGAAAAATATCCACGTTCTGCGCGCCAATGGGAAGTACATTGGTATTTGCAACGTCCCAGGTAATGGTCTCCGTCTCGCCGGCCACAAAAGAAACGGACGATTCTTGGGAGGTAACCACAAAGGGACCTGCCTCCCTGAATACCGATACCGTAACCTCATCAGAAGCGGATTGTCCACCGTTCAAAACATTATCCCGGACGGTAAGCGAAAAGTTCAGGTCGCGCTGCACATTGGAAACCGTTTCCCATGCACCCCCCTCGACCGGAGTGGTTTGGGTAAGGTCACCCGATACTACCCTGCTCAACCTTGGAAAATAACGCTCAGGTGAAATGGACGGTGGCAACGAACGAAACATGGCACCTGTGGGATTGTTAGGTCCAAAGGTAGCCTGCGTGACGATGCCATTGTCTATTTGCTCCCAATCGTAGGTCAAAACATCCGTGGTATCAGGATCACTGGCACTTCCGGTCAAAACAAAAGCCGTTCCAATGGGAATGGTATAATTGCTCACCGGATTTAGGATAGGGGCGTTATTGGCCAAAGGTATGGTTTCGCCACAGCTAATGGTCTGCAAATATTCCCTCACCTGCACAATGCTTACGTAGTGAAAATAATCATCGGAATTGGTTGCTACGTCATTATTACCAGTAATTCCGGCGTATCCCATGATGGTGGTACCGCTTCCAGGTTCGACTTGGACCAGGGTACCTTCGGACAAATGTGAAAACGTATGGTTCGCCCCAAATTGATGCCCCATTTCATGGGCCACCAAATCGATATCAAATTGATCTCCTTGCGGTAAAAACAGCGTGGTATAGGCACTTCCTTTTCTGTTATCCTGACATACGGAACCAATAAAACCGGAATTTCCATCCAATGTCCCATCTTGTTGATTGAACAAGTGGCCAATATCATAATTCGCCTCACCAATGACACTGGTCAGGGTATTCTGTGTCTGTGAACTAAGCCCACCCGAAAATGGGTCCGTATCCGGGTTGGTATAAATTACCTGATCCGTGTTGGCAATCAACTCCAAGGTAACGCCAAGGTCCCTTTCAAAAACGCCGTTCACCCGTGTTAAAGTGGCATTGATTGCCGCAAGGGCATCGGCAATGGTACCCCCATGGAACTGGGTATATTCCCCGGATGCCGCTATTGCGACCCTAAACTTTCTTAAACTCTGGTCATCCACCAACTTGGCGGTGGACGAGCCTAACATGGAAGTAAAGGAATCAGGACTTGTTTTACAGACAAAATCCAATTTCTGGGTCAAATGATCTTTTGCGTTGTAAATGATATAATCTCCGCTGGCTCCCTTTTCCATATAAACGGTGCCCTCCTTTTTTGGATCCATGATCATCGTCTGCAGCCCCTTGGAAGAAAGACTGAAAAATATTTTTTTCCCATCTGCCTCTACGCTCTTTCCTCTGTAGGATTTTATAGTGGGGTATTTTTGCGCCAATCCCGGGGCGAACAATTGGGATTCCGCTACTTGAAAGGGAATCAAATTACCTTCATCATCAGGAAAATACAGGGTCTTGGTCATACTTTTAGCCCTGGACACCCCTAAAAGTTCCGATTTTAAAGCCGCTTCATCCAAGGTGAACGCCTTGGCCTTATGGATATCCAATCGCTTTAATGTTACCTGCCTATCCTGATTTTTGAGATCCACCTTGCCCCAATATTTGGTCTGTGCAAGCCCAGAAAAGGAAAGAAATGCTATGGTAATTGAGAAAACAAGACGTAATTTAGCGGTCATTGTGGGGCTTTTATCTCCAAATCAAATATAGTTCTTTTTATTTTCTAGCACAGTTGATTACAGTTCAAAGCATTTCCAAATACGATGAGGAACATCCTGTCGCCATAACTATTGGCACCTTTGACGGGGTACATATAGGTCACCGAAAAATACTCGAAAAAGTCATAAATCGTGCCAAGAACTCCAACTTAAAATCGGCTGTACTTACTTTTTTTCCGCATCCGCGCATGGTATTGCAAAAGGATGCCGATATAAAACTTCTGAATACCATAGACGAAAAAAAATACATTCTGGAAAAAATGGGTCTTGACATTTTGGTCATCCACCCATTTACGAAGGAATTTTCCCGTCTATCGGCAACGGAATTTGTACGGGACCTTCTCGTAAACAAACTAAAATCGAAGAATGTCATCATTGGTTACGACCATCGCTTTGGAAGAAACAGGACCGCGAACATAACTGATTTGATTGCTTTTGGAAATGCGCTCGACTTTTCCGTAGAGGAAATTCCTGCACAAGAGATCGATGAGGTATCCGTAAGTTCCACTAAGATAAGGAAGGCATTGGAAAATGGGGAAATAGAAACGGCCAATGCCTATCTGGGTTATGAATACATGCTTACCGGTACCGTTAAAAAAGGAAAAGGGCTAGGTAGAATAATCCATTTTCCAACGGCAAACCTTCATGTAGAAGAATCCTATAAACTCATTCCAAAAAACGGATCTTACATTGTAAAAAGCCACATTCAGGGAACGGAGGTGTATGGTATGATGAATATTGGCTATAACCCAACGGTGAACGGCACATCCAAAACCATAGAGATTCATTTTTTTGATTTTGACGATGACCTCTATGACCAAAAGCTCCAAATAGATTTGTTATCCAGACTCCGGGATGAGCAAAAGTTCGATTCCCTGGATGAACTGAAATTACAATTGGCCAAGGACAAGGAGAAATCGCTGCAATTTATATCCAATAGATAATGATGCTCAACAGGTTGTTATTTCATAGAATTGACAACAGCCCGCTTATCATTTTCCGAATATTTTTTGGCGTTCTCGTTTCACTGGAATGTTTTGGTGCCATAGCCACGGGCTGGCTCAAAAGGAATATCGTAGCGCCCCAATACACCTTTCCCTTTATTGATTTTGAATGGCTGGAAGCCCTTGCCGGGCCGGGTATGTATTTTTATTTTTCCCTGATGGGTATCTTGGGAATATGTATAGCGTTGGGGCTAAAATACAGATTCTCCATACTGGCTTTTACCTTGCTCTGGACCGGAAGTTACCTAATGCAAAAAACGGCCTACAACAACCATTATTACCTACTTGTACTGGTATCTTCCCTGATGTGTCTGTTCCCGGCCAATAAATCATATTCCTTGGATGTTCGCATGGGAAATGTACAAAGGGAAAATTCCATGTACGGCTATGTGAAGTGGATCATAGTCCTGCAATTGTTCATCGTGTACACCTACGCCTCCATTGCAAAACTGTACGGAGATTGGCTGGATTTTGGCATTATCGATATACTGATGAAGTCAAAGTCCGGCTACCCGCTCGTTGGTGATGTATTGCAACAGCCTTGGATGCACAAAATCATCGGGAGCTTTGGGATTATTTTTGATTTGTTGGTGATTCCGGCCTTGCTTTGGAAAACCACCCGAAAAGCGGCCTTTATCGCCTCCATTTTCTTTCACCTATTCAACTCCATCATATTCCAGATAGGAATATTCCCGTATTTATCTTTGGCTTTTACCGTGTTCTTTTTTGAACCGGAAACCATCCGCAAGCTATTTTTCAAACGTAAAATCCCATTCAGCCTCCAGAAAACGGTAGTCCCAAACTATAAAAAACCATTTCTGATAGTGTTCGGCATCTATTTTTTACTTCAGTTTATCCTTCCTATCAGGCACTATTTTATAAAGGACGATGTGTTATGGACGGAAGAAGGTCATAGAATGAGCTGGAGAATGATGTTAAGGGAAAGAAGTGGTACGGGTATGTTTAAGATGGTGCGAAGCAATGGCAACGAGATTTTCATTGATGTAAATAAATTTCTCACTGCTGGACAACAACGTAAAGTGCTGTCCTATCCCGATTTTGCATGGCAATTTGCCCAGTACTTAAAACGGGACTTAAAGCAGGAAGATGAGAAAGTTTCTGTATATCTTGTCAATTCAAAAGTGAGTATCAATGGTAGGCCTGCTGTCCCTTTTATAGACCCAACCGTTGACCTTGCAAATATTCCTTGGACGCCATTCAAGCACAGTGATTGGATTCTCCCCTCTCCATTCAAGGACTAAAATTTTATCGCCCTTTGGCAAAGTTGTAAGGGCATCCCCCAGGGATCTCGGAGCATCACGAGGTGACTACCATCCGGCTTATGAACTTCCTCAAAAAAAGTGGCCCCTTTTGCCACCAGGCGTTCTTTGTCCTTCTGGGCATCGGCAGAAACAAATGCCACATGAAACGTCAACGGATGTTCGGCTTCAAAATTCCTTTTTGCGGAATCGTCCCTACTGTAAAGTTCCAAAACTACCCTTCCCGTGCTATCCGCCAAAAAGGTCATAAAGGGGGCGACCTTTTGCTCGCTTACGATGGTTAGACCCAAATTCTGGCAATACCAATCAACCACCTGCCCAATATCGGTAACGTTCAACGCAAAATGCTCAAAAACCATAAACCTTTCTTTTAGGATCTAAAAGTATACCTTTTAAATGATAAGTTTAACTTAAATTTGCTGCCAAAATATACGGAGCAATGCTACAGTTACAGGTCATACGAGAGGAAAAGGATAACATCATCAAAGCCCTTAAGAAAAGAAATATTGATGCCGAATCCATGCTGAACGGCGTACTTCATTTGGATGAAAAAAGACGTGCTACCCAAACCCGATTGGATTCGATCCTTGCGGAATCCAACAAGTTATCCAAAGAAATCGGTATGCTTTATAAATCAGGTAAGGCCCAAGAAGCGAATGCCTTAAAAGAAAAGACGTCGGACCTTAAGGATGAGTCCAAACAATTAGGGGAGGAACTGACAAATACGGCAGAGGAACTTCAATCGCTTTTATATCAAATTCCCAATATCCCCAACAAATTGGTACCGGCAGGAAGTTCTGAGGAGGACAATGAGGAAGTTTTTAGGGAAGGAGACATTCCCAAGCTGGAGGATGGCGCACTGCCCCATTGGGAATTGGCCAAGAAATACGATATTATCGATTTTGAGCTCGGAGTAAAAATTGCAGGGGCCGGTTTTCCCGTTTACAAAGGAAAAGGAGCACGTTTACAGCGCGCCTTGATCTCCTATTTCCTGGACAAGAATACCGATGCTGGCTATACGGAAATGCAGGTGCCCCACGTGGTAAACGAGGCTTCTGGGTATGGAACCGGTCAATTGCCGGACAAAGAAGGACAGATGTATCATATAACTGCAGACGACCTGTATCTGATACCTACAGCGGAAGTTCCAGTAACGAATATTTTTAGGGACACCATCCTACAGGAAAGCGACTTTCCCATAAAATACACTGGTTACACGCCTTGTTTTAGAAGAGAGGCGGGAAGCTATGGTGCCCACGTTCGGGGACTGAACAGGTTGCACCAGTTTGACAAAGTGGAAATTGTACATGTTGAGCACCCCAAGAAGTCCTATGAGGCCTTGGATGCCATGGTGGAACATGTAAAGACCATATTGAGGGAATTGAAATTACCTTATCGGATTTTACGGTTGTGCGGCGGGGATTTAGGGTTTACTTCTGCCCTCACCTATGATTTTGAGGTCTTTTCCACGGCACAGGACAGATGGCTCGAAATTAGTTCCGTATCCAATTTTGAAACGTATCAAGCAAATCGTTTAAAATTAAGGTACAAGGACGAAAACGGAAAAAGTCAACTCGCACATACCCTGAACGGAAGCTCTTTGGCCCTACCCCGAGTCTTGGCAGGGATCCTGGAAAATTATCAAACCGAAAAAGGAATAAAAATTCCCGAAGTATTGGTGCCCTATTGTGGGTTTGATAAAATAGACTAACCCTTAAACATCATTATATTTGAATTCGTAGGATTCCCACTGATAACCCATTTGGACCCTGCGAAAGGCGAATATTTTTTCCCCGTCCGTACGCACGTTAATGATTCCCGGCAATACCTTCTTAAATCGTTGACGGGCTTCTGTGTTTGCCAAGGAATCGGAAAAATCAAGGTCTCCCAAGGTGGTTACCGCGGAAGCGGAATGCACTTGTGCCTCAACGTCTCCCGCATCCACAAATAGAGCTGAAAGTTCCGTAGAAAAAATAAGGGGCATTTTTCCCCTGCCGGCCAACCCCAAACCTCCTAAAAAAACCGCTCTTGGGTGACCATGATCGGGTGTTTCCCCGGAAGAAACCACAGTGACCATGGGGTTCACATGGTTGAGCAAATTTTGGGAAAACTCATGGCTGCCGTGATGGGGCGCCTTAAAAATATGGGCATTTACTTTAAGGGTATTCCCCGGTGTAGACAAGAGATGTTCACTTCCCTCTATGTTCAAATCGCCCGAAAAAAAAGCTCGGACATGATTATAATCTATTCTAAAAATCAATGAATGCCCATTAATGGTATGGGATTTTCCGCCAAACCATTTAAAGGAATTGTCGGGTTCCAGAGTAGGTCCCAATATTTCCAATTGCACACTTGCGTCCCCAATGGGTAAATAACCTTTGGAGGCGTCCACCCTTTGATAGGTAGCTCCGGAGCTTTTAACGGCATCGATCCAATCCCCAAAATCACTTTTCAGACTTTCGTTTTCCAAATCCTGTACCGAGTCATGAATGGTTTTCAAACTATCATTTTCCATGGTACCTATTTCCGTGTTATGTCCATCGGCATACAGACCTATTCCATTATGGTAAATATGTTTGACCGTAATTTTGGGGTGATCTAGTAGCGGTGCAAGCCCATCAATATGGTCTTTATCGGCATGGCTTAAAAACAAATGGTCTATAATTACGCTGGTATCGGGTTGGTCCAATCGGTATTTCCAAATAAGAAAACCCAAGGCCCTGTCCTTTAATCCGCCATCAACCAAAATTTTTACGTTATCAGGGGTTACCGTGAAAGAAGCATCCCCTTGCCCAATGTCCAAAAAATAAAACTCCAAACTCCGTTTTGACAATAACGTGGTGTTGGAAGCAATTTTTCCTTCGCGACCCCTATAAATGGCCGTTCTATAACTATCCGCAATGCTGTCCTCCCAGGGTTCAGCCATAAGCTCATCGCCATAGATTACCACATAACTAACGTCTTCAACGCCGTTGTTAAAGTAGAACCGTTTCGTTTTTGAACCTAAAAACCGTGTTTCCATTAAAAATTTACTTGATAGGAGATTTTCTCTCCTCTTTTAAAGCTACGTTTAAATCCAATTCCTACATTTAAAATATTATAATTTGTAAGTAAAATTGTATGATTTGCAATAGAACCAACTAAGTAGATTCGTTGTATTGACCTAATTATGGTTCAGTTAACAGATTCTTTCAGAGTACTTGTTTAAATTTGATAAATTTCAAGTATGAAGCTTCTTGGATTTTTTACTTTTTTACTCTTCTCCCTAACCATTTACGCCCAGGAGGACTTTTTGGCCAAGCAGTATTTTGAGGATGGCGATTTTGAAAAAGCGGTCGTTTTTTACGAAAAATTGGCCAAACAAAATCCGAGAAGAACGGACTATCTACAAGGTCTTATTGCCTGTTATCAACAGCTGGAACGCTACACCGATGCCGAAGCCTATCTTTTGGAACAGTTGAACCAGAGAAACCCGCATCCTACCCTATTGATAGAAATGGGTTATAATTATTCCCTCCAGGACATGCCGGAAAAGTCCGAAGATTATTATGACCGCGCCCTGGCATTTATCGAAGAAAACCCAAACTATGGATATGCTTTGGGCTACCAATTCCAAAAATATACCTTATTGGATAGGGCCGTTGCCGCCTACAAGAAGGCCATGGAACTGAATCCTACTTTGGACTACAATTATCAGTTGGCCCGAATTTACGGGGAACAAGGCGATATAGAAAAAATGTATACATCCTACCTAGAGCTTTTAGTGAACAATAAAACATCTAAATCCAATATCCTTAGAAGTATTGATGACTTCATAACCTCAGACCCGGAAGATGTCAATAACCAGACCCTTAGAGCTATCCTACTCCAAAAGGCACAAAAAAATCCTGACATCATCTGGAACGAATTGCTGAGTTGGTTGTTTATAAAACAACGGCAGTTTGAAAGTGCACTGCGTCAGGAAAAAGCCATTTTCAAACGTATGGAAGGCGGTAATACCGGTAGATTGGAAAATTTGGGGGCCACGGCTCTTGAGGAGAACGAACATGAAGTTGCAAAGGATGTTTTTGAATATATAAAAGAAGAAAGCGCGGACCCTATTGTACAATTGAACGCAGAGCTGCACTTGATCGACATCGCCTTGGTAGAGATCGAAAAAAATCAGTGGGATGGTATCCAAAAACGCTATGAAGCGCTCATAGAACAGTTCGGGTACCAGACCCAAACGCTCCAGCTCCAAGTCGCTTACGCCAATTTCCTCACCTTTAAAAAGGACGAGCCAAGCCCTGCTATAGAACTGCTTAAAAACAGTTTGGAGCTACCTATGAACGAACGGAGCAAGGCCTACATCAAGCTTGCTCTTGGCGATATTTTGGTTTATGACAAGCGATTCAACGAAGCCCTCATATATTTTTCGCAAGTTCAGGACAAGTTAAAAAACGATGTTATGGGACAGGATGCCCGTTACAAAGTTGCCGAAACGAGTTTCTACAAAGGGGATTTTGACTGGGCACTGACACAGCTTAAGGTACTCCGGGGTTCTACCTCCCAACTCATTGCAAACGATGCCATGCAGTTAAGTCTATTGATATCCGATAATTCCTTGGAGGATTCCACCCAGACGGCTTTAAAGAAATATGCCAGGGCGGATTTTCTAGCGTATCAGAACAAAACGGACGAGGCCATCGAAGGGCTCAACGATATCTTGGAAAATCACAAAGGGGAGAAAATCGAGGACGAGGCCCTACTGAAACAGGCCCAATTACTGGAATCCCAAAAAAAATATGAAGCGGCGGAATTCAACTATCAAAAAATCATTGAATTCTACGGTAACGGTATCTTGGCAGACGATGCCCTTTTTGCCCTTGGGGAGTTATACCGAAATGTTTTGGACCAGCCCGATAAAGCAAAGGCCTACTACGAACGCATCATTTATGAATTTCAGGACAGTTACTACTTTCCCCAAGCGCGCAAGAATTTTAGAATGTTGCGAGGGGATGTGGTCAATTAGCGTTTAATAGTTGAAAGTACAGATTGCAGAGTTAAGAGTTAGGAGTTAGGAGTTAGTCGTGAGTCGTGAGTCGTGAGTCGTATACAATAAACAGTTTGCAATGAATCATCCCAGTTTAGATTTGGGCAACCATCAACCATCAACAAACAACCAATAACCATCACCCCATGTACATTTATAACGTAACCAGCAACATAGAAGACAAGGCCCATGATACATGGCTTCACTGGATGAAAACGGTACATATTCCTGAAGTGCTCGCAACAGGAAAGTTTTTAAGCGCAAAAATGACCAAGGTCTTGACCGAAGAAGGCACGGGGCACACCTACTCAGTGCAATATACAGTGGCCAGCAAGGAAATGCTAAATGCCTATTATAGAGAGGATGCCCCAAAATTAAGGCAGGAAGGACAAAAGTTATTTGCGGACCAATTGATTTCCTTTCGGACAGAACTTGAGGTGGTCGATGAGTTTTTTGTGCACCGGAATACCGCAACGCACCATCTATTTACCTACGGAACCTTGCAGGAAAACGAGGTGCAGCTAGGTGTTTTTTCAAGGCTATTGGGCGGTTATGACGATACCTTACACGGACATCGGGTTTCCAATACTAAGGTTGCCGGATTATACCCCACCTTGGAACCCACCAATGATCCGCAGGACAAAATTCATGGTAAAGTCTATGTACTGACGGATGATGAATTGAAAAAGGCCGACGTTTATGAGGGGGACGCCTACGAAAGAATCGAGGTTGGTTTGCTTTCAGGTAAAAAAGCTTGGGTATATTTGGCAAGGTAAGCACCTAGCTGTAGGTGAACCTGACATTTGAGCGAGTGCTTTAAAAAATCGGAAATGGGAAAAAGAAAGGGAAAGAATAAAAAGCCTCGTAACGACCAAGGAAATTATGCCGACCAAAACAGTCCGGTCAAAGCAAAAAAGCACCTGGGGCAGCACTTTTTAAAGGACGAGAACATCGCGCAAAAAATTTCGGAAACACTTTCGTTTAAAGGCTACACCCATGTCCTGGAAATCGGTCCCGGAACCGGAGTGCTTACAAAATACTTATTGCGCAAGGAAATAGACCTAGTGGCCATGGACCTGGACTCCGACTCGGTCATCTACCTCAACCACAGCTTTCCCTTGGAACACCCCAAAGTAATGATGGGAAAGGGTTCGTTTAAGGTAGTGGAGGCCGATTTTCTTAACTACGACCTACACACCCTCTTTGGAGATGAGCCATTTGCCATTACCGGAAATTTCCCGTACAATATTTCCACACAAATCGTTTTTAAAATGCTGGAGATGCGGCACCAAGTACCGGAGTTTTCGGGCATGTTCCAAAAAGAGGTGGCCCAGCGGATTTGCGCGAAGGAAGGCAGTAAGACCTATGGGATACTATCGGTCTTGACGCAGGCTTTTTATGATGCGGAATACCTTTTTACGGTGCATCCACAGGTTTTTGACCCGCCACCAAAAGTGCAATCCGGAGTATTGAACCTTACCCGAAAAAAGAAGTTCGTTTTGGACTGCGATGAAAAATTATTGTTTACCGTTGTTAAAACCGCCTTTAACCAGCGTAGGAAAACCATCCGTAACAGTTTAAAAACACTCGGACTCTCCGAAAATCTTAAAGAAGATGCTATATTTGATCAACGTCCGGAACAGCTTTCCGTTTCGGAATTCATTGCGTTGACAAAGAAGATAGCACATGACGCCATTTAAACTCACAGAGGAACTTATTGCCCAGATAGAGGAGCTCATCGAACACCAAAGGGATGCGGAACTGAACTCACTTTTGGAAGATGTGCATTATGCGGATGTTGCTGAAATTATCAATGAACTCAACGAAGACGAGGCCACCTACCTAATAAAGCTTCTAGATAGCTACAAAACATCGGATGTCCTAACGGAATTGGACGAAGACGTTCGAGAAGCTATTCTCAGCAATCTCTCCTCCAAGGAAATTGCCGAGGAACTTGCGGAACTGGATACGGATGATGCTGCGGATATCATTGGGGAGCTTCCGCAGGAAATGGTTCAAAAGGTCATCTCGGAAATCGAGGACCGTGAACATGCAAAGGACATTGTAGATCTGCTTCGTTATGATGAATATTCCGCAGGCGGTCTTATGGCCAAGGAGTTGGTTAAAGTTAGGGAAAACTGGAACGTATTGACTTGTGTAAAGGAAATGCGGGCACAGGCAGAAAATGTGACCCGGGTACATTCGATTTATGTGGTGGACGAAGAAGATAAGCTCATTGGCAGGTTATCCCTCAAAGACCTGTTGACCACTTCCACAAAAACACATATCAAGGACGTATACATTCCAAAAGTAGACTCGGTCAATGTCAATGAAAAGCCGGAAGAGGTTGCCAAGATCATGTCCAAGTACGACTTGGAAGCCATTCCTGTGGTAGATGAAATTGGCAGGTTGGTAGGCCGTATTACCATTGATGACATTGTGGACGTAATTAGGGAGGAAGCGGACAAGGATTATCAAATGGCCGCGGGTATCTCACAGGATGTGGAAGCAGATGATAGCATCCTGGACTTGACAAGGGCACGGTTGCCATGGTTGATTTTAGGCCTTATTGGGGGTATTGGAGCCTTTCTTATTATGGGAGGATTCGAGGAAGATTTCAAGCAGGAGCAGTTCATCATTTTCTTTTTTACCCCATTGATCGCCGCCATGGCCGGGAACGTAGGGGTGCAATCCAGCGCCATCATCGTACAAGGGCTTGCCAATGACGATTTAAAAGGAAGTATCAGCAACCGATTGATAAAGGAAATGTTGTTGGCCACCCTAAACGGCATTATACTGGCCATTTTACTATTTGTATTTGTTTGGTCCTATGAAGGCAAGGTCAATATCTCATTTGCGATCTCCATCTCCTTGATCGCGGTCATAATCGTAGCCGGTCTGATCGGTACTTTTGTGCCATTGTTCCTTCATAAAAGAGGCATAGACCCCGCTATCGCCACGGGTCCCTTTATTACTACCAGCAATGATATTTTTGGCATCCTCATTTACTTTATGATCGCCAAGCTCATTTTGGGGATTTGAACTTAATATCCGTTCAAAAATGAAAACTATCAATCTTCAGGAAAAACATGCCCAGTTCAACAAACATTGGCACCCACATCAAATTGCGGTCGTGAACGATATGCAGGTACTGCTTGCCAAATTAAAAGGTGAATTCGTATGGCATTCCCATAAACATGAAGATGAATTGTTCCAGGTCATAAAGGGTACGCTCTATATGCAGTTTAGGAATCGTACAGAGGTGGTCAAGGAAGGTGAAATCATTGTCGTACCAAAAGGAGTGGAGCATTGTCCAATGACCAAAAACGAGGAGGAAGTCCATATCCTGTTATTTGAAAAAAGTACTACCGCACATACTGGCGACGTAACCCATGACCTAACCCAAACTACTTATCCAAAAATTTAAAAACCCTATGAAAGTACTCCATGTAGATAGTAATCATCCCTTGATAATAGAACAATTCAATAATTTTGGTTTTGTAAATGATGAGGACTATGTTTCTACCAAGGAAGAAATAGAAGAAAAAATTGGAGCCTATGAAGGACTCATCATCCGAAGCAGATTTACCATTGACGGCTCGTTTCTGGACAAGGCGAAGAATTTAAAATTCATTGGACGCCTGGGCGCCGGGTTGGAGAATATCGATACCAGATATGCCAAGTCGTTGGGCATATTTTTGGCCGCTGCCCCGGAAGGCAACCGCAATGCCGTAGGGGAACATGCGTTAGGCATGCTTTTGTCCCTTTTCAACAAATTGAACAAGGCCGATGCGGAAGTTAGGGACGGGAAATGGGACCGGGAAGGCAACCGTGGGGTTGAATTAGAGGGCAAAGTCGTTGGTATTATCGGGTATGGGAATATGGGCAAGGCTTTTGCAAAAAAGTTAAAAGGATTTGATGTGGACGAGGTCATTTGTTATGATATCGAAGGTGGCGTGGAAGACGAAAACGCCAGACAAGTGGGCATCATGGAATTACACCAACGCACCGATGTGTTGAGCTTGCATGTTCCACAGACGGCATCGACCATAGGTATAATCAATACGGAGTTTTTAAATAAGTTCCATAAAAATATCTGGATCATCAATACGGCCCGGGGAAAATGCATAAATACGGCCGATTTGGTCAGCGCACTGAAATCGGGCAAAGTATTGGGTGCTGGATTGGATGTTCTGGAATATGAAAAGGCCTCTTTTGAAAATATGTTCACAGATAATAGGCTCCCCGAAGCCTTTGAATACTTGACCAAAGCGGATAATGTATTGCTATCTCCCCATGTTGCGGGCTGGACGGTGGAGAGCAAAATTAAGTTGGCACAGACCGTTGTGGACAAAATCAAAAATAAATTTGTAGTTTAAGGGATAATCAATCTTAAATCTACAAAAATGAATTTAGGCAACTTTTCCGTAAGCCTTAGTGTCAAGGACATTAAGGCCTCCAAAGCGTTTTATGAAGCCTTGGGTTTTACCGTCTTTCATGGTGATATTGAACAGCATTGGCTCATTCTGAAGAACGACACATCGACCATTGGGCTCTTTCAAGGTATGTTCGAAAAGAATATCCTCACCTATAATCCCGGTTGGGATTCCAATGCCAATACCTTGGACAGTTTTACAGATGTCCGTGAAATTCAAAATAGACTAGAAGCCAAAGGCCTCAACTTGGTTAGAAAAGTGGAAGAAGGTACTAAGGGGCCGGCCAACATTACCCTAATAGATCCTGACGGGAATCCCATTTTAATCGATCAACACGTCTGATATGCAGAACAAAGCGGATTCACCCGAAGACTATGTTTCCCAATTGCCCGAAGAAAGAAAGGCGGTGATTTCGGAGATTAGGAAAGTTATTCTGGAAAATCTACCTGAAGGTTTTGAGGAACAGATTAGCTATGGAATGTTGGGCTATGTAGTGCCTCATAGCCTGTATCCGGCCGGTTACCATGTAGATCCTAAACTTCCCTTACCCTTTATAAATTTGGCCTCCCAAAAAAACTTTGTGGCCCTCTATCATACCGGTATCTACGCGGACACAAAACTTCTGGATTGGTTCGTTACGGAATACCCAAAACACAGCAAACGTAAGTTGGATATGGGCAAAAGCTGTATCCGCTTTAAAAATATGGACGACATTCCGTATGAGCTAATTGCTGAGCTTTCAAGCAAAATGACCGTCAAGGAATGGATAGATCTTTATCGGAAAAATACCCTACAACCATGATGACAAAAACCAAATTAAATAACAACCAAAAAGCATATATATGAAAAAACGGGTTACAGGATTGGGCGGATTCTTTTTTAAGACGTCTAATCCAGAAAAAGTAAAAGAGTGGTATAAAACACATCTTGGCTTAAATACAGATAAGTACGGATGTACATTTTGGTGGAAGGATGAGCAAGGAAATGACTGCTCCACCCAATGGAGCCCTATGAACGAAGATACCCAATACTTTAAGCCAAGTACCTCCTCCTTCATGATGAATTTTAGAGTGGACAATCTAGTAGAATTGCTGGATGTCCTTCAAAAGGAAGGTGTTACGGTGATAGGGGAAATAGAAACATACGATTACGGAAAATTTGGTTGGATTCTCGATCCAGATGGTAATAAACTTGAGCTTTGGGAACCAAACGATAAAGTTTTTTTGTGATATCGTTTTATTCTTTACTTTTAAACGACAATTAACCACCTAAAAACAAAACCATGTCAGAAGAAAACAAAGATTTTGGCGATAAGGCGGAAGATGCCGCCAAAGAATTTCAAGAAGAGGTAAAAAAAACATTCGACCCTCAGAATCCGGATAACGGTAAAACAGTGGCCATTATAGCACATATCACCTTTATTGGCTGGATCGTGGCAATCGTTATGAACAGCCAAAACAAAACCGAATTTGGTAGTTATTACATTAGACAGACTTTGGGTATATGGATTTTGATGATAGTTTTGAGCTTCATTCCAATAGTGGGATGTTTTGCGAGCCTTTTGGGCCTTGTTTTGATAATTATGAGTCTGATTAACGCCGCAAATGGGAAAATGGTTCCAATAGCGGTTGTTGGCACCTATTTTCAAGATTGGTTCAAGAGTTTATAGTATTTCAAGAAAGGCCAAAGTAATTTTGGCCTTTTACATTTAAAATATTATCGTAATATTGCAATATATAAATATTACGATGGGAGTTACCAAAACACAGATATTCAACCAAAAACAGAACGAACTGGCCATTATCTTTAAAGTGCTTGCAAACCCTGCACGAATCGCCATTCTGGAATATATAAGCAGGCAAGAGGCCTGTATCTGTAACGATATCGTGGACGAAATAGGGCTGGCACAACCTACCATTTCCCAACATTTAAAGGAATTGAAGAGTATCGATTTAATTTCCGGGGAAATAGAAGGAAAGCGGGTTTGCTATTGCATCAATCTTAAAAAATGGTCGGCCATTCAAGACATGCTAAATTCGTTTTTCAACACTACCAAAACGAATTGCTGCTAAACCGCATAATAAATTCATCACAGATCAATACTTGACGATAAGCATTTAAAATAATTAAAAACTAAAATCAATTTTTAACCGATATAAAATAATTCAAAATGAAAACACATGAATTTTTGTCCTTTTTACAGGAAAACCCCAATAAAAACCTTTTGTTCGAATACAAACCTGGAGAATTGGTAGGGGCCAATTATCACATCACCGAAGTGAAAAACGTAACTATCGATTCCATTGATTGCGGTGCAAATCCAGATTTTTGGAAGGAAACCATCATCCAACTCTATGAGAGCCCTTTGGAAAAGGACAAACGGGAATATATGTCGGCCTACAAGGCGCTCTCCATACTAAATAAAGTAGATAAAATAAAACCCATGGAGCGGGATGTAGAGGTCAAGTTCGAATATAGTAATCCTAACTTTCACACTGCACAATTGTTCGTGAACGATCTTGAAATTTCAGGTGAAAATCTAATCGTCAAATTAGGTGTAGAAAAAACGGATTGTAAGGCCAAAGAAACCTGTGGTATTCCAGAGACAATGACCGAGACCTCCTCTGCCTGTGCGCCGGGAAGTGGCTGTTGCTAAATAAAAAATACTTTCAATGATTTCCATTAGACCGATGGCCGCCACCGATTGGGAAAAGGTTGCCAAAATTTATGGAGAAGGCATAGCTACGGGCATGGCTACTTTTGAGACCCAAATTCCCAGTTACCAAAAATGGGACGGTTCGCACTTGAAAAATTGTCGATTTGTGGGACTTTATAATGATAACCTGGCTGGATGGGCCACCTTAGCGCCTGTCTCTAGCCGACATGTTTACAGGGGGGTAGCCGAGGTCAGCATTTACATCGGTCAAAATTACAGGGGGTTGGGCCTTGGAAAAGCGCTTTTGCAACACCTGATTTTGGAGAGTGAAGCACAAGGATTTTGGACTTTACAATCGGGGATTTTCCCATCGAACCAAACAAGTATAAAACTACACGAAGCGGTGGGTTTCAGAAAAATAGGTGTCCGCGAGCGGGTTGGAAAGTTAAACGGGGTTTGGATCGATAATGTACTCTACGAAAGACGAAGTACGGTTATAGGTATAGATTAAAACCTTACTCTTGATTTTGTTGGGATTCGGCCAACTTGCGTTCCAATTCCGCCTGAAATTCCTCCATTACGGGCTTTACGGTACTTTCGGGCAAATCCGCAATTTTTATGTACATCAATCCATCCACAGAATTATTGAACAAAGGGTCCACATTAAATGCGACCACCTTGGCGTTCTGCTTGATGTATTTTTTAATGAGCACCGGCAACCGAAGATTGCCCGGCTCCACTTCATCGATCAATCTATCGAACTTGTTCAAATCGGCTTGGGTCTCGTCAAAGACAAATTCCTTATCGGCATCCTTAAGCTTCACCTTAAATTCCTTTTTGGGGCGTATATATTGGGCCACATAGGGATCCCAATAGTGGGACTTCATAAACTCGATCATCAAGGATTTTGAAAAATTGGAAAATTGGTTGCTGATACTTACCCCGCCAATAAGATATTTATGCTCCGGATGGCGTAAGGTCGTATGTACGATGCCCTTCCAAAGCAAGAACAGGGGCATGGGTTTCTGTTGGTATTCCTTGGTGATGTAGGCCCTACCCATTTCAATGGAATTCTTCATCATCCCATACAGTTCAGGCTCCACACGAAACAGGTCCTGTAAGTAAAAACCATCTATTCCGTATTCCGGAAATATCTCAGATCCCAGACCCATTCTGTAGGCCCCTACAATACATTTTTCTGAATCGTCCCAAAGAAAAAGATGGTAATAATAGGAATCGAATTTATCAAGGTCGATGGCATTGTTGGTGCCCTCACCTATTTCCCTAAAGGTAACTTCGCGCTGTCTACCAATTTCCTTCAGGATAAAGGGAATATCCTTTTCCTTGGCCAAGAAAACCTCATAATTCTTGCTTTGTAACAATCTACAGTCCTTTTCCCGTAACTTTTCAATTTCGCCTTGCATCACTTCCTTTCGCATGGCGGATGCAATTTTTTTAGGTGGCTTGGGGATTTTTAAGGAGGTAGGTATCTGATCAATCAAGCGCTCCTTCTCGTAGGCGTTGGAAAGAATATAGGTCTTTCTTCGCAACAGATCTGAAAATTCCACCATATCTTCCTGTTCCTTTTGGGTCTGTACGGATATAGGTTGGCCAATCCTGATTTTAATGGGTCTATTATGTTGTGAAAATACCTGCGAAGGAATCATGGCCGTTCTAAAAATATCGTTCAGTTTGGAAAGCCTGTAAAAAAGCTTGCTATTTCGTGCATGAAAATAAATAGGGACTACCGGTACCTCTGCCTTTCTAATAAGCTTTAGGACAGCATCTTCCCAAGGCTTGTCAACGATTAATTTTCCATCACGGTACGTAGACACTTCACCTGCCGGAAAAATGCCCAAAGGATGGCCGTTTTTTAAATGTTCCAGGGTTTTTTTAAACCCCATGACACTACTTTTTACATCCTTATGTCCTTCAAAAGGATTAACCGGAAGAATATAGGGATCCAAAGGAACCATTCGCTGCAAAAGAAAATTGGCCATGATTTTAAAATCCGGTCGTTTGGGTAGCATCAGGTTCATTAACAAGACACCGTCTATGGCACCTAACGGATGGTTGCTAATGGTAATGAAGGGTCCTTCCTTTGGCAACCTTTTAAAATCTTCTTCCGGAATCTCAAAGTCAATTTCAAAGTGGTCCAGAATAGCCTTTGTAAAATCGGTTCCCTCCAAATGGGCAATGCTATCATAAAACCGATTAACCCCAGAAATGCGCGTGACCTTCATTAAAGCCCAACCCATAAAAGTTCCAATAAAGCCCAACTTGGATAAGTTAACGGCCTTTGCCACTTCCTTTGCGGTCACTAAACCCATACACCTGATATCTATTTCAAAGTATAAATATAGGAAAATGGAGGTGGAGGCCGCCATTTTAACAAAGGTAAAAAGTACGCCGTTTAGTTACTTTACCACCAATTGGACTGTTTCCTTACCTCTTTGTTCCAATAATACTTCATGCCCATTGGTCAGTGACTCAAGTGCTTGGGCATTAAAATGTCTGATGGTGTACAGGGAAACACCCTCCTGGTGTACCACCTTAAATTTACTTTTTAATTGCTGGAGAAGATCTTGTAAACCGCCAAACTTGTTATCCACGCATACGGAAAAACTGATTGCGGAATTTTGGATAAGGTCCACCTTGATTTTAAAGTCGTGAAATAGTTTGAAGATTTCGCTGATATTGTTCTCTACCATAAAAGAAAAATCCAAGGAGGACAATTTCATAAGTACTTGGTTCTTCTTCACAATAAAACATGGGACCTTGGGTTCGATACCCATTCCCTTGCCTACCGTTGTTCCCGGGTCCTTAGGGTTTACAAAGGATTTTACGTGCAGGGGTATTTCCTTGCGTTGCAAAGGCTGTAATGTCTTAGGGTGTATCACCGAAGCTCCATAAAATGCAAGCTCTATGGCTTCCCTATACGAAATGTTGTTCAATAATTGTGTTTCCTTGAAATATCTAGGATCCGCGTTCAAAACACCTGGAACGTCCTTCCAAATGGTCACGGAGTCCGCATTGAGACAGTAGGCCAAAATGGCAGCGGTATAATCCGATCCTTCCCTTCCCAAGGTGGTCGTAAAGTTGTTATCGTCGCTTCCCAAAAAACCTTGCGTTATGTTCAGTACCTTCTTATCGATATCCGCTACGTTGGCCTGGGTCCTTTCCCAGTTTACCGTGGTATCCCTGTAACTGGTATCGGTCTTGATATAATGTCGTACATCAAGCCAATTATTGGAGATTCCTACTTTTTCCAAATAGGCACTTATAATGGTCGATGAAATCAACTCGCCATATCCCACAATTTGGTCGTAGACAAAATTGTAATTGGGAGATTTGTTCCATACCAAAAAGCCGTTGATCTCATCGATGAGTACCTTAATGTCCTTATATATTTTATGCTGCTTGTTTTCAAAAAGATCGTTAAGAATACCGCTATGGTACTCTACTATATCTGAGATTTTTGATGGGATATCCTTTTTGTCCTTAAAATAGGCATTTACCACCTCTTCCATGGCATTGGTCGTCTTTCCCATGGCGGAAACCACCAAAATGGTGTTGTCATAACCAACTGTTTGCAAAACGTTTACAACATTCTTTACGGCATCGGCATCCTTTACGGAGGCACCTCCAAATTTAAATACTCTCATACACGAAATACGATTCTAAATTTTTAAATATTAGCCAAATAATTGGCGATTCCTTTTTCATCCAGATGTACCACATCCCAATCGCGCTTTACATCGGCCCCCTTACTTTTATAAAAATCAATGGCAGGTTCGTTCCAGTCCAGCACCTCCCAACTTATCCTTTTTACACCCAATTTGTGGCCATAATTCACTACTTCGTTCAACAAAGCGGTACCCAAACCACTTCCCCGCATTTTTTCGGTCACGATCAAATCTTCCAGATGGATAATCGGTCCCTTCCATGTGGAGTATCTTGGGTAGACCAAGGCCATTCCCACGATTTTATCTTCCTGTTCGGCTACAAAACAGTGGAAGTGTTTTTCTTTCCCAAAGCCACTTTGTTCCAAATCGGCCACGGTAACATCAACGGCATTTTCCTCTTTTTCAAATACGGCAAGCTCCCGGATCAACTCCAGCACCTGGACCATATCTTCCCTTCGGGAATCCCTAATTATATAATTCATTGTTATAAATAAAACACAAAGTTATAATTTTAAATAAACAAGCAAAAACCAAACACAAGAGTTTCACAAAATAAGCGTTATTTGTAGTGAGACCAACCCAAACTTCTTATGTCTACAAACAGAAAACAAACGTTAGGTGAATTTATCATTGAAAACCAGAAATCCTTCCAATATTCCTCTGGGGAGCTTTCCAAATTGATCAACGCCATTCGTTTGGCCGCCAAGGTGGTAAACCACGAAGTAAACAAAGCGGGACTTGTGGATATAATCGGCACCGCCGGTGAAACCAATATACAAGGCGAAAACCAACAGAAATTGGATGTTTTTGCCAATGAAAAGTTCATACAGACCTTAACCAATAGGGAAATTGTTTGCGGTATTGCATCTGAGGAAGAGGATAGTTTTATTTCGATAAACAGTAGTGATGAAAACCACCAAAATAAATATGTGGTACTCATTGACCCTTTGGACGGTTCATCAAATATAGATGTCAATGTATCCGTAGGTACCATCTTTTCCATATACAGAAGGGTGACACCGGTAGGCACCCCAGCAACTCTTGAGGACTTTTTGCAACCTGGAAACCAACAGGTCGCCGCTGGCTATGTTGTGTATGGAACCTCAACCATGATCGTCTACACAACAGGCGATGGTGTCAATGGTTTTACCTTGAATCCCGCATTGGGAACCTTTTATCTTTCGCACCCTAACATGACATTTCCAGAAACGGGAAAAATCTATTCCGTGAACGAAGGGAACTATGTCCACTTTAGTCAAGGTGTGAAGGATTTTATTAAGTATTGTCAAATGGAGGAAGGTGACAGGCCTTACACTTCAAGATATATAGGATCTTTGGTATCGGATTTTCACCGAAATATGATAAAAGGGGGTATCTATATGTATCCTAAGAGTAGTGTTACCGGGAACGGCAAATTGAGATTGCTCTATGAATGCAATCCTATGGCTTTTATAGCCGAGCAAGCAAACGGAATGGCCATTGGCGGTAAAACCAGGATTTTGGACATTCAACCAACAGAATTGCACCAACGGGTCCCTTTTTTCTGCGGCAGCCGAAAAATGGTGGAAAAATTACAGGAATTCTTGGAAAAATATCATTAAAAAAGGGAGCGAATTGCTCCCTTTTTTGGATTCGATCTTTCGAAAAATTATTTTTTAATCAAATAAAGATAATCCTCAAAGTCAAGCTTCCCACCAAAAATTTCAACAGAACGTTCAATAACCTTATCTGCCTTATCCCCACTAAATCCTAATCCGATAGCGTATTTCTTTACCAAGGTCTTCTCTTCAGGATCCATTTCATGGTCAGAGTAAACAATACGGAACAGGTCATAAAGTCGCTCCAAACGTTTCTCGGAATCAAGCGGCGCCTCAATAGGGTATTTATTTTCCTTTTTGAGTACCTCATCATATTCGGCACGGGTAATATCCAATTTTGTGGCAAAACGGTCCAACAACTCTTTCTCCTCAGTACTTACTTCACCATCTACCGAGGCCAGGGTTGCCAAAGCTGCAAAATGCGCCAAGTTCCTCCTATGCTCTCCACTGGTGTATAAATCTGCAATGGCCATATTCAAATTTTTAATTATAGAGCAAATATAAATTTTTTAGAGGTCATAGTTTACATCTGGCCAAACTTTGTTTCAAGGCAAATTTGTAACTTTCCAAGGCTATGAAATCACCCCTCCTACAATTTACCGATAAAGGAATCTATTGTGACAAAGCAGACGTTTATTTAGACCCTTGGAGACCCGTAAATAAGGCCATCATAACCCATGGCCATGCAGATCACAGTCGATGGGGAAATAAGGAGTATATCACCCATCACAAAAACATTCCCATTATTACACATAGATTGGGTACTATTAAGACTACCGGATTTGAATGGGGCGAGACCTTTTTCATAAACAATGTAAAATTCAGCCTTCATCCTGCGGGACATATCATTGGCGCTTCGCAAGTACGGGTGGAACACAATGGCGAGGTTTGGGTATTTACAGGTGACTACAAGACCGAGGACGACGGAATATCCACGCCCTACGAGCCTATTAGATGCCATACGTTCATAACCGAATGTACCTTTGGTCTCCCCGCCTTTAAATGGCTGCCCCAACAGGAAGTCTTGAAGGATATAAACGATTGGTGGCTGGAGAATAAAAAGGAGGGCAAGACCTCCATACTTTTTGGCTATAGCCTAGGCAAGGCTCAAAGATTGCTAAAGTACTTGGAAACGGATATTGGCACCATTTTTACCCATGGGGCCATTGAAAATATGACGGAAGTCCTAAGGCCGATGGTCTCATTCCCTCCCACCAAATTGGTCACCAAAGAAACCACCAAAAAGGAACTTTTGGGAAACATCGTTTTGGCCCCTCCCAGTGCCCACGGTAGTACTTGGATACGGAAAATGGTTCCCTATGTAACCGCATCGGCCAGTGGATGGATGACCTTTCGTGGTGCCCGACGCAGACGTGCCATCGACAAGGGTTTTGTCCTTAGCGATCATTGTGATTGGCAAGGATTACTTTCCAGTATTGAAGCTACTGGTGCAGAAAAGGTCATTTGTACGCATGGTTATAGCGATATTTTTTCCCGATACCTAAGGGAACATGGTTATGACGCCCGCACCGAAGCAACCCAATACGAAGGCGAACAGGGCGAGATGGAAACCTCAAAATCGGCAGTCGAATGATGAAACGATTTGCGCAACTCATCAAAACGCTGGATAGTACCAACAAGACCACAGTAAAGGTTGATGCCCTCACCCAATACTTTTTGGAGGCAAACGATGCAGATAAAGTTTGGACCATCGCCATCCTATCACACCGCAGGCCTCCCAGACCCGTTAATACGACACTTTTAAGGGAATGGGCATCAGAACTTGCGAACATACCTTTGTGGCTTTTTGAGGAGAGCTATCATATTGTTGGCGACTTGGCCGAAACCATCGCTCTGGTGGTTCCTTCATCAAAATCGTCCACGGAGAAGACCCTTACCCAATTTTTGGAGGAGATGATCGCGCTCAAAAAGAAATCGGACCTTGAAAAAAAGCAATATCTTTTTGACAATTGGAAGGTTTTGGATTACTACGAGCGGTTCGTTTTCACCAAATTGATAACAGGCGGCTTCCGTATTGGGGTAAGTCAAAAATTGATGACTCGGGCACTCTCCAAGGCTACTGAAATTGACGAGGACATTCTGGCTTATAAGTTAATGGGAAATTGGGACCCAAATAAAATCTCCTTTCAACAACTTATTTTGGAAGAGAATAAAACCGACTACCTATCCAAACCCTATCCCTTTTATTTGGCCTATGCACTGGAAGATGACCCTGGAAGTTTGGGTGATGTGAACGAATGGTCCATTGAACACAAATGGGACGGCATACGTTCACAGGTCGTCTTGAGAAACGATGAAATCTTTGTCTGGAGCCGCGGCGAGGAACTGGTTACGGACAAGTACCCGGAGTTTGAACGTTTTATTGGCAAAATACCAAATGGAACAGTCATCGACGGGGAAATCCTGCCGTATCCAAAGGGGCAAATCGGGACATTTAACGACCTTCAAAAACGAATCGGAAGGAAGTCGGTTTCCAAATCCCTTCTCGCAAAAATTCCTGTCATTCTTAAGGCATACGATGTATTGGAATGGAAGGGAATGGATGTACGCCAGAAACCATTTTCCAAACGTAGACAGTATTTAGAGGCCTTGTTTGATGAAGTAGATCCGACAACGCTCAGCCACCAAAAAACTAAAATTGTCGATGAAAACAAAAGTGGGGCCACTGAGCGGATTCGAAGTGAGTTCACTGAGCGGAGTCGAAGTGACTTGCCCCTACAACTCTCGGAAACCATGGATTTTGGTTCTTGGCAAGAGGTTGCCCAAGAAAGGGACCGCTCACGGGAAAAGCACAGTGAGGGTTTGATGCTGAAAAGAAAGGATTCTCCGTATTTGGTTGGACGAAAAAAAGGGGATTGGTGGAAATGGAAGGTGGACCCCTTGACCATTGATGCAGTGCTAACCTATGCCATGCGGGGGCACGGGCGTAGAAGCAATTTGTTTACAGATTATACTTTCGCGCTGTGGGACGAAAATGAGAACGGGGAAAGGGAACTGGTCACCTTTGCCAAGGCTTACTCGGGACTTACGGATGCCGAATTTAGAAAATTGGATGCATGGATCAAGAAAAATACCTTGGAACGTTTTGGTCCGGTACGAAGTGTTACCCCACATCATGTATTTGAAATCGCCTTTGAAGGGATTGCCCTTTCCAACAGGCACAAAAGTGGTGTCGCTACCCGTTTTCCCAGGATGTTACGGTGGCGACAGGATAAAAGTATCCATGAGGCGAATAGCTTGGACGATTTAAAAAAAATGATACCATAATATGAATCGGGAGGAACTATTTAGCATCGCAGAGAATTGGTTCGAGCAGCAAAACTGGTCGCCCTTCCCCTTTCAAAAGGACACCTGGCAAGCATTTTTACAAGGAAAAAATGGCTTACTCAACGCTCCCACAGGAAGTGGGAAGACCTATGCCCTCTGGTTTCCTATCGTTCTAAATTATATCAAGAAAAATCCTGATTATAAGACAAAACATAAAAAAGGGCTCAAAGCCGTTTGGATTACCCCCTTACGGGCACTTTCCCAAGAAATAAAACAATCCGCAGAGCGGGTAGTTACCGATTTGGGCACCCAAATGACCGTGGGAATTCGCTCTGGGGATACCAATACCAAAACTAGGGCAGAGCAAAAAAAACAAATGCCCGATTTACTGATCACCACCCCTGAAAGCTTGCAGCTCCTTCTGGCCACAAAAGGCTATGATAAAATCTTTAAGGACTGCCAAGCCATTGTAGTGGATGAGTGGCATGAAATTTTAGGTACCAAACGGGGAGTACAAATGGAGCTGGCCTTGTCCCGACTCAAAACGATTTCAAAAAAACTTCGTATTTGGGGCATATCGGCCACCATAGGGAATATGGAACAGGCCCGCGAAGTTTTGTTGGGCCCTGCCTCCAAAGCCTTGGAAAATTCGGTCTTGATAAAGGCAAACCTCAACAAAAAAATAACGGTAAAAAGTATCATTCCCAATAAAATGGAGACCTTCCCATGGCGGGGACACCTTGGGCTTCATTTATTGGAATATGTGGTCCCAATAATCAAGAACAGTAAGACTACCCTACTCTTCACCAATACCCGAAGCCAGTGCGAAATTTGGTTTCAAAAGATTCTGGAAAAACATCCGGAGTTTGCCGGCGAAATTGCCATGCACCATGGGAGCATTAACAAGGAAACACGTATTTGGGTAGAGAACGCCATCCGAAACGAAAGCCTTAAAGCGGTGGTATGCACCTCCAGCTTGGACCTTGGGGTAGATTTCGCCCCCGTGGAAACCGTGGTCCAGATTGGCGGGCCCAAAGGGGTAGCACGCTTTCTCCAACGTGCGGGAAGAAGTGGCCACAGACCGGGTAAGGAAAGTGTTATCTATTTTTTGCCCACCCATGCGATTGAACTCATAGAGGCTTCGGCCCTGCAAAAGGCCGTGAAACACAATACGGTCGAGGACCGTATCCCCTATTTGAACAGCTATGACGTCCTATTGCAATATTTAACCACGTTGGCCATTTCCGATGGATTTTATCCGAAGGAGATTTTCAAGGAAGTATCGGAAACCTTTTGTTATCAGGCATTGAGCGAGGATTATTGGCAATGGCTGTTGAATTTTTTGGTCATGGGAAGTCAAAGCTTGCAGTCCTATGATGAATACAAAAAAGTGGAAATTGAGGAGGACGGCAGATTCAAGGTGAACAACAGGGGTGTGGCCATGCGTCACCGTTTTCAAATTGGGACCATTGTAGGGGACGTAAACCTTACCGTAAAATATCAAAAGGGTGGCTACATAGGTACTATTGAGGAATACTTCGTTTCCAAGCTCAACAAGGGCGATATCTTCACTTTTGCTGGCAGGAACCTGGAATTTATCCGAATTAAGGATATGCAGGTGCATGTAAAAAACTCCAAGAAAAAAACCAGTAAGGTCTCCAGTTGGATGGGCAGTAGGTTGACGCGCTCCGCCCAGATGTCGGAATTACTTCGGAACGAATTGTACAGTTCTAGTGAAGCGATGGAAAACCAATCGGTGGAAATCCGATGCTTGGCCCACATTTTTGAAAGACAGCGCAGGGAAAGCATCGTACCCCAACCCAATGAATTCCTCATTGAAACCTTTAAAAGCAGGGATGGTTACCATGCGGTTTTCTATCCTTTTGAAGGACGTTTCGTTCACGAAGCCATGGGAAGTCTTCTGGGATATCGCATCAGTCTGCTCTCCCCCATTACCTTTTCCCTAGCCTTTAACGATTATGGTTTTGAACTACTCTCGGACAAGCCGATAGATATGCAACAGGTTTTGGACAACAACCTTTTTACGACCGATTTTCTTTTGGACGACCTGCAGAAAAGTTTGAATGCCACCGAAATGGCAAGACGAAAGTTCAGGGACATCGCGATTATTAGTGGAATGGTCTTTACCGGCTACCCCAACAAGGGCATTAAAATGAAACACTTGCAAAGTAACTCGCAACTCTTGTTCGAGGTGTTTCGGGATTATGAACCGGACAATCTGCTCTTTCAACAGGCCTTTACCGAAACCTTTGAACACCAGCTGGAAGAAGGTCGTTTGCGACTTTCCATGGAACGCATAGCGACACAAAAAATCGTTTGGAAACAATGCGAAAAGGCCACACCCTTTGCCTTCCCCTTAATCACCGACCGATTGAGCCGTGAGCGACTTTCCAGTGAGAAGTTGGAAGACCGTATTCGTAGAATGGCGGCCTTATTGATGAAATAAGGCCCCGAGCCCCCAAAGGTCAATCCTTATATACACTTCTTTCCTTTGCAGATACATTTAAGCCTCAATAAATCAAACCTAGATTTGTATTTTTACACGAATGACCTATGCCATTCAAATTCGAGAGGAATCCTTCCAATTACATTATTCCGGTGCCTTGTTCTGGGAAAACGAGTCGCTGCTGATGATGAGCGATGTACATTTAGGGAAAATCTCCCATTTTAGAAAATATGGTGCAGCAGTTCCACAACATGCCCTTTTAAGGAATTTTGAAACCATGGACACGGCCATTGCCCAATTTGACCCAAAACACGTGGTATTTATGGGAGACCTATTCCATTCTTCACTGAACAAGGAATGGGGATTATTCGAAGAATGGGTGGGCCAAAAAAAAATGCAACTCACTTTGGTAGAGGGGAATCATGATATTATATCGCCCGTAAAATACGAAGCCCTTGGTATCAAGGTCACGCCCGAGTTTTCATTGGGCAACTTTTTCATGACCCACCACCCGGAGGAGCGGGAAGGCCAATTCAATTTTTCAGGGCATCTACACCCTGCCGTCCGTCTTACCGGGCTTGGTAGGCAATCGGTTTGTTTGCGCTGCTTTTACAAATCCTCCGTACAAATGATATTGCCGGCCATGGGAGAGTTCACGGGTTCCCATACCATGGCAGTTACAAAGGACAGCGAGGTGTTCGCCATTTTGGGGGATACCGTACTGCCCGTACAGATACACAAACAAAAGTCCAAATTTCAATAAAGCTGAAACTTCCTTTTAATGCTTTACATACCTGTCAAGTGGGTGTTTTTATACATTTAGGACCTTTAAACGTGCAAATTATCCATAATTCCTTTCAAGAAATACAATTTCATTTTTAAAACATGGTATTTTTTACAATATTAAATCGCTTTAATTTTAAGGTGGGCAAAACGGGAAACCAGTGAAAAGATTTGGCTTTTATTTTTTATTGCTGATTGGCTTTCAGCTGGGCATGGCACAGGACCTATTTTTTCAACATTATGGCCTTGATGAGGGTTTGTCGCAACAGACCATAAGGTGCATTTCCAAAACCAGTGATGGATTTCTATGGCTAGGTACGCAGGATGGCCTTAACAGGTTTGATGGTAAAAACTTTAAAGTCTACCAACACAATGAAAATGATCCGCGCTCCCTTTCGGGGAATTTCATCAATCGGCTTGTAGAAAGCGAAGATGGAACCTTGTGGATCGCTACCGGCGGCAAAGGCGTCTGTTATTATCATCCGGATACGGATACCTTCCAAAAAGCTCCTCTGGAAGATGGGAACTACATCACATTGGCATTGGACAATGACGGAAATGTTTATACAAATTCCGCACAAACAGGATTAACGGTACTCAAAAGAGAGCATAATTTTGCTCCCGAGTATTTTTCGGCCCTTGAAAAAATCATCACCGCCATAGCGATCAAAGGGAACACGATTTTGCTGGGAACAAAATCGGGACACCTTTTAATGGGTATGGTGGACAAGCTGGACCAATTAACGATTGCCAAGACCACGTATCCCGGAAGTATTGAAGAAATTGTCCCTTATGAAAACGAATGGCTGCTGGGAACCTCTCGTGGACTTTATCTGTTCAACGAGGCACTGGACACCACGACCTATCTGAACATTGCCGAGCATGACCCAACTTCCAAGGAGGTCTTTTTTATCGAATCCATTTACAACACACAAAACCAACTCTATCTAGGGACGGACAACGGATTTTTTATTCTGGAAGGTTTGGATAGGGAATCGGGCAGATTTGCTTCGGGCAAGGTTTACAAGGGCGACCTAGAAGATACGAATACAATCACCAGCAACCGGGTTTATGATGTATTGGTACAGAATGACCTCATTTATATCGGAACCAATAATCTGGACATCGCCTCTGAAGGTCTAAACGTCTTTAAGACCGTCAATCCCGATACCAAGCCGGCATTGACCAACAACTACGTCTTTTCCATTTTAAAGGATACCGATTATTTATTTGTTGGTACTCGGAAAGGAATTAATTGTATTGACCAAAGCGGCGTTGTACATGTAATTTCCAAAGAGAGTACCCAACAACAACTTGCATATGATGTCATTAGGGGAATGGCCAAGGATGACCATAACAACCTTTGGGTAGCGACTACCAAGGGTGTTTCGGTAATTTCCCTAAACGATTTCAACCCCCAAAAACCAAAGGTCATTTCATTCTTTTTTGATGAAACAGATCCAAAATCCCTGAGCAATGACAATACAAGGAGCATTTATAAAGACCCACAAGGAACGATGTGGGTATGCACCTATGGCGGCGGACTAAACCGTTTTACGGGCGACCTGAGCCAAAACATAATCACTTTTGAAAGGTATGGTATGCTGAACGGGGAAAGGTCCATAAGTTCAGATTTTGTCTACAACATAGTTCAGGACCAAAAAAACCGCTATTGGATAAGCTCCGAAAATGGCCTTAACCAAATGATCTTTAAAGAGAAGGATTATCAAGTACCCCTTTTCAAGACATACTTCGCCAATGGAAAGGAAGGGGAATTGAAAAACAATAGCGTTCTGAACACTTTTTTGGATTCTGATGGAACACTATGGGTAACCACCCAAAGCGGAATCGACAAATACGATGAACAGACAGATTCATTTATCCATTACGGAAAAGAGGAAGGATTGGGCAACGATTATGTGTATAACATTTTGGAGGATGCTGATGGCAAATTATGGATGAGCACAAACAACGGATTGTTCCGTTTTGACAAGAAAAATGAAAAGTTCATCCATTTTACCGTCAAGGACGGGCTGCAAAGTTCTGAATTCAACCTAGGAGCCCATTTTAATGACCAAACGAACAACGTTCTTTATTTTGGGGGAATCAATGGGTTCAATTCCTTTTATCCGCGCAACGTACATCTACTGGACTGGCAGGGAAATCTTTCCTTGACCTCCCTTAAAATAAAGGATAGGGAAGTGAACCCAATTACTCATCCACAGGTTTTGGACCTTGGTTTTAGCAAGGCGAAAAGAATAACCTTGGACCATGACTCCTTCCCCTGCTACATCCAGTTCACTGATTTTGATTACCGCCCCAACAAAAACACCCAATACCATTATTCCTTGGATGATAGGGAATGGAACGCCCTGGCATACAGCAATGAACTTCAATTGCTTCAATTGCCCAAAGGAAAGCACACCTTGAAAATACAGGGCAGTTCCAGGGACGGTTTTTGGCAGAAGGACCCATTGGAACTGGAAATCGCAGTTATCCCTCCTTGGTACAACAGCAACCTTGCCTATTGCCTTTATGCCTTGCTACTATTGGGAACCGGCTATACGATGTATCGTTTTCGTTTGCGCCAAAAAATGGCGTTCCAAGAGGCAAAACGACTTAAGGAACTTGACGATATCAAATCCAGACTCATCACGAACATCACCCACGAATTTAGAACGCCACTAACCGTAATCCTTGGTTATTTGAATACCTTGAACTATGAATTTGCAGGGCGTCCAAAAATGAAACTTCCGCTCAATGCCATTGAACAAAACAGTAAAAATCTTTTAAAATTGGTGAACGAAATGCTTGATTTGGCCAAATTGGAAACTGGCAACCTAACGCTGAACATGACCCCCTTAAACTTGGCGGCGTTTACCCATTATATAGTTCAAAGTTTTTCCAGTCTCGCCCAAAAAAACAATATCCAACTTAAATTTTTTAAGGCCGATGATTCCATTGTAGCAAAAGTGGACTCCGAAAAAATGCGACAAATATTGTACAACCTGATAAGCAACGCCCTTAAGTTTTCTGAGCAGGGAAGTACGGTAAAAATATTGGTGGCCACAGAAGGCGATTGGGCGACCGTTACGATACAAGATCAGGGCATGGGCATTCCTAAAGACGAACTGCCCCATATTTTTGACCGGTTCTATCGATCGCCCAAAACCTCCACAACTACCTCCGGAACGGGGATAGGACTTTCCCTGACCAAAGAGTTGATACACCTCATGGACGGTACAATTGAAGTGGATTCCATTGAGAATATCGGCACGACCTTCAAAGTAAAACTGCCCCTTTCAAACCTTTCCCCAATAACGAAGGGTTATAATTCTGAAGAAAACCAAAACACGGTTTCCGGACAAATGGGTCAAGATGCCCAAAGGGAAAAAGAAATCGGCAAAGTAAAAAACGCCCATACGGTTTTGGTTGTTGAGGACAATACCGATATATCCGCCTACATAGCATCTACCCTGGATTCCCATTACCAACTTCTTTTCGCCTACAATGGACAAGAGGGACTTGAAATGGCAAAAAGGGAAATCCCCGATATCATTCTTACCGATGTGATGATGCCGCTTATGGACGGGTATGAAATGACAAAAAGGCTTCAGGAAGATGCAGTAACCGATCATATTCCAATCATCATGCTGACCGCGAAGTCCATGGGGGAGGACGTACTCGATGGTTTAAAAAGCGGTGCCGATGCCTATCTGGCAAAACCCTTTAACGAAGCGGAACTAAAGCTTAGAATTTCAAACCTGATAGATAAAAGAAATCGGTTACAGACCAAATACCAAAAGACCGTCCTGAATCCGTCAAAAAAGTCCTCTGCAAAATCCGACAGGAACCAACGGTTTTTGAACAAGGCCATTGAACTGATCCAGAACAATCTGGACAATGCCCAATATGATAGCGAGCAGTTGGCCAAAGATATGGCCATGAGCGACTCCCAACTTTACCGAAAGCTTAAGGCGATTACGGATAGAAGTACCGCTATATTCATACGCCATGTACGTTTGGAAAAGGCCAAGGAACTGCTCCAAAATTCTGACAAAACGGTTGCCGAGGTTGCTTTTGAAACAGGGTTCAACGACCCCAATTGGTTCAGTAAAGCCTTCCGGGAAGAGTTTGGGCAAAGTCCTAGTCAATTTCGCAACTAACTACATATAAGGTGTTTACGATATTTTTTTGCAAAAATACTACCCATGATATTTTGGTGATCGCACAAATAATCGTTCCATTTGCCAAAATAGCCAAGAAGGAATGCACGACTGTTCCTGATATTTGACCTGAACCAAATAAATAAAAGAAAAAATGAAAACTTCAAGTGTATTGATCGTGCTACTTCTTATGAATTCCGGTTTCTTGGCAGGGGTGCTAGGAACGCAACTTCTGGGCTTTCTAAACCCCTATATAGTAGGAGGGGCGGAACTCTTTTTGGGTATAGCCTATTATGCGCATACGGTCATTAGGGATGTACGTAACTGCTTTGACGTGGATTTCAAATTATAAGTTACCTTGGTAAGGTAATGATTTGATTGAATCATCTGGGAGCTACTGGATCAAGGCTCAAAAGAGCTTTGGAATCCTAAAATTCGCTTTCCAAATTTTTGGTGAAAACAAAGTGTGCACTTTAAATCATGAAATGGGTTAAAAAATGTCATTGGAAAAAATTGTATGATAAGCCTTTCGGGGTTACTTTTGCCGCAAATTTCTTGGATTGACCAAATCATCCATAGCAGGCTATTTTCAACAGTCTCCCCAACTCGGGAAACTGCAGGAGGCTATTTCCCAAGTTCAAGATTCCGGTGCAATTGAAAACCCAAGAATTGGCCTAAAAGGATTGGCAGGTTCTGCACTGTCTTTTGTTTTAGCTGAAATTTTCCAAAAGCAGGACAAACCATTTTTGGCCATCTTCAACGACAAGGAGGAGGCCGCCTATTTTTTAAATGACCTGGAACGGATCATTGGTGAGGATCATGTCCTGTTTTATCCGGGAAGTTACAGAAGACCCTATCAAATTGAGGAAACGGACAATGCTAATGTGCTCTTAAGGGCCGAAGTCCTGAACCGCATCAACTCCCGAAAAAAACCGGCCTTTATTGTTAGCTACCCCGATGCACTTTTCGAAAAGGTAGTGACGCGCAAGGAACTGGACAAGAATACCCTTAAAATGAAGTTGGGCGATTCCTTGTCCCTCGATTTTTTGAACGAGATTCTGTTCGAATATCAATTCAAGCGGGTAGATTTTGTGACCGAGCCAGGAGAGTTCTCAGTCCGAGGGGGTATCGTGGATGTCTATTCCTTCTCCAATGATGAACCGTACCGCATTGAATTTTTTGGAGACGAGATCGATAGCATAAGGACCTTTGATGTGGAAACACAACTATCCAATGCCAAGATCAAGAGCATTACCATAATACCCAACATGGCCAACAAGTTCCTCACGGAACAACGACAATCCTTTCTAACCTATATTGCGGCGAGTACACTGGTGTACAGCAAGAACACCGATTTACTTTTTGGTCGCCTCAACGACCTTTTCGAAAAAGCCAAGGAAGCCTTCTCAAAACTTTCGGAAGACATAAAACACGCCACTCCGGCAGAGCTTTTTTTGAGCGGCACAGCTTTCAAGGAGCAATTACAAAATTTTCTGGTTCTGAATGCCGATGGCGCCCAAAAGGACCAAAACCATTTTGAGTTCAGCACAAAACCGCAACCCTCTTTCAATAAAAAATTCGACCTATTGATTGAAAACCTCAACGATTACAGGGAAAAAGGCTATACCAATTATATTTTTTGTGCTAGCGAACAGCAATCCAAAAGGTTTCAGGACATATTTGAGGAAATAAACGAAAAGGTACATTACCAGACCTTGGTTTTTCCTTTATACCAAGGATTTGTGGACGATGACCTAAAACTGGTCTGTTATACGGACCACCAAATCTTTGAGCGGTACCATAAATTCCATATCAAGAACGGCTATTCCAAAAAACAGTCCATCACCCTAAAGGAACTCAACAAATTGGAGATTGGGGATTATGTGACCCATATTGACCACGGTATCGGAAAATTTGGGGGACTGCAAAAAATAGATGTGGAGGGCAAAAAACAGGAGGCCATAAAGCTGATGTACGGTGAACGTGATATCCTTTATGTAAGCATCCACTCCCTACACAAAATTTCCAAATTCAACGGTAAGGACGGGGCCGTTCCCAAAATATACAAATTAGGTTCCGGAGCCTGGAAAAAAATCAAGGACAAAACCAAAAACCGGGTCAAGAAAATTGCCTTTGACTTGATCAAGGTATATGCGAAGAGACGCTTGGAAAAAGGATTCCAATACGCGCCGGACAGTTATTTGCAGAACGAATTGGAGGCTTCCTTTATTTATGAGGACACTCCAGACCAAAGCACGGCTACGGAGGACGTTAAAAAGGACATGGAAAGCGAACGCCCCATGGACCGTTTGATCTGCGGCGATGTAGGTTTTGGAAAAACCGAAGTGGCCATACGGGCCGCTTTCAAGGCAGTTGACAATGGCAAACAGGTAGCCGTCTTGGTCCCTACCACCATTTTGGCCTTCCAACACCACCGTACGTTTTCAGAACGATTGAAGGATATGCCCGTTTCGGTCGATTATCTAAACCGATTCAGAACCGCCAAGGAAAAAAAAGAGACACTAGAGAATTTAGCCTCCGGAAAGGTGGACATTATAATCGGCACACATCAACTCGTGAACAAAAATGTACAATTCAAGGACCTGGGACTGTTGATCGTGGACGAGGAACAGAAATTTGGCGTATCTGTAAAGGACAAGTTAAAATCCATCAAGGAAAATGTGGATGTGCTCACCTTAACGGCCACCCCTATTCCTAGGACCTTGCAATTCAGTTTGATGGCGGCACGCGATCTATCGGTCATCAATACAGCGCCGCCCAACCGCTATCCCATTGAAAGTCAGGTAATCCGTTTTAACGAAGAGACCGTTAGGGATGCCATTAGCTATGAAATAGAGCGTGGCGGTCAGGTATTCTTCATCCATAACAGGATTGAAAACATAAAAGAGGTAGCCGGAATGATCCAACGTTTGGTTCCCGATGCCAAAGTGGGCATAGGCCATGGCCAAATGGATGGCAAAAAGCTGGAAACCCTCATGCTGGGCTTTATGAACGGTGAGTTTGACGTGCTCGTTTCAACGACCATTGTTGAGAGCGGTCTGGACGTTACCAATGCCAATACCATCTTTATCAACAATGCGAACAATTTTGGACTGAGCGACCTTCACCAGATGCGCGGTCGTGTGGGGCGAGGCAATAAAAAAGCCTTTTGCTATTTCATTACCCCACCATACGAGGTAATGACCACGGATGCCCGAAAACGCATCGAAGCCTTGGAACAATTCACGGATTTGGGCAGTGGTTTCAATATTGCCATGAAGGATTTGGAAATACGTGGAGCCGGTGACTTATTAGGTGGTGAGCAAAGTGGCTTTATCAACGAAATCGGTTTTGAAACCTATCAAAAAATATTGGCGGAAGCCATTGAGGAATTGAAGGAGAACGAGTTCAAGGAGCTGTATGACGAAGTGGACGGTCCGCACGAAAAAATCTATGTGAAGGAAACGCAAATAGATTCGGATTTTGAACTTTTGTTCCCAGATGATTATATCAATAACATTACGGAACGGCTAACGCTGTATACCGACCTGAACCAGATAGAGGACGAGGAAGGACTGAAAAACTTTGAAAAGCAATTGATAGACCGCTTTGGGGAACTTCCCCCACAGGCAGAGGATCTATTGAATTCCGTGCGGATTAAATGGATTGCCAACAGCATCGGGCTTGAAAAAATAGTTATGAAACATGGGAAGATGATCGGTTATTTTATCAGTGATCAACAATCAGATTTCTACCAATCCCAGAATTTTACAAGGGTATTACAATACGTACAATCCAACCACCAAAAATGTAGGATAAAGGAAAAGCAGACCCGTAACGGGCTTCGTTTGCTCTTGACTTTTGACGGAATTACCAGCGTGGATAAGGCCTTACAAGCGATTTTACCTTTTGATAGAAGCCCTAAAAATGAAAATACCCCAGAAATTGATAGGCAAAAAAGGGGTTAATCCAAAAATTATTACTTTCAACAGATTTGAAGTGTTAGAAGCAAAAGATTGAAATATCTTCGCAAAGTTTCATAAAATCATAAATTACCACGGACAAGTTCTTGCCTATGAATTTTGAAATATCGGAAAAACTGGCCATAGTAAAGGTGATTGACGCCTTAATCCATGCTGATGGTATTGTGCATAATGGAGAAATCCACGCCTTTGGAAAGTTGATGAAGATTTTGGATTTTGACGCCAACTTTTTGATTCAAGCGCGTTTCCTGGAAACGGAACAGAGTATCTCCATGGTCAGGAATTTTTCACAAGAGAAAAAAGATATGTTGGAAAACCTCATGGCAGAAATGGCAAAGGCCGATGGTTTTGTACATCAAAAGGAAATCGATATGATGGAAAACGTCTTATCAGCTATCAAATTGCAGATGCATTCCAGTGTTTAAATGGACCATTAAATAGTGCATTCCCATTGCCTACACATATAATTGGAAGGGAATTTTTAATCGACCGTTCCATATATGCTTTCACTTAGATTTTACCCCAAAAATCCTTAGCGCTACAAATTTGAATCGTAATTAACCTAGTATTAGATTCAATTTCAATTATCTTTAGCTGCTTCCTTATGTAATTCATTTATAAACAACTCAAAAAGTAGTTATGAAGAAGCTATTCAAGTCTTTTCCAAAACGAATGGTAATTAGTCTATGTCTACTGCTATTTGTATCAATATCCTGTAAAAAAGAGGTAAAACAATTGGAGAAAGAGACCCCTAAAACAAAGGTGGTCACTGAGTCGACAAAAAACAGGATAGATTCTACGCTGCGGTCCTTTGTGGAATCTGAAAATATCGCTGGTATATCGGCCTTAATTTTTGAGAATGGCCAAGAAGTGTATTACAATGATTTTGGTTATGCCGATAAGGAAGCCCAAAAACCTATGGAACGAAACACGATCGTCCAAATATATTCCATGACCAAACCCATTACCGGAACGGCCCTCATGACACTATATGAAGATGGCAAATTTGAATTGGACGACCCCATATCAAAATATGCCCCGGAATTTTCCAATATGGAAGTCTATACCGGAGTGGATTCAAAGGGAAATATCATCACGGAACCCCTGGATCGGCCGGTAACCATAAGGGACGTAACCAGGCACACTGCTGGGTTTCCCAACAGACCAGATATTCCAGGCTTGAGCGAATTATTGGAACAAAAAAACATTTACGATCGTGAGACTACGCTAAGTGATTTAGCGGAAAAATTAGGCGACATCCCACTTTGGTTCCAACCGGGCACCCAATGGGAGTATGGGCCAAGTGTGGATGTACAGGCCCTTTTGGTGGAACGGATTTCTGGGGTTCCATATGGGGAATATGTACGGAACAATGTACTGGACCCGCTTGGAATGCAGGAAACACGCTATTTTATTCCCGAAGGAGATCGGGAAAGGTTTGCAAAACTCTATATTAGAACTGGCGAAGGTGCCTTGGTGCAAGATTCCGTCACCTACAGTAATTACACCCAGCGATGGCCGCTAACAAGAGGGGGTTCCGGTCTTACCTCAACCTTGGACGATTATATGAAGTTTGCCCAGATGTTGGTAAATTATGGTAGTCTTGATTCTGTTGAAATATTAAAACCGGAAACGGTAAAACTAATGGCCACCAACCAGTTGGCCGATAGCATCACCGAAAGATCCTGGTTGCCTTCCAAAGGACAGGTAGGGTTTGGAATCGATTTTGCCGTTAGGGTAGCCCCACCGATAGACGCTGCCGAAAATCATGGTATGGTAGGCGAGTTTTATTGGGATGGTGCGGCCAGCACACTTTTTTGGGTGGATCCTGTAAATAAATTGACGGCCGTCATGTTTGTCCAATTGTTCCCCTATGACCAAATAGGGTTACACAAAAAATTCAGGGATGCCGTATATGGCCCCTATAAAAGTGAAGATGCCAAATAAATAAAGAAATTTAAAGATGAGGTTTTTACAGGTTTTAATAGTAGTGTTTTTTTCAATGGGTGTACAATCCCAGCATACGGTTTCAGGGAATTTCTCCCCCGCCAATTCCTTTAGGTATATTTTGGTCTACCATCTGGCCAACAATGGTGTAGAATACGTAACGGATACAGGTGTAGAGGACGGCCAATTTTCATTTACGTTACCTCACTCCGTTTCTCCCGGATTGTATAGATTGGTCTATGCCGTTCCCCAAGATGAATATTTTATAGACATAATTTACAACTGTGAGGAGAATATTGTTCTCAACTTTGATTTGGAAGCAGGTATAGACATAGTGAGTTCGAAAGAAAACTCTATTTATTATGACTATTTCTCCGAAATCGAAAACGCCAAGGACGCGTTCATGGCATTTTATAGCGATGGAAAATCCGACAAAAAAGAGTACATGCAATTGGTAGATAAGATGGCACGGATTCAAAACAGCTACGAGTCAAAATCAAAAGGTTTGATTGCCGATACCTTTATCCAGGCGAATAGGCATTATCTACCTAAAAAGTATATGTCGCTGAGTGATTTCCTCGTAGAGAAGAAGAAGCATTATTTTGACCATATAGATTTTACGAATGGTATGCTACAGGCTTCCGAATTCTTTTCGGATAAAGTACTGAACTATATGTTCTGGGCCATTCCACCTGGAACACCAGAAAGTGGTTTGGTACTAGAAATAAATAAAAACGTCGATTTTATGGCATCCAAATTAGAGGTCGTACCAAAAATTTTACAAACGAACGTTTTGGCAAAGGCTTGGAAGAAAGCTAATGAAAGTGAGGCCTATGAAGTATCGGACCATATTTTCGAAACTTATTTGAAAAAGCTTGCCCAGGAAACCGAAAACGATAACCTGATTACAATTATCGAGACCCAGACACGACTTCGCAAAGGGGCCGTTTCACCAGAGATAACCTGGGAGGAAAACGGTGAGAAAAAATCATTGTCCAGCCTATCAGGAGCATCAAGATACCTCCTCATATTCTGGAGCAGCACTTGCTCCCATTGTTTAAATGAAGTACCGGTACTCCATGAACAACTAAAGAGCATTCAAGATGTGGAGGTGGTGGCCGTTGGTTTGGAGGACGGTACGGAAAGCTGGAAACAGACCATTCCCAAATTGCCCGATTTTCATCACGCCATTGCGCTTGAGAAATGGGAAAGTCCCTATGTACAAACTTTTTCCGTTCAAAAAACGCCCACCTACTTCATTTTGGACAAGGACAAGCGTTTTTTGGATAGACCTGAGAGCGTAGAGGCCGTTATTGAAAATTTAAAGCGCCCAAATTAAAATTGAACCCAACTACTAACAACTAATAAAGGAAACCCTTTTCCATTCTTTATTAGAGACTTGTTCTAAATAAAAGCCTGTGGTAATTCTAGCCACCATTTTAGAATTTGAAATTTGCAGCTTAAAATTTTTGAATACCCATAAAACACAAAGTATTTCTCTGACTTACAAAAATCCCTAATGAAGCACTATAGCGTCTTTAAATCCTTAATGGTCTTAAAGGCAATGTCTACCTGTTCGTCATTCACCAAAATAGTAAACTCATTGGTAGTGGAAATAACTTCGTAGAGAACGATTCCCTCCCAAGCCAAACGCTGAAAAATGAAATAATAAATACCCGGTACGGAAACGTTTTCTGCGGGTAACTTTACTGTTATGGAGGAAAGATTATCCGCCTTTTGGGTACATTTTTCGTCCTTGAACAATTTCTGGACGGTCTCGTCCATGATACTGCTGATGACGATATTAATTTCGTTTACGCCCCTACTGGAAGTATAAAAGACATCTTGATTTTCATTTATTTCTTCCAATAACTTGGCCTGATGCACCAAGATGTTGTCCGATGCCAAAAAGGTATAATCGGTAAGAGAAGACCTAACCGTAATTTCACCAATATTCTTCAAAACCTTTAAAATCTTATGCGTAGCCCTAAATTCAAGGTCATCAGACAACCTTTTTAAGGCCATAACTATGGCCCCATTGCGAATATCCTTTCCTAGTTCCGCCTCAATTTCCGGTTTCACGATTCTTGAGAGTGACGTTAGGTTGATGATACCTTGTGCCAAGGCGCTTTGTAAAAATGGCTTTTTCTTGATATAGTGCTCTACAACGGAAGAAATGGTCTTCATCTGTTAGAATTTATTGATTTAATAGGCTGTATGCAATGTACCGTCCCGATAACTTTCGGAGCACCTCGTAGGTTAACGAGAATGCTATTGGTTCATTTCAGACATTTGGTTGTTTAAGCAAATATAACAAGTTGTTATAAATAAAACAAAATGTTTTTAAATATTATTCTATAAAATTAATAGGATAATCAAAAGTAATAATAGGCACTTTCTAAATGTTCAATCTCCAAATTTCCACCTTCCTTGAAGATGGTAATTATATCAAAACGGGTATCCACATCCAATTCCCGTGAAGTCACGTAATGGTCGGCCGTTGCAACCAATAACTTAATCTTCTTTTGGGTAACCGTTTCAGCTATGTTTTCAATAAATTTTGAGCTTCGGGAACGTACTTCTACAATGGCGAGAATATCATCCTTTCTGGCTACGATATCGATTTCGCCTTTTAAATATCTATAGTTTTGGTAGCAGATTTTGTATCCTTTTTTAATGAGATAATTTTTGGCCATCTCCTCGCCTTCCTTCCCAAATTCATTATGTTTTCCCATAATATTCTGTAAAAGAGTGTATTTCGTCGAAAAACTAGGTTTTTTAACGCATTTAAAAAATGAACATATTAAATTCGGATGTCAGACAACGAAAATATACGGATTCTTATACTATCCCAAATTTCGTTGCGTTAAATAGAAGCCCCAACTCTATAGAACGTAACATTATTAACGCCCTACTTTAGGACTATGGAATATTTCATTAATTGTAATACTTCTACCCTTGCTCCGTATACGGCACCTTTAGACCAAACCAGAGCTTTACACCTTTACAGAAGATTAGGTTTTAGTGCATCGGTAGATACCGTCAATCAAGCCACCGGACAAAATGCCGGTACCCTTGTGGATACACTGGTGGACCAGGCCATTAACATGGCACCCACTGCCGCCCCTGTTTGGGCCGATTGGAACAATGCAAATTACCCGGCTGACGATGATGCCCGCAGACAACTGGTAAACCAACAACGGTCAGAATTCGCCCTAGGATACGCAAATGCCTTATTATCCAACAATCTTAGAGATCGATTGAGTTTCTTTTGGAGCAATCATTTTGTAACCGAATTGGATGTTTACGAGTGTAATTCCTTTTTGTACCACTACATCAACTGCCTTCAAAGAAACGCCATTGGAAATTTCAGGACGTTCGTAAGTGAAATTGGCCTAACTAGCGCCATGCTCTATTATTTGGACGGTGTCTACAATAATGGCAACAATCCTAACGAGAATTATGCTCGAGAGTTATACGAACTATTCACCCTTGGTGAAGGTAATGGGTACACGGAACAGGACATTATAGAAACTGCAAGGGCTCTTAGTGGTTATGTAGAGCGCGGCGAGGAAGGATGTACCCAGGTGACCTTTAGGGCGGATAGACATGATACTGGCACTAAAACTATTTTGGGACAGACGGGCGCGTGGGGCTATGATGATGTCATCACCATCCTTTTCCAACAACGGCCCAACGAAATTGCGGAATTCATCTGTAGAAAACTCTATGAATTTTTTGTGCACCCAGATTCCCAGGACGATGCGAACAACGCACAAACGATAATTGACGGAATGGCATCGACCTTCATTTCCAATAATTTTGAATTGGCTCCAGTACTAAGACAGCTTTTTAAAAGTGAGCACTTTTTTGACGATGAGGCCATTGGCGTAATCATCAAAAGTCCTTTCGATTTCTATTTGAACACCTTAAAGGAAACTAGCTTTGCCTATGATGATACCGTATTGGGCTCTATGCTCAATTATAGTGGAATGTTAGGTCAAGAGCTGTTCGACCCCTTTGATGTGGCCGGATGGCAGCGGGACAGAACGTGGATCAACACCAATTTTATTATAGGTAGATGGCTTACCATAGAAAGCATTTTGGAATCTTTCTACCAACAGAATAACGAACAATTCAGGTCGTTGGGTTTATCAATTACAGGGACTACTGGCTTGACAAGTACCAACCCTGATGTGGTAGCCCGACTTATCATCGACTTTATCCTCCCCAAAGGTTTATTGGACGAAGGAGAATACGCAAAAGCATTCGCCATTTTTAGAAGCGATGTGGAAGACGTCTACTACGAAGGTGGCAACCAGGAATCCTGGACCTTGGCCACATGGCCACAAGCCCCATATCAAGTGTATCTCTTGATGCAATACCTAGCTAGACAACCTGAATATCAATTAAAATAACAATACCTACCGCTATGTGCCATACACACCACTCACCCCACAAAGGACTAGAACACGATGGTCATGATAAAGAACATCAAATATGGAGCCGACGTTCCTTCTTACAGGCATTAGGAATTGCCGGTTCCGGTTCTATGTTGCTGGGAGCCAATATGCTAACGGCATCCTCCCCGTCCCCATTGACTGCAGGAATTGCAGCGGCCGAAACGGATAATATCCTAATTCTCATAAGGTTATCTGGTGGCAACGATGGTCTAAGTACCGTTATACCCATTGAACAATATGACAGTTATGCCAATGCACGGCCCAACATTTATATCCCGGAAAGTAAAGTGTTAAAACTTACGGACGAGTTTGGGGTTCCATCCTACATGGGCGCCTTGGAGCCCCTATGGGGCAACGGCCAGTTTAAAGCCGTTCATGGAGTAGGTTATGAAAATCAAAGTTTGTCCCATTTTACGGGGTCGGACATTTATGCCAACACAGATTTGACCACAACCGGTTTTAGCGGTCTGAACACAGGATGGATGGGAAGGCATTTTGAAAATATCTATCCCGATTATTTGATCAATCCTCCAGCGGCACCGGCAGCAATACAGATCGGTCAATTTGGAAATTTAATTTTCCAAGGAGAAGAAACAAACTATGCCTTTGTAACCTCTAATGTGGATCAATTACAAGAAATCGCGGAATCTGGTGTGGTCTACGGTTTGGACAATGCCCTCTTCAACGGTTGTATGTACGGGGATCAATTGAAATTTTTAAGAGGTGTGGCGAATACCACGTACGAATACTCCGGTCTAATTCACGAGGCCTACGAAAGAGGCCAAAACCAAGTAGAATATCAACAGAACGGATTTGCTCGTCAGATGGCCCTATTGGCGAGATTGATAAAAGGCAATCTGGGAACCAAAGTATATATGGTATCTATGGGCGGTTTTGACACTCATGGGAACCAGCCTTTGGCGCACGAACGACTAATGACCAATCTATCGGTTGCTATTAATAATTTCTACGAGGATTTAGGATTTACGCAACAGGACAACAAGGTTTTGAGTATGACCTTTTCGGAATTTGGCCGAAGGATATTCGAAAACGGTTCAAACGGAACGGACCACGGAAAGGCGGCCCCTACCCTGTTCTTTGGTTCGGGATTGAACGGAAGTGCCTTTGTAGGCGACCACCCTACGTTGGAAGACCCTGATGGAAGGGGCAACCTGGAATACACCATGGATTTCCGTGACCTTTATGCCACTGTATTGGCCGAATGGTTATGTGTGGACATTCCGCTGGTGGAACAACATCTATTGGACCACCCCTACAACCCGGTGAATTTAGGCTTTAACTGTAGCGGTACGGATTTCCCCGATATCGTGTACAGCGATGGCCCTGTGACTCCGCCAACACAACCCGGCGAAGAGGGTTCGGATCCCGTAAACCCGGATTTATTGAACGCCATTGTGCACAAGCCATTTTATCCTACAGATAGTACGCCACATATTTACCTGGAAATGCCCTTCTCTGCTCAGGTAGACATTCAACTTTATAATATTCTTGGACAACATGTAGGTACCGTCTTTAACGAAATGATGCTAGAAGGTTCTACCGAAATCAACATACGAGAGCGCGTACCCAAGCACCTATCAACCGGCAAGTACATTTATCGCATAAGTGTACAGAATCAAAAGATGAGCAAGTCGGTAATGGTAGCGTAAACGGTTTCCCCACTATGTAACTTGACCTTCGGTCGTACTATGGTACACCGAGGGTTTTTTGATTTTTCACTATCTGGTCCTACTCGGCATTAAAAATGGTTATTTTTGTGCCTTTAATTTACATTGATGTCGACAACTACAGCACCCAAGAGATATACCATCACCGCAGCCCTGCCTTATACCAACGGACCCATTCATATAGGTCATTTGGCCGGGGTCTACGTACCTGCGGATATTTATGCCCGTTATTTACGCCTAACAGGAAAAGATGTTGCCTTTGTTTGTGGCAGCGACGAGCATGGCGTGGCCATTTCCATGAAGGCCAAGAAAGAAGGAGTTTCACCCAAGGATGTTATCGATAAGTATCACGCTATTATAAAACAATCCTTTGCGGACTTTGGCATTTCCTTTGACAATTACTCCCGGACCTCAGCAGAGGTACATCATGAAACAGCATCGGGATTTTTCAAAAAATTATACGAACAAGGAGATTTCATAGAGGAAACTACCGCCCAATTATACGACGAGGAAGCGAAACAGTTTTTGGCCGACCGATTCGTAATCGGTACTTGTCCTAAATGCGGCAACGAGGAAGCCTATGGCGACCAGTGTGAAAATTGCGGGTCGTCCCTGAACGCCACCGATCTGATACATCCAAAATCGACCATCACGGGTTCTGTCCCCACTACAAAGGAAACCACCCATTGGTTTTTGCCCCTGGACCGCTATGAGGAATTTTTAAGGGAATGGATCTTAAAAGGCCATAAGGACGATTGGAAACCCAACGTCTATGGACAATGTAAATCTTGGATCGATGGGGGTCTGGAACCCCGCGCCGTCACCCGTGATCTGGATTGGGGAATTCCCGTCCCTGTAAAGGGGGGTGAAGGTAAAGTTTTGTATGTATGGTTCGATGCACCCATTGGCTACATCTCCTCCACCAAGGAATGGGCCCTAAGGGAAGGAAAGGATTGGAAACCCTACTGGCAGGACAAGGACACCAAATTGGTACATTTCATTGGAAAAGACAATATTGTTTTCCACTGCATTATTTTCCCTGCCATACTGAAAGCACATGGAGGTTATATACTTCCCGAAAATGTTCCGGCCAACGAATTCTTGAATTTGGAGGGGAACAAACTTTCCACCTCCAAAAACTGGGCCGTGTGGCTACATGAATATTTGGAGGATTTCCCAAACATGCAAGATGTGTTGCGTTACACACTAACAGCCAATGCTCCGGAAACCAAGGACAACGACTTTACATGGAAAGACTTTCAGGCTAGGAACAACAACGAGCTAGTGGCTATTTTTGGGAATTTCGTGAACCGCGTTGTAGTGTTAACAAATAAGTACTACGAAGGTGAAATACCCACTCCAAGTACCCTTTTGGAAGTGGATATTGAAACCTTGAACGAACTCAAAAAATTTCCAGAGATTATCTCCAGTTCCTTGGAGCGCTATCGCTTTCGGGAAGCTGGTCAGGAGTTGATGAATCTTGCCCGCTTGGGCAATAAATATTTAGCCGATGCCGAACCTTGGAAGGTCATCAAAGAAGATGAGGATCGCGTGAAAACAATTATGTATGTGGCTTTGCAAATTGCCACTGGATTAGCCGTGTTGAGCGAGCCGTTTTTACCGTTTACGTCGGATAAGTTAAAAAACATACTCAATATCGCTTTGGCTCCGCTCAGCGACCCGAATTTGGAGGCTGAACGTAGTCGAAGTCTCACTTGGAACAGCGTTTCTCAAAATGAGAACCTGTTATTACCCGGACACAAAATAGGTCAATCCGAACTATTGTTCCGTAAAATAGAAGACTCTGAAATACAGGCTCAACTGGACAAGCTGGAAGCCACCAAAAAAGCAAACCAACAAGAAAACAAAGAACTCATGCCTCAGAAAGATACAATTACCTTTGACGATTTCTCCAAATTGGATATGCGCGTAGGTACCATCATGGAAGCCGAGAAAATGCCAAAAGCCAAAAAACTATTGGTCCTTAAGGTGGATACCGGATTGGATGTTCGTACCATTGTTTCCGGCATTGCCGAAAGTTTTACCCCAGAAGAAATTGTGGGTAAAAAAGTGACCGTTCTTATCAATTTGGCACCTAGGGCCCTTCGTGGTGTAGAAAGCGAGGGCATGATTTTAATGACGGAAAACAAGGAAGGTAAATTGGTGTTTGTAAATCCTGATAATTCTTTCGATTCCAGTGGAGATGGAGTCGGAAATGGAGCGACTATCAATTAATCCAATTGAATTTGTTCCAATAGATTCTCGTGTATAGCTGGCACATCGAGCGGAGACGAGATAGGAGACCTATTCGAAGCAGGCTTGTTCGATAACTTCTCTTCTGCAACTCCAAAAAAATGCTCCTTTTTGGCGGACACCTGAACAGACAAAAAATAATTTACCATGTTACTTATCCCCTATATCCAAAAACACACCAACCTGCCTGAAAAAGCCATCCAAAACACGGTGGAACTACTTAACCAGGACTGTACCGTGCCCTTTATTTCCCGATATCGAAAGGAAGCCACGGGTGGTTTGGACGAGGTTCAGATTGGCAGCATCGTACAGTTTAAGGAACAGTTCGAGGCCTTGGAAAAACGGAAAATTGCCATTATTAAATCCGTTGAGGAACAGGGTTTATTAACCCCGGAACTTAGGGCCAAATTTGAATCCGCCGAGGATTTGACCCAATTGGAAGACCTCTACCTTCCCTTCAAAAAAAGCAAAAAAACCAAGGCCGAGGTAGCCCGAAAACAAGGTCTGGAACCCTTGGCCAAAATCATGATGGCCCAACGGTCGGACGATATAGAGTTTTTAGCTTCCAAATATCTGGGTCCTGAAATACAAAACGAAGACGAAGCTTTGGAAGGTGCGCGACACATCATTGCCGAATGGATCAATGAACGAACGGATATTCGAAATATGATCCGGAACCAGTTGGAACGCTTTGCCTTGATTACCACAAAAGTGGTGACCGCCATGAAGGATACTTCGACTACGCTCAGCACAAGTGAAAAAGCACAGAAATTCCGGGATTATTTTGATTGGAGCGAACCTTTGAACCGTTGTCCATCGCACCGTCTATTGGCCATTTTACGGGCGGAATCGGAAAAAATCATCCGAGTAAAAATAGAACTTGACGATGAGCGGTTACTGGAACGCATCGAGGAAAAAATCATCAAAACCAACAATGCCTGTGCGGAGCAAATAGCATTGGCCATTGCCGATGCCTATAAACGCTTACTGTTTCCATCCCTTTCAAATGAACTGTTGAAAAACGCCAAGGAAAAAGCAGATGACGAAGCAATCGCCGTTTTCTCCAAAAATCTGCGTCAATTGTTGTTGGGGGCTCCTTTGGGCGAAAAACGAATTTTAGCGATTGACCCCGGATTTAGGACGGGTTGTAAATTGGTCTGTTTGGACGCACAGGGCAATCTTTTACACAATGAAACCATATATCCCCATGCTCCCCAAAACGATACCACCGGAGCCATCAAGAAATTAAGTTCCTTGGCCGATGCCTATAAAATTGAAGCCATTGCCATTGGAAATGGAACCGCATCCAGGGAAACGGAACGATTGGTGAAAAAAGTGGCCTTTAAAAATCCCATCGAGGTTTTTGTGGTCAGTGAGGCCGGGGCTTCCATCTATTCTGCCTCCAAAATTGCCCGAGAAGAATTTCCAAATTATGATGTTACCGTACGTGGCGCCATTTCCATAGGTAGGCGCTTGGCTGACCCTTTGGCAGAATTGGTAAAAATCGACCCTAAGTCCATAGGTGTAGGGCAGTACCAGCACGATGTAGACCAAACGAAATTGAAAAAATCTTTGGACACCGTTGTGGAAAGTTGTGTGAACTCCGTAGGTGTAAACATCAATACGGCCAGCGTTCCTTTGTTAAGTTACGTATCCGGTATTGGCCCAAAACTCGCCGAAAACATCGTTGCCCATAGAACAGCGCACGGACCTTTTGGGAGTCGAAACGCTATTATGGACGTTCCCCGTTTAGGCGGAAAAGTCTTTGAACAGGGTGCCGGATTTCTTCGGATAAAGGATGCCGAAAACCCATTGGACGATTCCGCCGTACACCCCGAAAGCTATTCCATCGTACAAAAAATGGCATCGGACAAAAAGAAGGGAATATCTGAACTCATTGGAAACAAGGCCCTCCTGAAGGAAATCGACCTTAAAAAATACTGCACGGATACCATCGGCCTACCCACTTTGGAGGATATTCTTTCCGAACTGGAAAAACCCGGACTCGACCGTCGCGAAAAGGCGAAGGTGTTCACTTTCGACCAAAACATAAAAACCATATCAGATTTGCGGGACGGACAGTTGTTGCCCGGCATCGTGAACAACATTACCAATTTTGGGTGTTTTGTGGACATCGGCATCAAGGAAAGCGGCCTAATTCATGTTTCCAACCTTTCGGATAGCTTCGTAAAGGACGTAAATGCCCATGTAAGCCTTCATCAGCAGGTTATCGTAAAGGTATTGTCCGTCGATATTCCTAGAAAACGGATACAATTGAAGCTGCACAAAGGGTAAAGATGAAACTAATACCCCTAGTTTTGAGCCCGGAACAAGCGGTCGTTGATGCTACTGCCCAAGCCCTTTTCCGGAAAACGTTCGGCAAGGATCAAATCCAGTCCGCTTTTATCCAAGGTATGTAAGGCCTCAAAAAGTGACATGGCCGCCTCTTCCATCATCTTATTTTTTGAAAGGGTAATGACCTTGGTAGCCATTGGAAAATCTTCCTCGAAGAAACTGAGTACGCCAATACGTTTATCATAATACTGCTTCAAGGCTTCCCCAATATCATCACATACCATTAATGGGGTCCTTGGCGAATAGTGTTTTAACAGCATGCCTGGAGCTTCCGGGGAAGTTTCATTCTCGGTGGATACCCTTAGTTCGCCAACGACGGCCTCAATGGCTTCCTTGGGAATACCTCCTTTTCGGTACAATATGGGAATCTCCCCGTCAAAACCGATAATCGTAGATTCCAAACCCACCTGGCAGGGCCCTCCATCCAAAATAGCGGGTATTCGGTCGCCAAAATAGTCCCACACATGTTGCGCAGAGGTTGGACTCACCCGGGTAAAGGGATTGGCACTAGGGGCCGCCAAGGGAAATGGTAAGCCTTTTAAAAGTTCTTGCGTCAACGGATGCTTGGGCATTCGCACCCCTACCGTGGACTTTCCGCCCGTAATGATTTCCGGTACTATATCCTGTTTGGGCAATATCAAGGTTAGGGAACCCGGCCAAAAAGCCTCGGCCAAGTCATAGGCCTTTTGCGGAATATCCTTCGCCAAAACGGGCAATTGCTCCATTTGATGGATATGAACGATCAAGGGATTGAATGCCGGCCTACCTTTCATCTCAAAAATGCGCTTTACCGCCTTACTGTCCAACGCATTGGCGGCAAGACCATATACTGTTTCCGTGGGGATGGCAACCAATTCACCTTCCAGTAGAAGCTTTTGGCATTTTGCAACATCTATGGTTATTGAGGTCTTCATTAGGGCCAAAGGTAATTAAGGTTTCCATATTTTTGCATATTGATAGTCTATCGATGCTAAAAATCGCCTACCACCCCATTTACAATCATCCATTACCGGAAGGTCATCGATTCCCGATGATCAAGTATGAACTCCTGCCCAAGCAGCTTTTGTATGAAGGGACTTGCAGCGATGTAAATTTCTTTACCCCGGAAATCCCAAACGATAAGTACATCCTTGCGGCCCACGATGCCGAATATTTTTATGACCTTCTAAACCTCAAAATTCCACATAAGGAGGCCCGAAAAATTGGATTTCCACTGGACGAGAATTTAGTGGAACGGGAACGGATCATTGCCGATGGCACCATGAAAGCCTGTGAGTATGCCCTACAATATGGTGTTGCCATGAACATAGCCGGCGGAACGCATCACGCTTATAGCAATCGGGGTGAGGCTTTTTGTATGCTGAACGATCAGGCCATAGGTGCCCGATATCTGCAGTCCAAAAAATTGGCGAACCGAATACTGATTGTGGATTTGGACGTACATCAAGGGAACGGTACCGCGGAAATCTTCCAAAACGATACCTCCGTGTTTACCTTCTCCATGCATGGGGCCAACAACTACCCTTTTAAGAAAGAAATATCGGATTTGGACATTCCCCTGCAAAAAGGCACTGGGGACGTGCAATACTTGACCATTTTAAAGGATATTTTACCACAGCTTATTGAAAAACACCGTCCTGATTTTATTTTCTATCTCTGCGGGGTGGATGTGTTGGAAACCGATAAACTAGGAACCCTGGCCCTAAGCTTGGATGGTTGCAAACAGCGGGACGAATTTGTTCTAAAGACCTGCAAAGCGCATGGCATCCCGGTTCAGTGCAGCATGGGAGGTGGCTATTCAAAGGATATCAAAACCATCGTAGAGGCACATGCCAATACCTTCCGTCTGGCGGTGGACATTTTTTCCTAATTTCAAATTTAGACTTCTCCCAAAATCTGATTTGAGTTACATTTTTGGCCAATACCGACTTTGAAAGCCCCGTATTTTTAATACTTTAGGGAATAAATTAAGACTATTGAAACTTCCATCCTTTTTAATTTTACTGTTTTTAAGCCTTTTGGGACATACCCAGACAACACCGCTGGACACGGTAGACACGCGTTGGAAAATGTTCACTTATGACATGGGGAACATCTTTACAAGCGTAGGTCATTCCTATACCAGACCTTTTCATTGGAAGGGAAGACAATGGGCGGAATTCGGTGCCGTATTGGGGGGAACTGGAATTGTATATCTATTTGATGATAATACCTCTCAGTTTATTAGAAACAACCGCGAAGGTGTGCCCAAGTGGATACGGGATTATGGGGAAACCTATGGGAATCCCGAGAATAACTACTTGGCGACTTCAGGTGTCTATTTTACAGGATTACTTCTAAAAAATGAAAAATTAAGAAGGACCGGAGTGCTCTTGGTAGCATCGGCAACATCTGCCGGATTGTTACAACAGGTACTGAAATCTGTAGTAGGGAGAGCTCGACCCCTAGCAGAACTGGGCAAAGATACCTTTGACCCCTTTAACCCGAGTAGAAACTTTCATTCGTTTCCTTCCGGACATGCCATTTTAGCATTTACTAACGCCTATGCTATTGCAAAACAGTTCAAAAATCCTTGGGTTAAAGCCGGAATATATACGGTTGGAGCCATTCCAGGAATATCGAGGGTTTGGGACGGACAGCATTGGTTAAGCGATATGGTTTTTGCTTTCGCCATTAGTATTGCTACCGTTGAGTCCATAGACAGGTATCTGGATTCCAGGTACGACCAAAAGTATAATGACAATGTTAAAAAAGTGACTTGGAACCTAAATTTTGGCCCAGGTCAAGTGGGGCTGAACTTACGGTTTTAAATTATTTTGCGAAGTAAACATAGATGGCCACCACAATTAATACAACCGCTATTCCTCCTTGTTTAACGTATTTATAGGGCGATATATCTACCTGTTCAGTATAACGTAATTCAAATGCTTCTTTCCTTGGATAAAACTTTCCTATAACAAGCATTATGACACAGTTCATAACGAACAATATCGCCATTACATGTAAGTAGTGCGGGTAGGCGTCGGCCTCCACCAAGGATAATTGAGCAGGGTCCGTAACCCCAGCGTTCTTGGCCTCCTCCAACGCATTCCCAATAAAATGGGGTTTCATGATAAATTGGCTCACAATATATAGGGCTGAACCAAGGAATATTCCAATTTTGGCAGCAATGGCGGGAACCCGCTTTGTTAAATATCCCACCACGATTATTGTAAAAATGGGAATACTGTATATACCGTTGATTTCCTGAAGATAATTGAACAAGCTACCTGCATTAGCAATTAACGGAGCTATGAACATAGCGGCCAAGGCCAAACAAATACCGAAAACCTTACCGTATTTTACCACGGTAGCCTCTGAAGCATCCTTATTGATATGCTGTTTATAAATGTCTATACCAAAAAGAGTTACGGAACTATTCAATACACTGTTGAAAGAACTTAAGATGGCACCGAACAATACCGCGGCGAAAAACCCGACCAAAGTTTTAGGCAATACGGCCCTAACCAACTCTGGATAGGCTAAATCACTGGAAGCCAAGCCTCCTTCAAAATAATAGTAAGCGATCATTCCAGGGAGTACGAGGATAATGGGACCTAAAATTTTCAAGAAAGCGGCCAACAATAACCCTTTTTGCCCCTCAGCCAAATTTTTGGCCCCCAAGGCCCGCTGTATAATCTGCTGGTTGGTGCCCCAATAAAACAGCTGTACCAACATCATCCCGGTAAATATGGTCACAAAGGGTACTTCTTGACCTTTTTCCCCCGTAGAGTCGAAACGCTCCGGGTTCGCGGTCATCAAAACATCCAGTCCTTGGGTAACACTGCCGTCCCCGATCGCCATCAAACCAAAAACAGGAATCAATAATCCCCCAATTATCAAACCTATGGCATTGATACTATCTGAAACGGCCACGGCTTTGAGTCCGCCAAAAACCGCATAGATAGAACCAATGATTCCAATTCCCCATATACAATAGACCAAGGCGGATGATTCCGATATATTGAACATTCCCGGAACATCGAACATACCGCTAATGGCCACAGAACCAGAATACAATATAACCGGTAACAATACCACAACATATCCGGTCAAAAATAACGCGGAGGTAATCGTTTTAGTAGTGACATCAAACCGATCTGCCAGAAATTGGGGAACCGTGGTCAATCCGCCCTTTAAATATCTTGGCAACAAAAATACTGCTGTGACCACCATCGCCATCGCAGCCAGGGTTTCCCATGCCATAACCGATAATCCATCCTTATAGGCACTTCCGTTCAACCCTACAATCTGCTCCGTAGAAAGATTGGTAAGCAACAGCGATCCTGCAATGACCCCTGCCGTAAGACTTCTCCCTCCTAAAAAATAACCATCGGATGATTTTTCGTTGGTACTTCGTGTGGCGTACCAGGCAATAATCGCCACAAGTAACGTAAAACCTAGAAATGAGAATACTGCTAGAAAATCCATAAAGAGAGAATTAGTTGGTTCTTTTAGTTTGATACTTCCTTATACCTTCCTTCCGAAATATCCAGAAATCGCTCTGTACATAAGAAGACCTGCAAATTATGAAATTTGCACAAAAGGACGACAACTAATATAAGACATACAATATTGGCCGATGCATTTAATGGATTAAATAAGAAAAACATTTGCTACATTTAATAAAACCAAACGCTGAATAAATGAAACAACTCGCCAAACTTTTCCTTGTGCTTTTGTCCATACAACTTACCGCACAAACGAGTTCTATAAAAAATAGTCCGGTACTTACAGAAGGGAATCCATCGGAACAAGGGATGTCCTCTGAAAGATTGGATAGAATCGACTTAATGCTAAGTAATGAAGTCTCAAAGGGTAATCTCCCAGGTGCTGTAGCGCTAATTGCAAGGAATGGCAAAATTGTCTTTCACAAGGCCTATGGAATGGACAATTCAGAATCCGAAAAAGCAATGGAAAAAAATGCCATTTTTAGAATTGCATCGCAAACAAAGGCCATTACCGCTACGGCCGTAATGATGCTATGGGAGGAAGGAAAGTTTAAATTGGACGACCCGATCTCAAAGTACATACCCCAATTTGAAGCAGCCCAGATTTTGGAATCGTTTAACGAGGCTGATTCCACTTACACCACAAAACCCGCAGAAAACCAAATTACCATTAGGGACCTCATCACACATACCTCGGGAATAGGATATGGGATGATCGATGGCGATGAACGTTTTAGAAAAATATATGCGAAGGCTGGCATCATCGATGCCTTTACTTCTAAAAAGATACTAATAGGGGATAATATAAAAAAGTTGGCTACCCTACCCTTGCACCATGAACCAGGTCAAGCATGGACCTATAGCGAAGGTCTTGACGTGCTTGGCTATTTCATAGAAATAGTTTCAGGAATGCCCTTTGATAAATTTTTGCGCACCCGAATCTTTGAGCCTTTACAAATGAACGATACGTATTTCTACTTACCTAAGGAAAAATGGGACAGATTGGTGGCCGTCCAATATAGGGATGGAAAAAAATGGAAACGTTTCACTACCCCTATTTTTGATATTGACTATCCAAATAGTTCCGGGACCTTTTTTTCGGGGGGTGCAGGACTGTCCAGTACAGCACAGGATTATGCCAATTTCTTACAGATGTACCTCAACGGAGGTGAACTGAACGGTAAACGTTTGTTAAGCAGAACTACGGTACATAGTATTTTAAGTAACCAAATAGGCACCATTTGGGATGGTAGAAAACATTATGGTATTGCCTTTGACCTAATCAACGAAAAGGGAGCCATGGCAGGTGGTGAAGGTAGCGAAGGCACGTTTAGTTGGGGCGGCTACTTTAACACTCAATATTTCGCAGATCCCCAAGAAAATATAATAGGAATCATCATGAAACAGACCCAGGGCCCTGTAAATGACGATACGGGCTGGAAGTTTAGGCAAATGGTTTTCGCTTCTATTGACGATTAAAATGTAAGACCACATGCGTGTTAACCAATTGGGCATTTAATCATAAAAAGTAAAAATCCCTATAATTCTAAAAAATTAAACAACTAAATCATGAAAAAACAATTTGTATCCGCTTTACTATTATTCATTACCTTAAATGTATCCGCACAACGTTTAAAAATCAATGAGGGAGATTTTAAAAACCTAAAAGGAATAAATACCTATAGCGTTGTCTTTGATTATACCGATGTGCAAATTCCAAAATTTGAAAACGAGGAAGCCTTCTTGAAGGACAAAATGGACAAACGCGAAGAGAAAAAGGCTGGGGATGGTGAACGATTCAAAAACGAATGGTTCAGTGACCGTCCAGATAGGTACCATCCCAAATTTATAGAATCCTTTAATAAACGCTTTGAAAATGGCGAACTATCCGTAACCGAAGATGCGGCGGACTATACCATGGAAATACATACCACTAAAATATATCCAGGATACAATGTTGGGATTGTAAGGCACAATGCAGAAATAGATGCCTCCTTTACCATTTACAAAACGGGAGACAAGGATAATATACTGTTTTCAGGAAGCTATAAAGATGTTCAAGGAAATGGTGCTATGGGTTATGATTACAACTCTGGTTACAGAATTTCCGAGTGTTATGCCAAGTTGGCAAAAAACATAGCACAGGAATTTGACAAAAAAGTTTTGTAGAAGTTACATTGCTACAAGAAAACGACAGTCTAAAGACCGGCATTTTCCTTTTCCAAATCCGTAATGTGGGCTACGGTGCGAACTAACCGATGATGGTTTTTTACGAACGGATTGGTCTTGTCCCACACATAACCGGCCAGTACGGAACAAATTTGTTCCTTGATAAGCGGATTTTCAGAATCGGTAAAGAATATCTTTTGAAGGTTTCCCGTATACCATTCCTTCACATAGGTAGAAAATACCTCTACTCCTTCCAACATGTATTGGGAATACTCGGTTTCCCAATCCACTTCTTCCCCCCTAAGTTCTTTGGCTATCAATTTTGCCGATACATGCGCAGATTCCGTTGCAAAAGTGACTCCGGAAGAAAAAACGGGATCTAGAAACTCCGCACTATTCCCTGTAAGCACAAAACCCTTGCCATAAAGCTGTTTCACAGATTTGGCAATGTTCTTGATCATTTTGGGTTCAAAGACGTAGGGCAGAGCTTCAAACCTATCATGGTAGTGGTCGCTCAATTTCATCAAATTCCTAAGCCTATTCTCCATGGTTCCTTCAAAGGACTCCAAATACTCCGTGGGCCCTACATATCCAATACTTGTATATCCATTTGAAAAGGGTATGACCCATAACCAGGTTTCCTGGCTTACGATATCAAAAGTAATGCGATGCCCTTCCCATCCGCTGGGTCTCCTTATATCCTTTACATGGGTAAAAATGGAGGAATGTTTAGGTATTTCCGAGGGTTTTTCCAGGTCGAGCAATCTGGGTAGCACCCTTCCAAAACCACTGGAATCTATAATAAATTTGGCCTCTATCTCAGAAGAATTGCCTTCTTGGTCCGTAATTGTGGTAACCGAATGATTCTCTTTGAAATCCACCGCCAATACCTCTTTTTCAAATTCGATGTCTACCCCACGTTTCAGTAGTTCATCCGTTAATGTCTTATCAAATTCCGCCCTGGGAACCTGCCAAGTCCAATCCCACCCTTTGGTATGTTTTTTACTAAAATCAAACTCACAAACTTTAGCACCTTGCAAGAAACGGGCACCTGTTTTGATTTCAAAGTTCTTTTCCTTAAGGCAATCAAGCAGGCCAACGGCCTCAAAATGATCCATGCACCTGGGTATCAAACTTTCCCCAATGACAAACCTGGGAAATTTGTTTTTCTCAACAACCTTGACAGAAATACCCTCATTAAAAAGGTAGGCGGCCGCAACGGAACCGGAAGGTCCGGCACCGATCACCAATACGTCTGTTTTTTCTTTTTTCATTTAAAAATGATTTCCATGACAATCATGAACCTAATTCACTAATTATTTTAAATTTGCCCAAAAGAGACTTAATTTTAAAGACTAAGGTATTATTAAAACCTTATAGAATCAACCATACATGCCAGAAATTAAAGGAAGTCTAGGAATACAGGATTTTTACGATGTAATTTTTGACCAAAAGTCCATTACTCTTTCCAAAGTACTATTAGACACCGTAGAGGAAAGTCATAATTTCTTAAAGGAATTCTCTAAAAATAAGATTATTTATGGAGTGAATACAGGCTTCGGCCCCATGGCCCAATATAAAATAAAGGATTCACAAACCCTTCAATTGCAATATAATCTTATCCGAAGTCATGCCTCCGGTACGGCGAATCCCATTGAACCAAAATATGTTAGGGCGGCCATGTTGGCCCGCCTGAATACCCTAAGTTTAGGCAATTCTGGAGTTCATGTCTCCGTCATAGAAGTAATGGCACAATTGCTGAACAAGAACATCGTTCCATTAATTTATGAACATGGTGGTGTTGGCGCCAGTGGCGATCTTGTGCAATTGGCCCATTTGGCATTGGTCTTGATCGGCGAAGGCGAAGTATTTTACAATGGGGAAAGAAGGCCAACTAAAGAGGTATTTGAAATAGAAGGCATCAGCCCTATAAAAATAGCCTTAAGGGAAGGTCTGGGTCTTATGAATGGAACTTCGGTAATGACCGGTATAGGTATCGTGAACACAATCTATACCAGAAGATTATTGGAATGGGCCATTGCCTGTTCATCGGCCATCAATGAAATTATGCAGGCGTATGACGACCATCTATCGGAAGAACTCAATCTAACCAAAAAACATAAAGGCCAAAGGGAAATAGCCCGGGCCATGCGTAGTCATTTGGTGGACAGTTCCCTCACAAGAAAGAGAGAACATCATCTTTATACTTCCATTGACGAGGTATCCGTTTTTGAGGAAAAGGTCCAGGAATATTATTCCATACGATGCGTTCCGCAGATTTTGGGACCCGTTTGGGACACACTCAATGAGGTAGAGCGCATCTTAATGGAAGAGGTGAATTCCGCCAATGACAATCCCATTGTGGACGTGGAAAAAAAACATGTATATCACGGCGGTAATTTCCACGGCGATTACGTTTCCTTGGAAATGGACAAGCTGAAAATTGTGGTTACCAAGTTGAGTATGTTGGCAGAAAGACAGCTTAACTATTTATTAAATTCTAAATTGAACAATATCTTGCCTCCTTTCGTTAATTTAGGTACATTAGGTCTGAATTTTGGCATGCAGGGGGTTCAGTTCACCGCGACTTCCACTACTGCGGAAAATCAAATGTTGTCCAACCCTATGTATGTTCATAGTATCCCTAACAACAACGACAATCAAGATATTGTAAGCATGGGTACCAATGCAGCCCTCATCACCAAAAAAGTAATTGAAAATGCCTATGAGGTCGTTGCCATAGAAATGATAACCATTGTTCAAGCGATTGAATATCTTGAAATGGCCAACAAGGTTTCTTCCAAAACCAAAAAAATGTACGATGCGGTTCGTAACATAGTTCCCCCATTCAAAGAGGATGAGATTATGTATCCTTATGTAAATCAAGTAAAGAACTATATTATTAACCATCAAAATATAAAATCATGAAACGAATTTTAACTTTAACAATCCTTTTTTCCGTCATCTTTTCCTTTGGACAAGAACTGGCGCTGGTTCGTGAAAACGACCTTTTCGGTTATATTGACACATCGGGCAAATATGTGATCCAGCCCCAATTTGAAGGAGCCAAAAGCTTCTCGGAAGGATATGCGGCTGCTGAAAAGGACAAAATGTGGGGATACATCAACACGAAAGGGGATTGGGCCATTGAACCAACATATGACAAAGTAAAATACTTTAATTCTGGATATGCCTTAGTTTTAAAGGAAGACCGATGGAGATACATCGACCCTAGTGGCAAGGAATTGGAGATTCCCTCTACGGAGAAATTTTATGACTTTGAGGAAGGCGTGGCCTTTATCCGTCAAGGGGATAAAATAGGGCTGATAGGTACCGATGGGAAAATACTTATGGAACCCTCCTATGATGAAATAAAATCCTTCAGGGACGGATACGCCAAGGTTCGTAATGGAGAATTATGGGGAATGATTGACAACAAGGGGAAAGTTGTTATCCCCGTTGAATACGAGGAAATTGGAAATACCTGGAACAAAGCTGGGGTATATGGTAAAAAAGGAGCTGATTTTGGAATCATTCATAATGGGTCCTTTAACGTCATCGAAGGTGCAGACAAGGTTTGGAACTTCCATGGAAACTCTGTCCTAACCTATGCCAGAAAGGATAAAATGACCGGTTTTGTAAACTCTAAAGGCGAATGGGTCATTCAACCTATCTATAAAAAAGCAAGGGCCTTTTCCAATGGGCTAGCGCCGGTAGCGGAAAATAAAGATTGGGGGTATATAAACGAAGAAGGAAAAACAGTCATCGATTTCCAATATAAGGACGCAGAAATCTTTTCAGAAAACGGGCTGGCTCCCGTTAAGGATAAGGATTGGGGCTTCATAGATACAAGTGGAAACCTAATTATTCCCATGGAATATGATATTACCGCTGGATTGGCCTTTTTGGCCGGAAACAACGACAAGGGTTTTTTGGGTGATTTCGCCCGAATAAAATCAAAAGATGGTTGGGGCTTTTTTAATACCAAAGGCGAACTACTTGGCAACAAATGGTACCAAAATGCGGAACCATTCGTAAAAAATTAATATCCGTTTTTTAATGGGAGAGGAAAAAATCAAATACGCCTTGGTCACGGGTGGATCTAGGGGAATTGGAAGGGCCATTTGTTTGCAACTTGCCAAGGATTTAGAATATCAGCTTTTAATCAATTACAATGGTAACAGGAAAGCTGCGGAGGAAACACTGAGGATGGTCCAGGAAGTGGGTGGTTCAGGACAAATCCTACAATTCAATGTAACCGATTCCCAAGCGGTAAAAAATACATTGGACGATTGGCATGACAAAAATAAAAACGCCGTTATCGAGGTATTGGTGAACAATGCAGGTATCAAGAAGGACGGACTCTTCATGTGGATGTCCATGGAGGACTGGTCCTCTGTTATCAATACAAGCCTCAACGGATTTTATAATGTCACCAATGCCCTCATTCAAAAATTGTTGACAAATAGATACGGCAGGATAATAAATATAGTTTCCGTATCCGGACTCAAGGGAACCCCAGGACAAACGAATTATTCAGCGGCAAAAAGTGCCGTAATTGGTGCGACCAAGGCCTTGGCACAGGAAGTAGCCAAGAGAAAGATAACTGTAAATGCGGTTGCCCCCGGATTTATAGAAACAGATATGACGGAGGATTTGGATGAATTGGAACTAAAAAAGATGATACCCGTAAACAGATTTGGGAAACCCGAAGAAGTGGCCCATGTCGTTTCATTTTTAGCTTCGGACAAAACATCCTATATTACGGGCGAAGTAATTAATATAAACGGAGGTATTTATTCCTGATGAATTGAAAACGTAGAGGCTGATGAAGAGAGTCGTGATCACGGGCATGGGCATTTATTCCTGTATTGGGAAGAATCTGGAGGAAGTTAAGCAGTCCCTATATCATGGAAAATCAGGGATTGGTATCGACCCCCTTCGAACAGAATTTGGGTTTAGATCCCCCCTAACCGGTATTGTGGAGGACCCTGATTTAAAAAAATTGCTTTCCCGAAGACAACGGATCAGCATGGGCGAGGAGAGCAGGTATGCCTATGTCGCCACCCTCGAGGCCATGAAAAAGGCCGGAATTACCGAAGACTTTTTTGAACAAAACGAAGTTGGGATCATATATGGAAATGACAGCACTGCATTGTCCGTTGTTGAATCCGTAGACATTATTAAAGAGAAAAAAGACACCACCCTTGTTGGCTCAGGTGCCATTTTTAAGGCCATGAACTCTACGGTGACCATGAACCTTTCCACAATTTTTAAGCTCAAAGGTATTAATTTGACATTAAGCGCGGCATGTGCGAGCGGCTCACACTCCATAGGCCTTGCCTACCATTTAATAAAAAGCGGACTGCAAGATTGTATCATCGTAGGGGGAGCACAGGAGACCAATCACATATCCATGGCCAGTTTTGATGGTCTTGGCGTTTTTGGCATCCGTCCAGATGACGCAACAAAGGCCTCAAGACCCTTTGACCTAGATAGAAATGGTTTAATTCCCAGTGGCGGTGGGGCTACCTTGATTTTGGAAAGTTATGATAGTGCCGTTCTAAGGGGCGCACCAATTCTGGGCGAGGTCATTGGTTATGGCTTTTCATCCAATGGGGACCATATCTCTACCCCCAATGTTGAAGGACCCTCAAGGGCGATGCAGAGAGCGTTGGAAGATGCCAAAATGGATGCGGGGGACATTGACTATGTAAACGCCCACGCCACCTCGACCCCGGTAGGGGACGCCAATGAGGCCAAAGCCCTTTTTGAGGTATTTGGTAAAAGCAACCCGCTCATAAGCTCCACTAAATCCATGACTGGACACGAATGTTGGATGGCAGGCGCAAGTGAGGTCATTTACTCTATGTTGATGATGGAACATAGCTTTGTGGCACCTAACATAAACCTTGAAAATCCAGACGAGGACTCCGCAAAACTTAACTTGGCCAACAAAACCATAGATAAAAAAATTGATGTATTTTTGTCCAATTCATTTGGATTTGGCGGAACCAACTCCGCACTTATTATTAAAAAATGTTGACCAACAGTATGATGACCAAACAAACCATTATTGAGAAGATCAACGACTTCTTGATAGAAGATTTTGAAGTAGGGGAGGAAGAATTGGAACCCAATGCAAACCTTAAGGACACCATTGGCCTTGACAGCTTGGACTTTGTGGATTTGGTCGTTGCAGTGGAAAGTAATTTTGGGGTTAAATTGGTTGGAGAAGACTTTGTAAACGTTATTACCCTTCAGGATTTCTACAACCTAATTGAAAGAAAACTGGACTAAACCCAAACCTTACAATCTAGATGAATGGCGACTGAGTGGGAAGGAAAATCTAAAGGTACCGTCCTAGGCTATAAGCTATACATCTTTTTCCTCAATACTTTTGGACTAGGAGTCGCCTACTTTGTCCTAAGGTTCGTGGTATTTTATTACTTTTTGTTCTCCTATAAAAGTTCCAGATCCATTTTCTATTATTTCAACAGAAGACTCAAATACGCCAAGCTGAAAAGCATAGCCGCTATTTACCAAAGCTATTATATGCTTGGCAAGGTACTTACTGATAGGGTTGCCATTTCAACAAAATTCCGGGAGGTCTATCACTACACACATGATGGAATAGAACACATTGACGAATTGCTCAAACAGAACAAGGGCGGAATATTGATCAGTGGCCACATTGGAAATTTTGAAGTATCCCATTATTTTCTTGAAAACCGATACTCTATCTCCAAAATTTTCATGGTGACCACACATGCGGAACATGAGAATATTAAGGAGTACATGGACGGCATTGTTGCAAAATCCTCCATGGAATTTATTGTGGTACGTGAAGACATGTCGCATATTTTTGAGATTCACACTGCTCTGGGCCAAGGGGGGTTAGTCGTTTTTACAGGAGATCGATACCTCCCTGGAACCAAAACCCTAAAACAGGAATTTTTAGGCGCCGAAGCAGAATTTCCATTGGGACCCTATCTATTAGCTACCCGTTTAAAGGTACCGGTGCTATTCGTATATGTTTTGAAAGGGCCTAAAAAAGAATATCATCTGTATGCAAAAAAAGCGATTGCCAAGGCACGGGATCCGCAAGCCCTACTAAGTGAATTCACCCAAAGTATGGAATGGATTTTAGAAAGGTATCCCTATCAGTGGTTCAATTATTTTGACTTTTGGAAAGACAGTCTAAAGAAATGAAGGAAGTTTTAATTATATACTATTCCCAAACCGGACAGTTATTGACCATACTGGAAAATATCGCAAGAAACATCCAAGGCGATAATGTTCGTATTTCCTATTATGAAATAGTGCCGAAACCAACCTATGACTTTCCCTGGAAGAAGGAAAAATTCTATGATAGCTTTCCGGAATCTTTTCTTCAGATTCCAACTGATTTTGAATCTCCATCCAAAACGATTTTGGACAAAAAGTACGATTTGGTGCTTTTGGGCTATCCGGTCTGGTATTTGACACCATCGATACCCATAAACTCTTTTTTGAAATCCTCCGATGCAAAATTCCTCCTTGGGGACACTCCTGTGGTCACCGTAGTAGCCTGTAGAAATATGTGGATCATGGCCCAAGAGAAAATGAAGAAACTCTTGCTTGATGTTGGGGCAAAATTAGTGGGACATATCGCCTTGGTAGATAGAAATATCAATCATATAAGTGTGATTACGATTGCGCATTGGATGTTTTCGGGCAAAAAGGACCGGTATTTGGGAATTTTTCCAAAACCCGGGGTGTCTGACAAGGATATTAAAGAAGCGGAGCGATTTGGGGCTCCCATAAAGAAAGCCCTGCTATCCAATAATTATGACGCCCTTCAAAATGAGATTTTAGCCCTTAACGGGGTTAGCATAAATCCCTTTCTCATAATGACCGATAAAAGGGGAAACGTACTTTTTTCCAAATGGGCGAACCACATTATCAAGAAAGGAGAACCCGGAAATCCCAAACGCCTCAAATGGATTGGTTTCTTCAAAATTTATTTGTTATTTGCTATTTGGGTCATAGCCCCTATAGTTTTTATCGTATTTTTGCTGACTTATTTGCCGAGCTACAAACGAAGAAGAAATGATAAAGCCTATTATTCTTCGGTTGCGTTAAAAGAGAATTGATGAAGGACGTTTATATAACTAAAATTGCCAAATTTTTGCCCAACAAACCCGTTTCCAACGAAGAAATGGAGGAAAAACTGGGAGTTATAGACGGTAAAGCTTCCAAAGCACGACGTGTTGTCCTTCGAAACAATCAAATAAAACAACGCTACTATGCTATTGATGAGCATGGTAATACTACCCACAACAATGCACAATTGACCAAGGAGGTGGTTGAGAAGCTTTGTGATGAAAACTTTACCACCAAGGATATACAATTATTGTCCTGTGGCACATCTAGTCCGGATCAAATTTTACCCTCCCACGCCGCCATGGTACACGGCTATCTGAAGAACGGCAATATGGAAATTAATTCTCCATCAGGTGCTTGTTGTTCTGGAATGAATGCGCTTAAGTACGGTTATCTTTCGGTTATGACGGGACAAGTGGATAATGCAGTATGTGCTGGTTCTGAACGCACTTCTTCTTGGATGACCAGTGATATTTTTGAAAACGAGGTTACCCATTTAAAAGAGTTGGAGGACAATCCTATACTGGCCTTTAACAAGGAGTTTTTGCGGTGGATGCTATCCGATGGAGCCGGGGCAATGCTATTGGAGAATACACCCAATGGTGCGAACCCTCTTAAAATTGAGTGGATGGATGGCTATTCCTATGCCTTTGAAATGGACGCCTGTATGTATGCCGGGGCCGAAAAAAAGGAGGATGGAAATCTAAAGCCATGGAGTGAATTCCCTGCCCACGAATGGGGAAAATTATCCCTATTCGCCATGAAACAGGACACCAGATTGTTAGGTGCCAACATCTTGGTCAAAGGGGTCGATAGTTTAAAACAGGCCTACGAAAAGCATGGTATTGGACCAGAGGACGTAGACTACTATTTGCCTCACATTTCCTCGTACTACTTTAAGGAAGGTCTATATGCGGAAATGGAAAAACAAGGTATACCCATGCCATGGGAAAAGTGGTTTTTGAACCTTGAGCATGTAGGCAATGTAGGAGCTGCTTCCATTTATGTGATGTTGGAGGAACTGGTTGCCTCCGGAAAGTTGAAAAAAGGGGACAAAATATTATTACATGTACCGGAAAGCGCCAGGTTTTCTTATATGTACGCCTATTTAACCGTCTATTAGATGGAACGACTACTGCCGCCCATAACCGATTCTGAATTCGTCATCGAACTTATACCTCAAAAGGAGCCATTCGTAATGGTGGACAAGTTGCACCATTTCTCTAATAACAAAATTGTCACTGGATTGACTATAAGCAACAAAAACCTTTTCTGTAACAATAATATCTTTCTGGAACCTGGGCTTATTGAAAATATGGCCCAAACCGTGGCCATGCACAAAGGCTATACCTATTACTTAAAAAATGAACCCGCTCCCGTAGGATACATAGGAGCCATTAAAAAAGCCGAAATTTTCGAACTGCCAAAACTAGGCTCGGAATTGATTACCACGGTTACCATTTTGCACGATATCATGGGGGTGACTTTAGTAGAGGCAAAAGTCGAGTGCGGCGATACCTTGATTGCCACCAGTGAGATTAAAACTGCCTTAGCATAAACGTCATGGAAAGGGATGGGCAAAAAATAGACATTCGAAAATTCTTGCCCCACAGGCCCCCAATGCTTTTTGTCAGTGATATGCCCTTTGTAGACGATACATCCGTCATTACGGAATTCAAGATACTCCCCCATTGCATTTTTTTGGAAAACGGTTTTTTTACCGAAGCTGGACTTATTGAAAATGCCGCCCAAACCTGTTCCGCCATCGTTGGTCAAAGCTTTTACGATAAAAAGGACATGGAAGGTACCAGTAACGACCTTATAGGCTATATAAGCGCCATAAAAAAGGTGCAGATCTATGAATTGCCCAAAGTTCATGATATATTGGTAACGAAAGCACAACTCATGTCTCGGTATGACCTGAACGGCGTAAGTATCTGCACGATGAGTTCCAGCACTTTTAGAAATGCCGATTTAATTGTAGATTGTACTTTGAACTGTTTGATACAAGAAGTATAAGAATGAAGAAAGAAGATGTACCGCAGGACGAGAGCAACCTTGCATCTGCCAATTTTAGGGAGATGGTGTACGCAGTGGATGACGATGGAAAATACACTACCTCTTTAAGTACCGGTTGGGACCCCAAAAAAATTGCACTGGACAATGCCATCCAAGAAATAGAGGAGCGCATCGCCTATGCTAAAAATAGGGTTTTGAACAATGAAACAAGCCCTATCGAATATTACATGGAAGTCCATAAAATGGACCTGCCCGTACTGGCAAGCTATATGGGCCTATGGCAATGGCGCGTAAAAAGGCACTTTAAACCATTGGTATTCAAAAAGCTTAATCAAAAAACGTTACAAAAATATGCCGATGTCTTCGACATCAGTATTGAACAATTGAAATCCATTGATGACGGAAAATCTTAAAATAGACTTTGCTCACAACCAGTCCGCTCACTGTGAAAATGGGGTTGTTTCAAATCTTATGAAACACAATGGTTTCCAAATAAGCGAACCCATGGTGTTTGGTATTGGTTCTGGTCTGTTGTTCAGTTACCTGCCCTTCCTAAAGGTCAATTATGCCCCGGTTTTCACCTACCGTTCCATGCCAGGGTTCATATTCAATAAATTTGCGAAACGCACGGGTATAAAGATGAAACGGGAAAAGTTCAAGAATCCCAAAAAAGCCCAGGAACGCCTCGACCAAAATTTGGCCAAAAACAATCCCGTGGGTTTACAAGTGGGCGTGTACAATCTGGTATATTTCCCGGACGAATACCGTTTCCATTTCAATGCCCACAATATGGTGGTGTACGGCAAACAGGGAGACCGTTATTTAATAAGTGATCCTGTCATGGAAGAGGTAACCAGCCTTTCCATTAAGGAACTTGAGAAAGTGCGTTTTGCCAAAGGTGCGTTTGCCCCAAAAGGACATATGTACTACCCCATTTCCTTTCCGGAGAAACTAGAATTGAAGACCGCGATAGTTAAAGGAATCAAACAAACGGCGAGGGATATGACCGCCCCCGTGCCCATAGTGGGCGTAAAGGCGATGCGATGGGTAGCCAAGAATATAAGGAAATGGCCCAAGAAGCTAGGGCCAAAAAAAGCGAACCACTACTTAGGTCAAATTGTTCGTATGCAAGAAGAAATAGGTACGGGCGGCGGGGGTTTCAGGTACATTTATGCGGCATTTTTACAAGAGGCCAGTACCCTTTTGGACAATCCAAAGCTCATGGAACTTTCCACGGAAATGACCTCAATTGGCGATGCTTGGCGCGACTTTGCCGTGGATGCGTCACGCATTTACAAAAACCGAAATTCACAAAGTAGCGGTTACGAAGATGTAGCCATTCAATTGGAAGTGCTGGCCGATCGTGAAGAGCACTTTTTTAAAACCCTTAAAAAGGCGGTTTAAGAATAGTTTTATGATTCAAATCGACCAACTTTCCAAAAAATACAAGGAGGCGGAACAGTACTCCCTTCTGAAGTTGGACCTGAACATCCAAACAGGGGAAATATTTGGATTGCTGGGTCCTAACGGAGCTGGCAAAACAACCCTTATCTCCATTCTAAGCGGATTGATAAAACCTACCTCAGGTTCCTTCAAAATTGATGGCCTTGATTACGCATCGCACAATAAGGAATTGAAACAGCTGATCGGTATCGTACCTCAGGAATATGCCCTGTATCCTAGCCTAACAGCCTTTGAAAACCTCTATTATTTTGGCAGTATGTTTGGGTTACAGGGGCCTTCCTTCAAAACATCCATTCAAGAGCATTTAAGAATATTGGGGCTCGAAAAATTCGCCAATAAAAAGATAAAGGCCTTCTCTGGTGGTATGAAGCGACGGATAAATCTAATAGCCAGTATTCTTCACCAACCGAAAGTACTTTTTTTGGACGAACCTACGGTTGGAGTGGACGTTCAGTCCAAAACGGTCATCATCGATTATTTAAAGGAATTGAACGCCAATGGAACCACCATTGTGTACACTTCACATCACTTGAACGAGGCAGAAACACTTTGTACCCGAGTGGGAATTATAGACCATGGCAAGCTACTTTGTTTGGGAACTCCCAAAGAATTGATACAAGACGAACAAGGTGCGGAACACTTGGAAGAGGTTTTCTTGGCTCAAACCGGTAAAACCCTTCGCGATTATGCATAAACTTTGGGTATCGGCAAAAAAGGAGTTTTGGTTGCTTTCCCGGGATCTGGGCGGCCTGGCCGTTTTGTTCCTGATGCCATTGCTTTTGGTCGTTACCATCACGCTGATACAGGACAATACCTTTAAGACCATCCAGGAAAACAAGATACCTGTTCTTCTAGTCGATTTGGACCAAGGGGAAGTTTCGGACCAGGTTGGGGATAACCTAAAGGAGTCCCGACTTTTTGAAATCATTAGGGAAGAAAGTGAGGAGCAAGCTCAAAACTTGGTACAAAAAGGTGAATATCAATTGGCCATTATCCTACCTAAAAATCTGACACGTGATTTACACCTAAAAATAGACCAGAACGTATCTGGTATATTGGCCCAGTTTGGGGTTGAGGAGTTACAAAATCAGTCTGAGGTCAAAATCGAAAAAAAGGAAATCAGGCTCTACTTCGATCCTGCCACACAGCAATCCTTTAAAAGTTCTGTGCGGAACAACATCGATAAAATGATTTCCCAAATTGAGAGCAAATCCATTTACAGGGCCTTCCAAGAGGAGTTGGGCGAGGATGAAAACAGTTCCATTTTTGATACGGAAAGCTTTATTTCCTTCACTGAAATTGTTCCAAACGCCAAAAAAAAGGCAAGTATCCCCAACTCCACCCAACATAATATTCCAGCTTGGACCTTGTTCGCCATCTTCTTTATCATTTTGCCCTTATCAATAAACATGGTGCATGAAAAAAATCAGGGAACGTTCATAAGACTTAGGACCCAGCCCATTCCCTACGCGACGGTTTTGGGAGGCAAAGCCTTTGTTTTTTTAGTCGTTTCCCTCGTTCAATTTATTTTGATGCTCCTGTTGGGTGTGTACCTTTTTCCTTTGATGGGTCTTCCCAAATTGGAAGTAGCGGGAAGAATTCCGTTATTGATGATCGTTGCGTTTTTTGCAGGACTGGCAGCCATTGGTTTGGGACTGCTGTTGGGAACCGTTGCCAAATCCCAGGAGCAATCGGCTCCCTTTGGGGCAACCTTTGTGGTCATCCTTGCGGCCATTGGTGGGGTTTGGGTACCCGTTTTTGCCATGCCCCATTTTATGCAGCTGCTCTCAAAACTGTCCCCAATGAACTGGGGATTGAATGCCTTTTATGATGTATTTTTGAGAAATGTTGGGTTTGGGGAAATCCTTCCGGAAATATTCGCCCTTTTCCTATTTTTCATTGCAACAACGGTTGTGGCCATAATTTATAACGAAAGAAAAAATGCCGTCTAACAGTTCCAAGGAAATCAGTTTTACCAGCAAGGTACGTGTCCGTTTTACCGAAACCGACCCATTGGGTATCGTTTGGCACGGAAACTACATTCAATATTTTGAGGATGGACGTGAAGCTTTTGGGAGACATCACGGGATTTCCTATCTGGATCAAAAGAAACATAATTTTTCCTCCCCCATCGTAAAATCTACCTGTGAACACAAGCTCCCGCTCCGCTATGGCGATGTTGCCGAGATAAAGACAACCTATGTAGATACGGCGGCGGCAAAAATGATATTCAGGTACGAAATCATGAACCCCGAAGGTAAAGTTGTTTGCACCGGGGAAACCGTTCAAGTCTTTGTGGAACTTCAAGGGGAACTTTCCTTAGTCATTCCCGAATTTTTTAAAGAGTGGAAGAAAAAAGTGGGTCTATTGGATGGATAACGTTTACCTATCACATAACAACATCGTTTCTTCCTTAGGTTTTGATAGTACCACGGTTATCGATAGTATCGAAAAAGGAAACTGCGGGTTATCGGTCTATGAAGACAACAAGGTATTGCATGTGCCCTTTTGTTCCTCACGGATAGCCGCAAAGGAGCTTCAAAATCGATATGAAAACCTCAATCCCGACACGGAACACACCCGTTTGGAGAAAATGATGTTGGTCTCCCTTGCGGACACGCTTGGCAAATCAAAGTTAGGATTGGACGAAAGAACGGGACTTCTTATTTCCACTACCAAAGGAAACATCGATGTTCTGGAGGAAAACAGTAATTTTGCGGAATCCAGGGCCTATCTTGCATACTTGGGTGAACAGGTTCAGAAATTCTTCGGATTTAAAAACAAGGCCATTATTATTTCCAATGCCTGCGTATCCGGCGTTTTGGCAGTCGCCGTAGCCAAAAGATTGATAAGACAAGGGAAATATGATCGCATGTATGTGGTGGCAGGGGATTTAGTAACCCAGTTCATACTTTCAGGGTTCAATGCTTTTCAAGCGTTAAGTTTGGAACCCTGTAGACCTTATTGTAATTCCCGGACCGGTATTAATATCGGAGAGGTGGCAGCCAGTGCCTTGGTGACCAAAAACCCTAGCGATTTGGCCCCAGAATCCGTCCAAATAATGGGGGAGGCATCCTGTAACGATGCCAACCACATCTCGGGTCCTTCCCGTACCGGTGAGGGGCTTTACAGGTGCATTGAAAATGCCGTATTACAATCGGGCATGGAAAAAAATGATATCGATTATATTTCCGGGCATGGTACGGCCACGATGTTCAATGATGAAATGGAGTCGATCGCCTTTGAACGTGCCGGCCTATCCAAAACACCCGTAAACAGTCTAAAAAGCTACTTTGGGCACACCTTGGGCGCATCGGGCCTACTGGAATCCATCATCGGCATGCATTCATTGCATAAAAACACCTTGTTCGCCTCCCTTGGTTTTGAGGAACTGGGTGTCTCAAGGCCCATGAACATTATCAAAGAAACAACCAAAAAGGAACTAAACGTATTCCTGAAAACCGCCTCGGGGTTTGGCGGTTCAAACACCGCGGTTATCTTTAAAAAGGTATAAACTTTGTTATTATCGTGTGGGGTATTAAATTCGCCTTTTTCAATCCTTGATTTTAAGAAATGCCAAAAAAATATATTAAGGCCATTGATGCACTGCAGGAGGCACAGAAAATAGCTTTTGCCCCTTTCGTTTTCCAGACCACGGTTTCCTTGAAAAATTTAGGGGTTTTTGACTTTATATTTCAAAACGTAGCCAAAGGCGGGGTCACCCTTACCGAAATTTGCGAGGAACTCTCCATTAGCGAGTATGGCCTGAGCGTACTCTTGGAAATGGCCGAAAGTGCCAACATTGTCTCCATGGACGAACGCGGAAGGTATGAGCTCACCAAAATTGGTTATTTCTTAAATTACAACCCTATGACCCAGGTGAACATGAATTTCACTCAAGATGTTTGTTACAAGGGACTTTTCCACTTAGAGGAAGCCATTCGGGAAGGCAAACCTGCCGGACTCAAGGAATTGGGAAATTGGCCCACCATTTACGAGGGACTTTCCCAATTGAAACCTGAAATTCAGAAGTCATGGTTCGCTTTTGATCACTTCTATTCTGATGGTATTTTTGAGGAAGCGCTAAAAATCGTCTTTAGGCACCAACCAAAACTGTTGTTCGATATTGGCGGAAACACCGGAAAATTTGCCATCCAATGTTGTGCTTACAACGAAGAGGTAAACGTGCATATTTTCGATTTACCTGGACAATTAAAGGTAGCCTTGAAGAATACCGCGGATCAAGGTTTTGGGGACAGGGTCCAAGGAAGTGAAATCGATTGGCTTTCAGAAAATCCTCAAATTCCCATGGGTGCGGATACCATTTGGATGAGCCAATTCTTGGATTGCTTCTCAAAAGAGGAAATCCTAAAAATTTTGAAAACAGCGGCGAATGCCATGGAATCCCAAACGGAATTGATCATTATTGAGACCTATACGGACCGACAAAAATTCGAGAACGCCAAATTCACCTTGGAAGCCACGTCCCTCTACTTTACCGCTTTGGCCAACGGAAACAGCAAAATGTACAAGGCCACGGAACTTATGGAACTTGCCGAAGCCGCCGGTTTGGAATTGAAGAATGATATAAGTTTGGGCGAATTCCACACGTTATTCGTCTGCAAAAAGAAATAATTTTATTGGAGAACCGGTATTACATAGAATCCTTTAGCCACGTAAACAATGGCATCGTTTCCGTTAACGGTACGCCCGTATTCAAAACCTTGGAAACCGATTTTAAATCGGTCATGAAATTGGCCTACAAACAGTTGATCGTGGATTATCCCAAGTTCTTTAAAATGGACAACCTGAGTAAACTGGGACTTTTGGCCGCGAATGTGTTATTGAGGGAAGAATCGGAAAAAAATATCGCCATGGTATTCTCCAATAGGGCTTCCAGTTTGGATACGGACCGTGGGTACCAAGACTCCATAAAGGATGCCACCCAGTACTATCCCAGCCCCGCCGTTTTCGTATATACCTTGGCCAATATCTGTATGGGCGAAATCAGTATCAAGCACAAAATTCATTCAGAGAACTGTTTCTTTGTCATGGACGAATTCAGCCCTGAAACCCTGAGTTCCTATGCTGCGGAATTAATGGATGAAAACAAGGCCAAAAAGGTATTATGTGGGTGGGTAGATGTGGATAATGAAAAATATGATGCATTTTTGTATGTTGTAGCGAAGAAAGGTACTTTTGTCCATTCCGATGCTGAAATAAACCGATTATATAAGACGACCCATGAGCAGTGATTTGAAACAAGAATTAAAGAAAAAAATTATAGAGCAGCTGAACCTGGAAGATGTTACCGCAGCTGAAATTGCGGACAACGACCCATTGTTTGGAGACGGTTTGGGACTTGACTCGATTGACGCGTTGGAACTCATCGTAATGCTGGACAAGGATTATGGCATTAAACTGGCAGATCCAAAGGAAGGCCGAAAAATCTTCGAGTCCATCGATACCATGGCCGCTTACATCAGTGCGAACAAAGCCTAACGTGGCAACCTATCACAGATTTACATACAAGTTGTAATCTGCTATTTGTCTAAATATTTTCAATGAATCAAGGAGTTGCGATTACTGGAATGGGCCTAATTTCCGCTATTGGTAACAATGTTGCGGATAACTTCGCTTCCTTGATTTCCGGTACAACGGGCATTTCCAAAGTCAGCCGTATAAAAACGGTCCATGAACATGAAATCATGGTGGGGGAAGTTCCGATGACCAATGGGGAATTGGAAAAATTACTGGGACTGCCTTCAGATTCCCATTCGAGGACCCCTTTACTGGGAATAATCGCGGCAAAGGAAGCACTGGCACAGGCAGACATTCAAAATATATCTGAGTACAGAACCGGACTTATATCCGGCACTACGGTAGGGGGCATGGACAAATCGGAGCAATATTTCTACGACTTTTATGAAAGGGACCTTCATTGGAATCACATTAACAGCTTGCATGCCGGTGACTCCACACAAAAAATTGCGGATGCCATAGGTCTTACCAAAAGCTTTGTAACCACCATTAGTACGGCCTGTTCCTCCGCCGCCAATGCGATCATGTTGGGGGCCAGAATGATCAAGAGTGGTGAACTGGACCGGGTAATCGTGGGCGGATCGGACAGTCTTTCAAAGTTTACCATCAATGGCTTTAAGACCTTGATGATCTTATCCGATAAGTATAACACTCCCTTTGATGAACACAGAAAAGGGTTGAATCTGGGCGAGGCGGCCGCATTTTTGGTATTGGAATCAGATGGAATCGTTTCCAAGGAAAACAAAAAGGTGTTGGCCTATGTAAAAGGCTATGGCAATGCCAACGACGCCTATCACCAAACCGCTTCGTCGGAAAATGGCGACGGAGCCGTCATGGCGATGGAGAAGGCCCTAAAAGTGGCCGGAATTTCCCCAAGCGAGGTGGATTATATCAATGCACACGGTACGGCAACGCCCAACAACGACCTTTCCGAAGGGAGGGCCTTACTTCGTGTTTTTAAGGAGAACGTTCCGGAATTCAGTTCCACCAAACCATTTACGGGGCATACCTTGGCAGTAGCAGCAGGTGTAGAGGCCGTTTATTCCGTTTTGTCCATCCAAAACAACGTTATCTATCCCAACCTCAACTTTAAGACGCCCATGACCGAATTTAATTTGGTTCCAGAGACCCAATTAAAAAACAAGGAAATAAAAACGGTACTCTCCAATTCCTTTGGTTTTGGCGGTAACTGTTCTACCCTTATTTTTACCAAAGAGGCATGAAACCCTCATCGAGGGCATTGGTATGGTAAGTTAAATACCCAGGCGAAAGAAAATGTTTAAAAATCAAGCCAATAACCTAATTTTAAACACATGAAAATGGAGGTGTACATAAACAGTATCGGCTCGGTTTCCGTCCAAAAAACCTTTGATGATTCGGGCTTTTTGGAGGAAGTTGTTGATTATGAGGGTACTTCGGTTAAAGCGGTTGACCCCAATTATAAGGACTACATACCTCCAGCGGCGGCCAGAAGAATGGCAAAAGGACTTAAAATGAGCGCCGTCAGCTCCCAAAATGCCATGAAGGAAGCAGACTTGAAAAACGTGGACGCCATCATTGTAGGCACAGGCCTTGGTTGTCTGGGCGAATCCGAAAAATTTGTACGGGATTTACTGGATAATGACGAACAGTACCTTACCCCTACCCGGTTCATTCAATCTTCCCACAACACCGTAGCGGGCTCCATTGCATTGGATATGGGGTGCAAAGGATACAATTTTACCTACGTGCATTCCAACATATCGTTCGAGTCCAGCCTATGGGACGCCAAGCTACAATTAGAGAACAATGAAGCTGAAAACATATTGGTAGGAGCCGTAGACGAACTGGTAGAACACCATGTAACCACACATCAATTCATCGATCATATAAAAAAAGAGCCTGTTTCCAGGGAACAGGTACTGCGCTCCGGCACCAAGGGCATTGTTTTTGGTGAGGGATCCCACTTTTTTGTACTGTCCAATCAAAAACAGGATACAACCTATTCAAAGCTCTTTGCCATGGGAATTTACAATACCCTAAGGAAGGAGGAGGTCTCCGGTACAATTCTGGGTTTTTTGGATACGAATGGATTGACACTCGAAGATTTGGACGGTGTCATTTTAGGTAACAATGGGGATGTAGATTTCGATACGATTTACCATGACCTTGCAAATGGGATATTTCAAACTATTCCACAATTTGTGTACAAGCATCTTTCCGGAGAGTATGACACAGCCTCCGGTTTCGGTTTTTGGATGGCCAATAAAATCTTCAAAACCGGTAAGGTTCCTGAGGTTATCCGTTGGAACGATATAAAAGTAAGCCAACCAAAAAGGCTTTTGTTATATAACCAATATCGAGGTAAAAACCACAGTCTGGTAGTCCTGGAAAAATGTTAACACGGAAAACCGTAAATACTATTTTTCTATTAGGCGTCGTTGTCTCTCTGGCCATTTCCATTTTCAAACCGATTCCTTGGCCCGCTTTCGCCCTATTGACGGCAAGTTGGTTCTTCTTGACACTGTGTGGTTCTTTTTTTATCCGGTGGAACTACCACATGACTTCCTTGAATTCAAATAACGAAATCAATAAACCCCAAATCGCCATAACCTTTGATGACGGACCGCATCCGGAATACACGCCCAAAGCTCTATCCCTTCTGGAAAAGTACAATGCCAAGGCGACCTTTTTCTGCATCGGGAAAAATATTGCAAAACATCCGGAGCTAATTAAGGAAATCATAAGGCAAGGACATTCTGTAGGGAACCATACGTTTTCACATGCAAACACCTTTGGCTTTTTTGGCACATCCAAAGTAACCCAAGAGCTGAATCGAACGAACAAAATTGTGGAAAAGCTAACGGGTTTAAAAATGACCTTGTACCGGCCCGCTTTTGGCGTCACTAACCCAAGCATAGCACGGGCCGTAAAAAACCTAGAATTAAATTCCATAGGTTGGAACGTTCGTTCCTTGGATACCACTTTTAGGAATGAAAATCAGGTTTTGAAACGGATAACTTCCAAAACGGAAGAAGGTTCCATTATCCTACTTCATGACACCAGTGCAAAATCTATCGCCGTTTTGGAACGATTATTGGTATTTTTGGAAAACAGAAAGTTGGAATCGGTTACAGTGGACCAATTACTTCAAATAAGGGCTTATGAATAGAATCTTGGTAATCTTGTTATTTTTCTCCTATGTGGGTTTCGCCCAGACTAAAATGTCCGTTCAAGAGGCGAAATCCCTACAGGAAATGGTTAAACAAAAAGCACAACAGACCCAAACCATCACAAGTGATTTTGTTCAGTACAAACACCTGGACTTTTTGTCCAATGATATTGAATCGAGCGGAAAATTAGCTTTTAAAAGCCCTGAAAATGTCAGTTGGCAATATCTAAAACCATTTTCGTACAAGGTTGTTTTTAAAGATGAAAAACTCCTCATTAACGATAACGGCAATAAGAGCAAACTGGACCTGGGCTCCAACGAACTCTTCAAACAGCTTAACCATTTGATCAGTGCCAGTATCAACGGGGATATGTTCAGCGCCGATGAATTTGAAATTGCCTACTTTAGGGAAAATGGTGCCCCTTTGGTTCACTTTTTGCCCAAAGACCCTAAATTTTCGGATTTTATCAAAGCCTTTCACATCAGATTTTCCAAACAGGGAACCGTGGAAGAGGTAAAAATGATCGAACCCAGTGGCGATTATACTAGAATCGTATTTTCAAATAAAGTAGAAAACAAAGCGATTCCAGATGCGGTTTTTAACCTTTAGCCTTTTCCTTCTTCTTTTGGGGTGTGCTTCCTATCCCAAAAAAAGAGGATATACAACTACGGAAATCATTACCCAGGAAATCGTCAACCCTTATTTCTCGGATAAAAAAAAAGACTATGTCTACAAATCCAATATTACCGTTTTTAAGAATACCTTCGGGGGGATTTTGGTATTAAAGAAGATGGATGATAAAACCCATCGAATTGCCTTTACTACGGAACTTGGAAACACCATCTTTGATTTCTCTATAAGCGAGACTGAATTTAAGGTAAACCGTATCCTAAAGGAACTAGACCGTAAGATTCTTTTAAGTGTATTGGAGCAGGATTTTAGAAGCCTGGTCCAAGAAAAAACATCCTCTTTGGAAACCTTTGAAAAGGGTGAAAACATATTGAATAAGGTCAAAATAGATTCCAAAATACATTACTATACGTTCAAAAACGATACCCTGACCAATATCACACGCGTAAGAAACCAAAGGGAAAAAGTAGACATCGCATTTTTTGAAATAGGCGACACCATGGCAAGACATATTCAAATTTCACATAAAAACTTGAAACTTGCCATATCTTTACGGGCCATCAAATGAATAAGTTAGCCACCATACTCTTTTTTATTATCTGTGCCGGCATATCGGAATCAAAAGCACAGGTGGCTCCTGGCATCAAATTGGGCTATAATGAAAGCCGAATTAGCAAGACCCGCTTGGAACCTAAATCGGGATTATATATTGGCGGGTTTCTGGACATTCCGATTACGAAGCGCTACGCCATTCAACCGGAAGTTTTTTACTCCTCCCAAGGCGGAGCCTCCGTTAGCTCCGATTTTGGGGATGTTCAAATTGATTATTTGTCGGTAATGGCCGCCAATAAATTTTATGTAGGACTAGCTAAAGGGTTTCATTTTAACCTAGGCTTGGGGTTGGACATAAACCTAAAAAATAACTTTGTGAATTTGTTCAATGGTGATGCGGATGGCGAAATATCCCCTTTTGATGTTGTGGTATTTGGAGGTATGGGATATGAGTTTAATTTTGGACTTATTTTGGAAGCACGTTATAAACAAGGAACCGTAAGTGTGGACTTGTTTGGGGCCGATGACCTTTACGAGGAAGCAGGAAGCAACTTGAACGGTGTTTTTCAATTGGGTGCTTCCTATAAATTTAAAAGTAAATAGATGTTGTTAGAAGGATTGTACGAAATTCAGGAATTCGAGTTTGTGGAACCTCATGTGAAGGCCACTATTAAACTCAATAAAGAACACGAGATATTCGAAGGGCATTTTCCAGGCCATCCCGTATTGCCCGGTGTTTGTGTAATACAAATCATTAAGGAGCTTACCGAAAAATCCTTGGAGAAAAAACTAGTGTTGTCCGTAGCTTCGAATGTTAAGTTCATGGCCGTTATCAACCCTGAGAAAAATGATATCGTACAATTGGAAATTGAACTTGACCAGAATGAAAGCGAAGTCAAAATCAAGAATACCGTGCGTTTTGAAGATACCTTGGCATTAAAATTGAACGCCAATTTCAAAATTAAAGCCTAATGAAATTGGTACTCGTGGGATTTCTATCCTTTTTTCTTTTTTTCATTCATATTGAGGAAGTCCGCAAGCTATATCCCGAAGCCATAGAAGATGCCTCCATGACCGATAACCTGAACGAGTTATTGGCCACGATTACCTTGGAGAACAACGCCGTACTATATGGCTATAAAGGAGCCGTTTTTACCCTAAAGGCAAAACACGCAAAAACAGCAAAGGACAAAAAGGAATTCTTTCAGGAGGGAGTCGCCATCATCGAAGCCGCCGTAGCATACAAACCTGAAAATATTGAACTCAGATTCATTCGATTGAGCGTACAGGAAAATGCGCCGAAAATTGTAAAGTACCATAATGCCTTGGAGGCCGATAAAAATTATATTCTAGAACACTTTTCGGAATTGAAGGATGGCTCCTTAAAAAAAATGATTCAGAAATATATCAAGGGTTCAAAAGCTTTTTCAGATACGGAAAAGTTGGGCTTCTAGACCTTTTTGATTATGTATCTTTACCGGAATTTTTAGCATCATAAAATCAAAACCAAGTGCCGGACCAAGCATCCATAATGGAGAGAATGCAACAATGGCGTTGCTGTGTACTGATACCAACGTACAATAATGAAAAATCATTGGCCAGGGTATTGCGGGGTGTATTGCGGTTCACTTCGAACATCATAGTAGTCAACGACGGCGCTACGGACGGCACCCTTGAAATTTTACAAGGCTTTTCCCAGATCCATCAAATCCATCTTGAAAAAAACCAAGGAAAGGGCAAGGCTCTTAAAACTGGATTTAAAGAAGCTTTGAACAAGGGCTACGAATATGCCATAACTATGGATTCTGATGGGCAACACTTTGCGGAGGACATCCCCGTATTTTTGGATGCCTTGGAGAACGAGGCTACAAAAAATGTATTGTACATAGGAGCCCGAAACATGGCCCAAGCCGATGTTCCGGGCAAAAGTAGTTTTGGCAACAAATTCTCAAATTTTTGGTTTTGGTTCGAAACAGGAACATGGCTACAGGATACACAATGTGGCTATCGTTTATATCCATTGAAGGAAATTGAAAAGCTATCTCTTTTTACACCTAAGTTTGAATTTGAAATCGAGGTGATCGTAAAGGCTTCTTGGAACGGAACCTTGGTAAAAAACGTACCGGTTAAAATAGTATATGACGACGTGGACCGTGTATCCCATTTTAGAACTGTGCCGGACTTTACGCGTATCAGTATTCTAAATACATGGTTCGTATTTGTGACCCTTTTTTATATAAAACCAAGGGATTTTTTTAGAAAGGTTAAAAAAAAGGGGGTTAAAAAATTCCTACTGAACGATGTTCTGGGAAGTAAGGATACTCCTGCGAAAAAGGCATCCTCCATTGCTTTGGGGGTTTTTATAGGCCTTAGTCCTTTGTGGGGGCTACATACCCTATTGGTACTTTTTTTATCCTTTCTTCTTAAACTGAACAAACCCATTGCCTTTGCCTTTTCCAATGTAAGTTTGCCGCCCTTTATTCCATTTATTGTACTGGCAAGTCTGCAGACAGGTAGTTGGATTTTAGGGGAATCCTTTACCTTCTCATTGGATTCCATCAATGAAAATTTTAATTTCCTTATACATTTAAAGGCTTACTTGTTGGGGAGTATGGTATTGGCCCTTACGGGCGCATTACTTTTAGGGGGAATAGGCTATCTTACCCTTACTTTTTTTGGAAAGCGGAAAATGGCCGTAAACAATGGGTGATTTCTTTTTTAGGGCATACAAACATATTAGAAAACATAGGGCAATCAGTGTCTTTCTGCTTCTTCTTGTAATTGCAGGTCTGGTATTTTGTACTACGAAAGTTAATTTCAAGGACGATATCACTGCCCTAATACCCTCCAATCCCGAGTCAAGGCGCATTCAGAAAGTACTGAAATCAATTGCCTTTACGGATAAAATCATCGTAAACATTGAAAAGGGAGACACTGCTTCCGTGGTAGTGCTCACCAAGTATGCATCTGATTTTGTGGACAGTCTTCAAAATGGGTATTCAGAATATGTAAAGAACATTCAAGGTAAGGTAGACGATGACCAGGTCTTGAATACACTGGATATGGTATATGACAATCTGCCCTTTTTTTTGAACGAAACCGATTATAAGGAAATCGAAGGGAAGCTATCAAGGGATAGTATCCAACTTCAAATGGAACAAAACTACCGTAGCTTGGTGTCCCCCTCTGGAATCATCACCAAAAAAACTATCATAAAGGACCCCTTGGGACTCTCCTTTATTGCTCTTAAAAAACTTCAAAAAATAGGGGTTGCCGAAGATTTTATCCTAAAAAACGGCTTTTTGTTGAACAAGGAGGAAACCAATATCCTACTTTTCATCACCCCTACATATCCCTCAAGTGCCACTGTGGAAAACAGACCGTTGGCCGATGGACTTTATGAAATCCAGCGAAAACTGAACGACGCGTATGGCGACAAAGTGGATGTTTCCTTTTTTGGTGCCGCTTTGGTAGCCGTGGCCAATGCCCAACAAGTAAAGAACGATATTATTTTTACAGTAAGCATTGCCATGGTGGTGCTACTTGTACTTCTTATGGTCTTCTATAGACGGGTTACCCTTCCTTTCATACTGTTTGCCCCTACCCTTTTTGGGGCACTTTTGGCTTTGGCCCTTTTGGCTATTTCCCGTGAATCCCTTTCCGCCGTATCCTTGGGTATAGGAGCCATACTATTGGGGGTCACCCTGGATTATGCCCTGCATATATTAACCCACATAAGAAAAGGGGAGGAACTGCAACTCATGTACCGTGAAGTGGCCCCTTCCATTTTAATGAGCAGTCTAACAACGGCTTCGGCCTTTTTATGCCTATTGTTTTTGGAATCCCAAGCCTTACAGGATTTGGGGGTTTTTGCTTCAGTGAGTGTGGTTGGTGCGGCGGTCTTTTCGCTTTTATTCATTCCTCAGGTATACGCGTTTGAAGGAATTAAAACGGGAAGTCCCGGCGTTCTGGAGAAAGTGGCCGCGTTCGAATTCCACAAAAACACATGGGCGATCGGCATCATTGTCGTAGGGCTTATCATTAGTGTTTTTTTCTATGACAAGGTTCGTTTTGACCAGGACATCGCCAAACTGAATTTTGAATCGGAAGTATTGAAAAAGGCCCAAAAAAAGTTGGAGTCACTTACTGATTTGGAGTCAAAGTCCGTATATCTATCCACCTACGGAGCAGATTGGGAGAAGGTTCTACAAGAAAACGATACTATCTATGACGAGTTGCAGCAGCTTAAAAAAGAGCAAAGCATCATCAATTTCACCTCGGTATCCAGTCTAGTGAAATCCAATAGTACCCAAAAAGATAAAATAGCCCAATGGCAAGACTTTTGGTCCCAAACCAGAAACGACTCCTTACGGAAAAATATAAATTCTAGTGCCGAAGGCTTGGGTTTCAAGGCAGGCACCTTTCAAAATTTTTATACTTGGCTCAATGGCGATTTTAAACCCATGCAAGTAACTGATTTCAAAGACTTCCCTGCCTTGAATATCAATGATTACATTGTCTCCGATAGCTCCGGAACAACGGCCACATCCTTGATCAAGCTGAATGAAGAACAATATCCCATAATCAAGGAACATTTCTCCCAGAATCAAAATACACTCCTGATCAACAGAAAGGAAGTGAACGAGTCCTTTCTGGGAACTCTAAAAGAGGATTTTAATCGCTTGCTTTGGTTGTCCCTCATAACCGTGGTCATTATTTTGGCCTTATTTTACAGAAGCCTTTCCTTGACCTTGGTAACGGCCATTCCCATTTTTCTAACCTGGTTCTTGACGGTGGGCATTATGGGTCTTTTGGGCATTGAATTCAACATATTCAATATTATCATTTGTAGTTTTATTTTTGGTTTGGGAGTGGATTACAGCATTTTTGTTACCAATGGGTTGCTTACGGAACATCGAACGGGTATCCAATGCCTTCCAACGCATAAAACCTCCATAATTCTTTCGGTAATCACTACCATTGCCAGTGTAGGTGTCATGATTTTCGCCAAACATCCGGCCCTATATGCAATTTCCCGGGTGTCCTTGATCGGGATTTTCTCTGCGGCCTTCGTCGCCTTTACCATACAACCTATTTTGTTTCGGCTTTTTATTGGCAATCGAAATAAGCGACCGATTTCTCTACGGTATTTCATCCATTCCGTAGGTTCCTTTTTATATTTCGGGTTGGGCGGAATACTCTTTTCCAAATATGCCTGGGTCGTCACCCTTTTCAATCCCAATCGGGCTAAAAAACAAAATCTTGAGTTTCACAAGGCGGTTTCCAAATTGATGAAATCTGTTTTATATACCAACCCTTTCGTTAAAAAGCAGGTATTGAATCCTTCAAAGGAAACTTTTGAAAAACCGGCCATGTTGATTGCCAACCATACCTCATTTTTGGATATTTTGTGCATTGGCATGCTGCATCCCAAAATTATCTTTCTAGTAAATGATTGGGTCTATAACTCCCCTATTTTTGGGAAGGCCGCAAAACTGGCAGGGGCCTATCCGGTCTCAGGAGGTGTAGAAAACGGGGAAGAATATTTGGCCAAAAAGCTGAAACAAGGATTTTCCATCATCGCCTTCCCAGAGGGTACACGTTCCACAACCAATAAAATCAACAGGTTTCATAAAGGTGCCTTCTACTTGGCCGAAAAATTCCAGTTGGACATCCTACCTATATTGATCCATGGTAATTCCGAAGTGCTGCCCAAAGGCAGTTTTGTAATCAGGGATGGCAGTATTACCGTGAAAATCATGCCAAGAATACCCTTTGGGGATACCCGATTTGGGGAAAATTATTCCCAACAGGCGAAAAAGGTTGGCGCGCAATTTAGAATAGAATTCCAAAAACTACGGGATGATATAGAAACCAAAGATTACTGGAACAAAACCCTTTTAGAGAATTTCAGGTTTAAAGGAGATACTCTTTTCAATCGGGTGAAAATGGATGTAGAACAAAACAGTGCAACGCATCATGAATTGCTAAAGTTAGTTCCTTCAAAAACAAGCATCGTCCATCTATCAAAAGACGCGGGGCTATTGGATCTGCTATTATCCCTGGATTCAATAGATCGAAAAATGCACACATATTTGGAAGACAACGAAGCTTTAACCGCTTTGGAGCAGAATTTTCTTTTTCGGCATTATGCCAAGATTACATGCTATACCTCAATGGACGATGCGCTTTCAAATACCGCGGATATACTGCTTATTAATTTGGATGGCCTATCATTTTCCTCAATAGAAATAAGGAGCTTTAAAACCATCATTCTGTTAAAAAAAGGCAGTTTATTGGATTACAGGGAAGTTTTGTCCTCAGATTTCCTGGTTAAAGCGCAAAATGATAATTTTATTGTACTCAAAAAAAGTCCATCAAATTGAAAGAGCATTACGATGTCATCATTATTGGCAGTGGTATGGGAGGCTTGGTAGCTGCCAATATCATGGCCCGGGAAGGCCGTAGTGTCTGTGTTTTGGAAAAAAACAATCAATTTGGAGGCAACCTGCAGACCTTTGTTAGGGACCGGACCATTTTTGACACTGGCGTACATTATATAGGAGGATTGGCACCCGGACAAAACCTGTATCGTTATTTTGATTATTTGGGCATCCTGGACGGTCTACATCTAAGAAAAATGAACCAGGACGGCTTTGACATCATCACTTTTGACAATGACGACACCGCTTATCCTCATGCCCAGGGCTACGATAATTTTACTGCCCAATTGGTAAAAAAGTTTCCGGAGGAAAAAAAGGCCATAGAAAGTTATTGCGAAAAACTTCAAGAAATTTGTAACAAGTTTCCTTTATATAATTTGGAAGAGGGTAAGCCCTATGGCAACGATGCTGAAATATTTCAACAAACCGCAAAGGACTATATTGAAAGTATTACAGCGAATGAGAAGTTGAGGGCGGTTTTGGCGGGGTCCAACCTTTTATATGCAGGTGATCCGGATAAAACGCCCCTGTATGTTCATGCCCTATCCATTAATTCATACATAGAAAGTGCCTATCGCTGTGCGGATGGCGGTAGCCAGATCACTAAATTGCTGATCAGAAGACTTAAGGAAAATGGAGGTGAGGCTTACAAACATAGTGAGGTTACGGAGATAACCTGCAATGACAAGAAACTGGAATCGGTAACCCTTAAGAACGGCAGTAAAGTGTACGGGAATATCTTCATTTCCAACATAGAACCGAAACATACCCTACAGATGATCGGGGAGGAACATTTTAGGAAATCGTACACAAGCCGTATTCAAGATATGGAAAGCATCATATCTGCCTTTAGCATCCATATTGTCCTTAAGCCCAAAACGTTCAAATACCTGAACAAAAACTATTATCATTTTAAGGATTATAGAAAAATTTGGGAGGCCCATAAATACACTGAACATACTTGGCCCGAGACCTACATGGTTTCCATGGGTGTGCGTAAGCACCAAGATGAATGGGGTGAGCAACTTACGGCCATCACCTATATGAGGTATGAAGAGGTAAAGGAATGGGAAGACACTTTTAATACGGTAGCCCAAAAAAATGACCGTGGAAAGGCCTACGAAGCATTCAAAAAATATAAGTCGGAAATCTTCCTAAAAGAATTGGAAAAAAAGTTCCCTAATATAAGGGAGTGTATTCAATCCGTGTATGCATCAACACCCTTGTCCTATCGGGATTATATAGGTAATCATCAAGGTTCCATGTATGGCTACGTAAAGGACGTAAACGATCCACTAAAGTCTTTTATTTCGCCCCGTACAAAAATTGAAAACCTCTATTTGACAGGTCAAAGCTTGAATATGCACGGCATTCTAGGAGTAACCATCAGCGGGGTGGTTACCTGTTCCGAAATCTTGGGCGGATCCTATTTGATTAACAAGATTACCGACGAAATTTCCAATAAGACCAACAAAAAAATGACTGTCTAATGGGTACGTTTAAAACAACTCCAATTACCGTATTGGAAACCATTTCTAAGGAAGATTTTATCCGAAATTATTACAAGCCCCAGAAACCTGTGTTGTTGAAAGGCCTGACCAAAGATTGGCCCGCCTATGAAAAATGGTCCTTGGATTATATTCAAGGGAAGGCGGGCGACCAAATCGTGCCTTTGTACAACAACGAACCGGCCAAGGACAAACAAAGTGTGTATGCGCCCGTGGAGGAAATGAAATTGGCGGAGTATATCGAAATACTGAAAACCAAGCCTACTGACCTTCGTATATTCTTTTATGAAATATTGAAGAAAATGCCCGATTTAGTAAACGACTTCGAATATCCGGACATAGGTCTGAAATTCTTCAAAAAATTGCCCGCACTCTTTTTTGGCGGTGGAGAATCCAAGGTTTTTATGCATTATGATATAGACTTGCCGGATAGTATGCATTTTCATTTTGACGGTCATAAACACGTGACACTCTTCTCACCGGAACAGACTAAATACCTATATAGGGTTCCCTACTCCATTCATAATCTGGAATCCATAGATATGGACGATCCCGATTTTGAGAAGTATCCTGCCCTACAATATGCTGAAGGTATAACGGCGAATATGGAACATGGAGACGCCCTTTTTATGCCCAGTGGTTATTGGCACTATATCAAGTATCTAGACGGAGGTTTTTCCATGACCTTACGTGCGCTTCCCAGAAGACCCTTAAAATTCGCCAATATGCTCTATAATGTGTTGATCATGAGAAATATTGACAATTTCACCAGAAAACACTGGGGTCAAAAATGGTTGGATTACAAGGATAGAAAGGCCATAGAAAAAACGCATAAGAACATCCTTAATCTTACCTAATTGGGAAAACTAAAAATACTATACCGTGCAATTATCCTGATGCTATGTATAGGTGTTCTTTCCTCTTGTGGGGTTAGGAAATCCTTACTGGAAAAACCGGACATTGCCGCCTACAAAACTCAAATTCCCGAGCGAAAAAAAATCAATGATTCCACCTATAGCATAGTCGATAATTTTCTTCGAAAGAATAAACAAGGGCTCTGGGAACTCCACGTGAGTGGAAATCCTTTGGAATTGGGTTTAAAAACGGGAAGCCTTACCCAGGAATTGTTTAACGAACAGGAGAACATTTTCGTAAAGAAGATAGATGAATTGGTACCCTCCAAGGGTTATCAGAATTTGCTGAGAAAATTCTTGGCTTGGTTCAACCGTAAAATGTACCTCAATATTGATTCGCAATTTAAAGCGGAACTTTATGGGGTCTCCCAATACGCCTCCCCAGACTATGATTATATCGCCAAACCCTATCAGCGCGTCATGTATTTCCATGGGGCTCACGACATAGGCCATGCACTACAGGATTTGGCTTTGGTTGGCTGTTCCTCTTTCGCAGCCTGGGGCAACAAAACAGAGGATGGAAAATTAGTGATCGGCAGGAATTTTGATTTTTATGCAGGTGACGAATTCGCCAAGAACAAAATAATTGCCTTTGTAGAACCAGAAAAGGGACACAAATTCATGTCGGTTACTTGGGGTGGAATGATCGGGGTGGTCTCTGGGATGAACGATCAGGGACTTACCGTAACCATCAACGCCGGAAAGTCCCAATTTCCTTTGATTGCCAAGACTCCGGTTTCCTTGGTCACCCGGGAAATTTTGCAATATGCCTCAACCATTGACGAGGCCATTGCCATTGCCAAAAAGAGAGAGGTCTTTGTGTCGGAATCGATATTTGTAGGTAGTGCCAAGGATAAAAAAGCGGCTATTATTGAAGTTTCTCCCCGTAATTTTGGAGTCTATGAAGTGGAAAACAACAATCAATTGATATGTGCAAACCACTTCCAAAGTGCTGCCTATGCCAATGATAAAAAAAATCAGAAACATATTTTGGAAAGCCATTCCCAATACCGATACGAACGCATGGAAGAGATGTTGGAAGAAACACCCAAAGTAAGTCCTACCAAAGTGGTTTCCATTTTAAGGGATAAACAGGGTTTGGACGAAAAGCAAATAGGGTATGGAAATGAAAAGGCATTGAATCAATTGTTGGCCCACCATGGTATTGTTTTTCAACCCGAAGATTTAATGGTCTGGGTGTCCAGCAATCCGTATCAATTGGGTGAATTTGTAGCATATGATTTAAACGAGGTTTTTAACCTTCCCAAGGTAACGAATCGGCCTATCGCGCAGACCGACCTGAATATCCCTAAAGACCCTTTTTTACAAAGTGAGGCCTACAAGGATTATGAGCGGTACAGAATGTTGAGGGATGAAATAGAAGATGCCATTTCTGAAAAAGCCCATATAGATCAATCCCGGTTAGAAAATCTGGTTGCACTTAACCCTAATTTTTGGGAAGGGTATTTTTTGGCAGGTTTATACAATTACAACATGGGATATGATTATGTCGCCAAGAAATATTTTGAAAAGGCACTGAAAAAGGAAATTACTACGGTTCCGGATCGGGAAAATGTGGAAAAGTATCTACGTAAACTGCGATAGCAAAACTTCCTATTACTAAAAAAGCCCCAAAACCTTAGAGGTTTTAGGGCCTATATGAGGACTCTTTTGTCTTATTTCCCCAACATCAATAATTCATTGCACCTGATTTCCGTGATGTACCTGTTATCTCCCTCCTTGGTCTCGTAGGAGCGATGGGTCAGTTTACCTTCTACGGCCACCTGCTTTCCTTTGGTCAAATAATTTTCTACAATTTCTGCTGTCTTGCCCCAGGCGACAATATTATGCCATTGCGTATCATCCACTTTTTCACCCTTGGCATTTTTGTAGCTTTCGGTCGTGGCCAATGAAAATTTGGCCAATTTGGTACCATTCTCCATGGTTACGATTTCTGGGTCCTGACCCAAATTACCAATCAACTGTACTTTGTTTTTTAGTGCGTTCATAATTTTAAATTTTTACGTTAAACAGTTAATACTATCAAGCCTCCTTGACTTGACGGTACAAACTTATTTCCGCTCCAAACTTTTACTCGGTTTAAAAACATTTATTTTCGATTGTAATCATTTACAGTCGTTTGTCAACTTTTATAAATTTGAATATCAATATTTTATTTATAATATTAAAATTGAATTTATTTTCTAGGAATAGATGACTTCTGGGCATCCCTTAAAAACGACCTACCGCCCCTAAAGGAGAAATAGGCAATGATCCAACCAACAAATTGCCAAAACCAATCTTGGTGCATCTCATGTCTCAATTCAGCTTTAGGTTCGAGCAATAAATAAGGGGTCCTTTTTACCAATGGAATAAAATCCGGCATAAAGTAAACCCCGATTGTAATACTTAAGAAGATAAAAAACACCCCAAGTATTCTCTCTAAAATTTTGCGGCTTATTGACACTTTAATAAAAGTATCTATTTTCAATCATTCAATAAAAAAATGTAGCTGCCTGCCCTATAATAGTGATAGATATCCTATTAAAGATTAAATCCTTTTTCCTATCTTAAAAGCTTTAAATAGCGCACTCCCTATGGATTTAAATGTGACCGACAATCCCGATAAAAAAAGATACGAGGCTGCCATCGAGGGCCACACGGCCTTCATTGAATATATCAAGACCAAGGAGAAAATCTTCCTGACCCATACGGAGGTGCCTGTTGCACTGGAGGGTAAGGGAATCGGTTCGGCACTGGTACTGCAGGTTTTTGAGGATATAGAGAAGTTGGGACTTACTCTAGTACCCCTTTGTCCCTTTGTAGCCATGTACTTAAAAAAGCATCCGGAGTGGCGAAGGTTGGTAATGAAGGGCATCAATATAGCATAAAGAACTATGGATAAAGAAATAACCAAAGAGTACACGAAAGACGACTTGACCATTGTATGGAAACCCAATAAATGCATACATTCCGGGGTTTGCGTAGAAAAATTGCCCGATGTCTATAAACCGAAGGAAAAACCTTGGATAACCCCAGAAAATGCCAATATTTCAGACCTGAAATCACAGATCAAGTCATGTCCCTCCGGGGCCTTATCCTATTACATGAAAGGTGAAGGAGAAACCCAAGAAAGTAATACCGATGAACTATATACCGAAATCAAGATTTTGGCAAACGGCCCTTTTCGTGTAATGGGTAAATTAAAGATTGAGACAGCATCTGGGGAAACGATCCACAAGGATGGCCCTATGAGTTTTTGTAGGTGCGGGGCATCGGAAAACAAACCTTTTTGCGATGGGGCCCATCGGAAAATAGCATTTAAAGGATAAATAACATACTAATAAAGAATTAAATTCATGGAATTAGCCATACACAATTGGATGCGTGCAGAATCATTGGAACATACACTCAACCGTATTTCAAAACTCGATTACACGTATCTTGAAATTCAGGGAGCACCCGAAAGTTATGATCCGCAAAAGGTCAAACTGCAAATGGATATATACGGTATTAAATGTTGGGGTTCCGTTACCTTGATGTTGGAGGAGCGGAATTTATTGGCCAAGGACCCCGCCCAACGTAAAATGTCCATCCAATACGTAAAGGATGTCGCCAAGATGGTGTCAGACCTTGGTGGCTCAGTCATTTCTTTGGTCCCTGCAACCGTTGGCAAAATCATACCAGATGCCACTCCAGAACAGGAATGGGAATGGGCCGTTGAAGGTGTCCGAGAAGTTTACAAGTATACCGAAGAATTAGGGGTAAGGATAGGCATTGAACCCATTAACCGTTTTGAGACCTATTTCATTAATCGGGGAGCACAGGCCTTGGCCCTAGCCGAAGAAGTTGGACCTAACTGCGGTGTCTGCCTGGACACCTTTCACATGAACATTGAAGAAGTGGACATGTTCGAGACCATGAAAAAAGTGGGCAACCGCTTGGTGAATTTCCATGTGGCAGATAATAATAGAATGGCCCCGGGCATGGGCCATTTAAACTGGAAAAAAATTATTGATACCTTAAGGGAAATCAATTACGACAAAGTGCTCTCCGTAGAGTTTTGTGCCCCGTTGGACAGAACTCCAGCAAACCCTTTTCCAAATTCCATTGAAAGCGATCCCAAGGAATTAACGGCAGAACAAAAAAAGTTTTTGGAAGACCATGGAAGTTCTGCCATTACCGATGATTTTTATACCATGCTGACGAAAAAATCCATGGACACCTTAACTGAACTACTTAAATAATCAGAAAAATTAAACCGTGAAAATAACCAACATAGAAGCGTATTGGCTTCGTTGCCCCATCCCAAAGGAAAAACAGCATTTTAGCGATTACGGACTCCTCACCAATTTTGATATGACCTTGATCGTTGTTACAACCGATTCCGGTCTTCAAGGATTTGGGGAAGCTAAAGCGGCCGTTGGCTCATCAGGATCTTGCGCCAGCATCGTCAGTTGTGTGGAAAACGAATTAAAACCCCAACTAGTGGGGCAGGATGCCCGAAACATTTCCCGAATCTGGGAGATGGTCTATAACGGAACTCGTGACCACTATTCCTTGTCCCGAGGTCGTAAGTTTCCTATTTTAGGCCGACGTGGACTCACCATTTCAGCACTCAGTGGCATAGACACCGCCCTTTGGGATATTAAGGGAAAATCCCTTGGAGTTCCAGTGGTGGATCTGTTGGGCGGTAGTTGTCGCGATAAAATGGAAGCCTACGCCAGTGGCGGATGGGCCAAGGTAGATGCCATAGGGGAGCAATTGAAAAGTTACACGGCCAAAGGTTTTTCAGGGGTAAAAATGCGCGTGGGCATCATGGACGAGACCGTAAAAGCGAGCGTGGATCGTGTAAAAGCCGCGCGTGAAGCTTTAGGAGATGACATCAAGTTGATGACGGATGCCCACGGCACCTTCAGCGTGCCGGAGGCCAAACAGTTTTGTCGCGGCGTCGCCGATTGTAACCTGTATTGGTTTGAGGAACCCATCAATCCGGATAATAAAATAGGTACTGCAGAAGTTCGCTCCCAGACCGATATTCCCATTGCGGCAGGTGAAAGCGAATACACGGCCTTTGACATTCGGGATATGATTTCGGAACGTGCACTGGACGTGCTGCAACCGGATTGCGCCATCATTGGTGGGATTACGGAGGCCATGCGGGTATCACAATTGGCACATACCTATCAATTGGAACTGGCACCGCACTGTTGGGGATCGGCCTTTTCCTTTATGGCAGGACTTTCAGTAGCCTTTGCCTCGCCTTCTGCCAATGTCATAGAATTTTCCTTGGGTGGAAACCCCATGATGTACGACCTGGTGGAAGAACATATTAGTGTGGGCCAAGACGGCATGATCGACGCTCCGGATAGACCCGGTTTGGGCCTGACCCCCAATTGGGATTTTGTAAAAGAATTTAAACAATAAGAACCATGGCAAAAGCAGTAAAAATCAATCACGTAGCCTTGGTGGTGAGCAATTTGGAGGAAGCTTGTAAATTCTATGAGCACGAATTGGGCCTGGAACCCATTCCCGCATTTTTGTTCGACTACCCTACGGCCTTTTTCAAGTTCAATGAGGAGCAACAATTACACCTGACGGAGTGGGAGGACACCTATTCCTTTAGGGGACATCTGTGCGTTACCGTGGACGATATCAACGCGGTTTTCTTTCGGATGAAGGAGCTTGGTGTTATTGACATTAGTCCTTGGGGTAAGGTGCGTCAACTACCAGATGGTGCCATACAAATGTTCGTACGGGATCCATCAGGCAACTTGGTGGAAATATCCTCGGATCCAGATGATAAGGAAAAAATCGACCCCAAAATTTTCGAGGACGAATTATACCAAGAAGGAATTTATGTGTCCGGAAGAAACGATTTCAGGGGTTATAAAACTAAGGACGCGACCCTATACCACAATAAATAAATGCTAAAAAATATCCTTTTATTGGAGACGGTAGCCGAAGAGGCCATGGAGCTTTTGGAATCGGCCGAGGATATGAATATTCTTACCGGTTTTGACCCAGCTTCCCTGGAGACGCATCTTTCGGAGAGCGAAATTCATGCCATTATCACCCGTGGAAAAGGTCAGGTGCGGTCATCGCTAATGGCATCCCTCCCCAAATTGGAAGTCATTTCCAGATGTGGCGTAGGCTTGGATAACATCGATGTTTCAGCGGCGACCGAAAGGGGCATCAAGGTGGTAAACGCGCCTAATTCCAACGCCAATACCATTGCAGAGCATACCATTTCCTTGCTACTGGTTTTACAACGAAACCTCTACAATGCCATTACCATGGTCAAGGAAGACCGATGGCAAGACCGGGGCCGTTATGTCGGCGACGAATTGCATGGAAAGACCTTGGGAATTTTGGGCATGGGAAATATCGGAAAAAAAGTAGCCAAAATTGCCGATGCCCTAGGTATGGAGGTCATCTATTGGAGTTCCAAGGAAGAGGCCGTGCCCTACACTTTTAGGGATTTGGATGAAGTCCTGAAAACGTCGGATTGCATCAGTCTGCACCTACCCCTTACAAAGGAGACCGAAAACCTGATAAATGCCGCTGCCCTGGCAAAAATGAAACCATCGGCCCTAATCATCAATACCGCCCGGGGGAAGATCATTGATCAGACCGCGCTGACCGAAGCACTCTACGCCAACCGTTTGGGCGGTTTTGCCGCCGATGTACTTTCCGAAGAACCGCCAAAAGCGAACGACCCTTTATTAAAACTGCCCAATACCTACATTACCGCGCACGTGGGTAGCCTCACCAAGACAACCTATGATTTTATGTGCATGTTCACGGTACAAAATACCCTAGCTATCCTTCGAGACGAAATACCCGCCAACAATTGTATTTATAACTTAAAAGAATTAAAAGATTCGAATCGATAAAAATGAAGTATCAACCCAAATCAACCAACCTTTTTTTGCTGTTTCTATTGTCCTGTATTTCAGTGCATTCCCAAATACTTGTGAATCAAGACCGATTAGAAGAACGGATTTTCGATCTGGCAAAATTCGGACTTCAGGATAATGGCGAAACGGAGCGGGTCGCTTTTAGTGATGCCGATTTGGAGGCGCACCAGTGGGTCATTTCGGAATTGACCAAAATGGGTTTGGAAACGCATACCGATTTTGCGGGGAACATAGTGGCGACTAGATCGGGTACCAAGAAGAACATGAAACCCATAGTCTTTGGGTCCCATATTGACCGGGTTCCCAATGGGGGCAATTATGACGGATGCGTGGGCTCCATGGCCGCCTTAGAAGTCATTCAGACCTTGAACGAAAACAATATAAAAACAAAACACCCACTTCAGGTCATCATCTTTTCCAACGAGGAAGGTGGTGTTATGGGTAGCCGGGCGATTGCCGGTCATTTGGGTAAAAGTGCCCTAGGCGTTAAAAACTCCACCGGCTACTCGATGGGCGAAGGCATCATGCGCTTGGGCGGGGACACTACCCGACTGGCAGAGGTTGTACGGAAAAAGGGCGAATTGGCCGCCTTCTTGGAACTTCATATTGAACAGGGAGGCATCCTTGAAAAGGAAAATTTGGATATTGGGGTCGTAGAGGGCATCGTTGGTTTAAAGTGGTGGGACGTAGAATTCACCGGATTTGCCAATCATGCAGGCACTACGCCCATGAACGCCCGAAAGAATGCGCTATTGGCGGCGGCAAAATTCATCGTTGCCGTAAACGAAATCACCAACAGCTTTGACGGGGCTCAAGTGGGTACCGTAGGGAGAATCAAAGCGGAGCCCGGAGCCCCAAACGTAATTCCCGGAAAGGTAACCGCCAGTTTGGAAATTCGGGATCTTTCATCGGAAATTATCCAAAAAGTGTACCAGGCCATAAAAACAAAAACAGCCGAAATCGCGGAATCCTCCAATGTCACGGTGGAATTCCATCCTCTAGATACTACGGCCGACCCAGCCATTATGAATCCGGAAATACAAAAAATCATTGCCGAAAATGCCAAATCCTTGGGGCTTACCTATAAATATATGCCCAGCGGTGCAGGGCACGACGCCCAAGATATGGCCATTATTGCCCCTACGGGAATGATTTTTGTTCCCAGCAAAGGAGGTATCAGCCATTCGCCAAAAGAATTTACTTCCGCAAAGGATATGGCCAACGGTGCCAATGTCCTGCTAAAGTCCCTATTGGAATTGGATAATACGATGGAATAAATTTTATGGTTTGTTTTTTCCGTTCTAGCTGTAATTGCTAACTTGGACCATTATCCACAAACGAACTCATAAAATGAAAAAACCGCTACTCTTTACCCTCCTGTTGTTCACTGTATCCATTATAAACCTGTCCGCACAGACTGTAGAAGAAATCGTAGCGGCCATTGAAAAAGAGGGTACCGAAAATTCGCAATTGGAGGAATTGGCATATCAATTGATGGACCTAAACGGACCAAGATTGGTGGGTACACCCGAAATGAAATCGGCGCACGATTGGGCAGTAAACACGTATAAAAGTTGGGGTATCGACGCGGAAAACCAGCAATGGGGCACTTGGAAGGGTTGGCAACGTGGCATCACCCATGTGGATATGGTTTCGCCCAGAGTGGCCTCCTTACACGCCACTCAATTGGCTTGGAGCCCTAGTTCCGGGAAAAAAGGAGTAACGGCCGAGCTTATTACCCTACCAAAAATAAAGGATTCCATGGCATTTGCCCAATGGCTCCCAAATGTGAAAGGCAAAATCGTAATGGTAAGTATGATGCAGCCCACAGGTAGGCCAGACGATAATTGGGAAGAATTTGCCACCGAAGCTTCCTTTGCCAAAATGAAAGAGGAAAGGGAAGCGATGGAAAAAGCCTGGGACGAGAACATGAAAAATACCGGATACTCCAGTAGGACCATCAATAAGGCTTTAGAAGACGCGGGCGCAGTAGCCATAGCCCAATCCCGATGGTCACGTGGATTTGGGGCGAACAAAATTTTTAGTGCCGGAACCGATAAAATTCCCGTAGTGGACATATCTCTGGAAGATTATGGAATGTTGTATAGAATGGTAGAACACGGTGCAAAACCCCAGATCAAGATTATGGCCGAGTCCAAAGAACTTGGCGAAGTACCTACCTTTAATACCATCGCTACCATTCCCGGAACGGAACTTCCCGATGAATACGTAATCCTGTCCGCACATTTCGACTCTTGGGACGGAGCCACGGGAGCAACGGACAATGGCACCGGAACCATTACCATGTTGGAGGCCGCACGGATCCTACAAAAAGTATATCCCAACCCTAAAAGAACCATACTCATAGGTCATTGGGGCAGTGAGGAGCAAGGACTGAACGGTTCACGAGCTTTTGTGGAGGATAACCCAAAAATTGTAGAAGGACTACAGGCCTTGTTCAATCAGGACAACGGTACGGGAAGGGTCGTACGCATTTCCGGACAAGGATTTTTACATGCGTATGATTATTTGGGCCGATGGTTGGAAGCCGTTCCAGATGCCTACAAAAATGAAATTGAAACTACCTTTCCAGGAACTCCTGGAGGCGGCGGCTCAGATTATGCGTCCTTTGTAGCAGCTGGCGCACCAGCCTTTTCATTGAGTTCCCTAAGTTGGGCCTATTGGAACTACACTTGGCATACGAATTTGGATACCTATGACAAAATTGTTTTTGACGATGTTCGAAACAACGCCATCCTGACCGCCATCCTAACCTATATGGCCTGCGAGGACCCAGCGAAAACATCGCGTGAAAAAGCAGTTTTAGGTATTAATCCAAGGACTGGGGAGCAACGGGAATGGCCTAGCCCAAGAAGCCCCAATAGAAAAGGGGGATTGGATTAAAATCTATGTTTATTTCAGATATGCACCTATCTAGACAATAGTGCCGCTCGTATCGAACGGCTCCAAATTTCGTATCCAGCCTTGTTTAAATGGAGTCCGTCTGCCATATACAGTTCGGGTCGAGGTTTGTGGTCTTGGGATATCATCTGGCTAAAGACATCAATAAATTGGGCTCCGAGTTCATTAGAAACGTATTGTTTCAATAACCGATTGGTTTCCAGTATATCCGGGAGCATCTCCTGCCTTGTAATCGTGGGTTTTATGCTGATGATTGCCAAAGCTATGTTTGCATCCTTTGCCTTGATTTTTTGTACCAACCCCTTGCAGTCGGCTAAAACTGTTTGGGGTGATTTTCCTTCGCCCAAATCGTTCTCACCAGCATATAGTACAATCTTTTTTGGCTGTAAAGGTTCAAAGACCTCATCAAAATAATGGGCACACCAGGTGTAGTTGGAACCGCCAAAACCTAGGTTTAAGACATTCAAGGGAGTTAGGTCTTCCTTCATATGCACCCACAGCCTGATGGAAGAACTCCCATAAAAGACAACCAGGTTTTCTTGGTTTTCAAGGCTTCGGACCCTTCTTTTGAGTCGGTTTATCTGGTTGCGCCAGAAGTCGGACGGGTCTTCCCCGTCAAGATGTGATGTTTCAATTGTGTCAGGTTGAACCTTATCGGCAGACCTGTTAAACCCCAAATGTTTCCAAAAATCGGCAACTACCGATTTTAATCGCACTAGATACCCCATGCCACTTAAATCTTCTTTACAAAGGTACGATATACCTATTCGTATATGGATATATGACCATTTCATATAATTATCTATAAATAACATTTGTATCGAGGCACCCTACTGAAGCGAAATTCCTCTAACTAAAGGAGAGGTTTCCTTAAAAAAGCTTCACTCCTTGATTAGGGATGGGTGTTCCGCGACAGCAAAACGGGGAGGGTCGGGATAAGACTTTTCGTATTTGCTGGGATTCCGACTTTTGAACGGAAAATAAACACCAATTCATTATCTTCATAGCCCTAAAACCATCCGAAACCATGATACAAAAACTAAGCTGTCTCATCGCACTACTTTTTATTTTACCAACAACCTTAGAAGCCCAACGTAGAAAAAATAGAAATCAATCGGACTATATAAAAGTTCAAGACTCCATGTTCACTAGCCTAAAGTGGCGTAACATTGGCCCTTCAAGAGGTGGTAGAAGTGTAGCCTCCACTGGGGTCGTTGGTGAACCCATGACCTATTATATGGGAACAGTAGGCGGTGGCATCTACAAAACAACCGATGACGGACTTACTTGGAAAAATATTTCGGACGGCTTCCTAAAAACAGGTACCGTAGGTGCCATTGCCGTTGCGGAAAGCAACCCAAACATCGTATTTGCAGGTATGGGCGAACATGCGGCCCGGGGGGTGATGACCTCCATGGGCGATGGGGTCTACAAATCTACCGATGCCGGAAAAACATGGACCCATGTGGGCTTGGATGAAACCCGACATATTTCGGATGTGATCATTCACCCTACCAATCCAGACATTGTTTTTGTTGCTGCCCAAGGAGCCCAATACGGACCCAGTGCACAACGAGGCATCTATAAATCGGTGGATGGTGGTTTCACCTGGGAAAACGTTCTTTTTGTAGATAATAATACAGGAGCCTCCTCCCTATCCATGGATATGAAAAATCCCTTGATTCTGTATGCCGCCATGTGGGAACATAGACGTTATCCCTGGGTAATGGAATCGGGCGGGAAGAATTCGGGCATCTATAAGTCTACTGATGGCGGCTCGACATGGAAACAATTGAAAGAAGGACTTCCTAAAGAGATGGGGAAAATTGGCATCTCCGTTTCAAGGGCCAATCCGGAGAAAGTATTTGCCGTCATTGAGGCCGAAGGCGAAAAAGGCGGTGTGTACCGCTCCGATGATGCCGGTAAAAAATGGACGCAGGTGAACAAGGATCGTATCAACATTGCACGGGCTTGGTACTATATGGAAATTTTTGCAGATCCACAAAATGAAAACATAGTGTATGTCCTCAATGCCCCAGTGACCAAATCCATCGATGGCGGAAAGACCTTTACCCCCGTTCCTACCCCGCATGGGGACAACCATCACTTATGGATCCATCCCCATAACAACCAAATAATGATCAATTCCAATGATGGCGGTGCCAACATTTCAAACAACGGCGGTAAAAGTTGGAGTACCCAGGAGAACCAGACTACAGCACAATTCTATAGGGTAATCACTGATAATTTAGTCCCCTACAATGTGTACGGAGGGCAACAGGACAATTCTACCGTGGCCATCGCCTCCAGGACCAACGATTCCGGTATCGACTGGAAGGATTGGTATCCCGTGGCGGGAGGTGAGAGTGCCTTTTTGGCCTTTGATCCAAACGACCCAAAAATAATCTACGGAGGTACATACCAAGGTAATATCGACAAGTGGGACGCTGCGACCAAGGAATCCAAACCCATCAAACAATATCCGGAACTGGGTCTGAGCATTGCGCCAAAGGATGCGAAATATCGGTATAACTGGAATGCGCCCATCATTACGTCTCCCCATAACCGACAGACCATTTACCATGCAGGGAACGTGGTCTTTAAATCGACCGATGAGGGTATCAGCTGGACCGCCATCAGTCCGGACCTGACCAAAAACGAAACGGACAAGCATGGCCCTGGCGGAACGCCTTTTACCAATGAGGCCGCCGGTGGCGAAAATTACAACACCCTGACCTATTTGGTGGAATCCCCACATGAGGAAGGTGTACTATGGGCAGGCAGTGATGACGGACTTTTGCACATGACCAAAGACGGTGGTCAAAACTGGCAGAATGTAACCCCATCAGGAATTCCCGATGGCATTGTGAACAGCATTGAGGTTTCTCCCCATGACCCGGCCACCGCCTATGTGGTAGTAATGCGCTATAAGTCGATGGACCTCAATTCCTATATTTTCAAGACCACCGACTACGGCGCAACATGGGCCAAAATCGTGAACGGCATCACGGGAGAGCATACCTTTACCAGGGTCGTTCGCGAGGACAAAAAAGTAAAAGGCCTGCTTTATGCTGGTACCGAAACCGGACTTTTTATTTCACTCAACGACGGACAGAATTGGCAGCCTCTACAATTGAACTTGCCCATAGTGCCCATCAACGACCTCATTATCCATGACAATGACCTGGTAGCCGCCACGGCTGGAAGGGCCTTTTGGATTCTGGACGACCTATCGGCCTTACAAAACATACAGACCGTAAAGCAGGCCGTAACCGTTTTCCAACCCAAGGATACGTATTTATTTTTCGGTGGCTATAGTGAAAATCCAGGCCCAGGGGAAGGTTCCAACCCAAAAAGCGGCGTGACTTTCGATTACTATCTGGAAGAAAAACTGGATTCCACCGAACTGAAATTGGAGGTGTTGTACGACGGTAAGGTCATCCGCACCCTAACAAACCAAAAACCAAAAGATTTTAAATCTTGGCCGGGAGGACCCTCCAAACCGGAAGTACTTCCTTCCAAAAAAGGCTATAACCGATTCACATGGAATTTTAGAAGAGACCCTATTGTGGCCGTGGACAAGGTATTCGTTTTGGGAGGCGACCAAGGCGCGACCGTGGCCCCGGGAACCTACACGCTGCGTCTTTCCATGCCCGGAACCACTTCCGAAACGGAAGTCAAAATCTTGGCAAACCCAAACGTAAAGGCAACTCCGGCCGACTATGCAGAGCAACAGGAAATGTTGAACACCATTGATGAAACGGTCGTGGACATACACGAAGCCGTCAATGCAATGCGGTCTGCCAAGGCACAACTGGAAAATTATAAAAAGTTGTTGAAGGATACCGATAGTGCATCGGAGTTACTAAAACAAGGAGATTCCATTATGAAGAGGATTACCCAGTGGGAAGAAAAATTGATACAACCCAAGCAAAAAACGTTTCAGGATGTCATCAACTTTAAGAACCAGCTCAATGCGCAGCTTTTGACCCTAAAAGGCTATATAGACGTGGCCGAACCCAAGGTTACCCAAGGGGCCAAGGAACGCTACAATGATCTATTACAACTTTGGAAGGGATTAAAACAAGAGCAACAAACCATCATTCAAAAAGAAATGGCGGAGTACAATCAAACGTACCGTTCTTTGGAGCTTCCAGCTATTATTATGGAAGAATAAGGATAGAAATATATGGCCGATTTTATCTGCGACCAAACCTTCAAAGCGCAGGATTTCACCAAAACCCGTTTAAAGAAGGCGGAATATGAAAACTGTCGATTTGAGGGATGCGATTTTTCCAATGGTTTTTTAGACAACCAACACTTTATGGAGTGTACCTTTTTGGAATGCAACTTGAGCAACACCAACGTGGTCAATGCCATTTTTAAGGAAGTCCGCTTTGAGCATTGCAAGATGATGGGATTAAAGTTTGAGGACTGTAACGCTCTTTTTATGGACTTCCGTTTTGTGGACTGTACCTTGAATTATAGCTCCTTTTATGGCCTAACGCTGAAAGGGCTTCGTGTGGAGGACACTAAGCTCATTGGGGTGGATTTTACGGATTGTAACTTAACACAGGCCCAATTCGTACGTAGCAACCTTGAAAACGCCGTATTTCAAAACACCAACCTCTCCCAAGCAGATGTAAGCACTTCAACCAATATGATTATAGACCCGGAAATAAACGATTTGTCTAACTGTACGTTTTCTTTGGCAAACCTGCCCGGATTATTGACCAAACACAAAATAAAGGTAGTTTCCTAATGCTTTCCAAAGTCCATCATATTGCCATTATTTGTTCCGATTATGAAAAATCCAAGGAATTTTATACCCAATTTCTGGGATTGACCATTATAAATGAAACCTACCGAACCGAGCGGGATTCCTATAAACTGGATTTGGCCTTAAACGGGGATTATATCCTAGAACTTTTCTCCTTCCCCCAACCTCCAAAGCGTACTTCCAGACCGGAAGCTTGTGGATTGCGACATTTGGCCTTTCAAGTTGGGAGTATCGAAGAAATGGTCATCTATTGCAACCAAAACAATATTGCGGTAGAACCTATCCGAGTGGATGAAATCACCGGAAAAAAATTCACCTTCATCTCCGATCCTGACGATTTGCCCATTGAATTTTACGAGCAATAATTTTATCCATTTGTAAACGGATAATTGTTACCTTGTTGCAAACTAATCATATATGAAACTATTCTTGATTATTTGCTTGTTTCTTGTCCATTCCATAGGTGCACAGAACACCCTTTCTTGGGAAGAAGGAATGGAGTCGCCGGAAGCCACGCTCAAACATGTGGAATGGATGACCGGTCACTGGAAAGGGGAAGCTTTTGGCGGCATTACGGAGGAAATCTGGAGTCCGCCGTTGGGAGGAACCATGATGTTCTCCTTTAAATTGGTAGCGGAAGGCGCCGTAAGTTTTTATGAATTGGGGCACATCCGGGAATTGGACGGAACCTTGTTATTTCAACTGAAACATTTTGACGGTGACCTCTTCGGGTGGGAAGAAAAAGAAGAAACGGTAGACTTTAGGTTGGTGAAGCTTGAGGGAGACAGGGTCTATTTTGACGATTTCACTCTTGAAAGGATTTCGGACCAGGAAGTGAATCTATACGTTGTCATAGAGAATGAAGACGGCTCCCAAGAAGAGGTGCAGTTCAACTACAAAAGGCAATAGATGGCAAAAAGAAAGTGTCTGGAATGTGGGGCTGAAGTCATGGGCAGGGCGGACAAAAAATTCTGCAACGACTATTGCCGAAACGCATACAATAACAAATTCAATAAGGACAGTAAAAACCTCGTACGGAACATCAACAATCGCCTACGAAAAAATTACCGGGTGTTGGACAGTTTCAAACTTACGGACGGTAAAACAAAGACCACAAAAACCCGACTCATGGACAAGGGTTTTGATTTTGAGTACATCACCAATCTTTATACCACCAAAAAAGGAACCACCTACTTTTTTGTCTATGACTTGGGCTATCTGCCCTTGGACAATGATTTTTACATGATCGTAAAGCGGGAATAATAGTCACGAAAACCGCAAAAACAAAAAAATCCGAATCTATGAAAACACTAGTATCCGCAACATGGCTACATCAGCATATAGAAAAACCCAACCTGGTCATTCTAGATGCCAGTTCGGCGACCAATGGACAGACCATTCCAAAGGCTAGGTTCCTGGACCTGGATCATGCTTTTGTGGATACCTCCAGCCCATTTCCCAATACCGTTCCCAATCCAGAACAATTTGAGCTTGCATGTCAAAACCTGGGCATCGACAAGGATTCTGAAATTGTCGTGTTCGACAATAAGGGTATTTATACCAGTCCACGGGTTTGGTGGTTGTTCCAGCTTATGGGACATAGCAGCATTAGCGTTTTGGACGGTGGCCTGCCCGCCTGGATAGAAAATGGTTTTGAAACGGTTACGGAACATTTCAAGCCGACAAAAAAGGGAAATTTTAAGTCGGACTATCAAAAAGATATGGTGATTACCTTTGAGCAGATCAAGGCAAATATCGGGCAACAAAAATTTGTTGTTGTGGATGCGCGGTCGGCAGGAAGGTTCAATGGAACGGCGCCAGAACCCAGAAAACATTTAAAGAGTGGCAGTATACCAAATTCGGTAAATCTCCCTTTTGAGAATGTACTTGAAAATGGCAAATTCAAGTCTGCGGAAGATATCAAAAACCTGTTCCAAAGCATCTTCAAAGAACCCCAAGAGATGGTCTTTAGTTGTGGATCCGGCATTACTGCCAGTATCATTTTATTGGCCAGTGTTATCGGATATGAAAAAAGTCTAAAACTATATGACGGTTCCTGGACGGAATGGGCGGAATTGAACCAACTAACAACTGACAATAAATAGCACGTTTCAGGAAATAGCAAAACCCTTCAAAATTTCAATTTTCAAAAATTCCAAAACGATAGCATTATATTTTGCAGGTTCGTTGGCTAGTCTACATGCTGAAAACATAGCATTGGAACCCAAAAAAAATGCCTCCTTTCGGAAGCACCTTTATTAACTAACTTGGGTTAAAAATTTATTTCCAATTGTGGCCGCTCAGTTTTAGGGCCGCAATGACGATGTCCTTTCTACTGATCTGGCCCACCAAGATACCGTTTCGCATCACGGGTAGTCTTCTTCTGTTATGCTGGGCAAAAATACCGGCAGCATCGAATATTGAAATATCATCGGGGATGGTTTCCACATTTTTTGTCATGAAGTTCTCAACGTTCTTTTCCAAAATAGGCTGATTAAAATAGCGGCTCTCGGAAATTTGCTTCATACAATCGGCCTCTGATATGATGCCCACCAAAAAACCGTTATCGTCCAACACAGGACCACCCGAAATATGATGCTTCGCGAATTTTTCCATGACCTCCAAAATCGACTGATCCGGCCTAAAGGTCACCAATTTGGTAGTCATGTAATCGGCCACCAATATAGGGGCCTCAAATTCCTTTTTAACGGTCTTCCTGATTCCTTGAAAGCTTTTGATTCCCATGAGTATATATTTAGCGGTTGATTAATAAATATATTAAAAAAAAGTTAATATGGTAAAAAAAATAGATGAATGGTTGCATCTCTTTAATATTTAATAATTTTAGACAGAACCGATAACCAATGAAAAAGACATCCTCCGTACTTATTTTGCTCCTCTTGACGTTGGCCGTGTATTGGAGCATTGCTTCACTAATGCCCACATATTCCGCGGATATAGACCTTGAGAGGGATAGCTTTTCCACAGATAGGGCCTTGGCCCAAGTGGAAGCCATTTCCAGGGAACCCCACGGGGTTGGATTTCCCGCACATCAAAAAGTACGTTCCTATATCGTTTCCCAATTGGAAAAGATGGGCTTGCAGACCCAACTACAATCGGGGTATACCTCCGGGGACTGGGCAAACCTTAGTAAGGCTACCAATATTCTGGCCAGAATCAAAGGAACGGGCAAAGGCAAGGCCCTGTTATTGTTGAGCCATTATGATAGCAGTCCGCATTCCTCCTTAGGCGCCAGCGATGCCGCTAGTGGGGTTGCCACCATTTTGGAAGGGGTTAGGGCCTTTTTGGCAAAAAACGAACCCCCTAAAAACGATATTATCATCCTAATTTCCGATGCCGAGGAGTTGGGCCTTAACGGTGCCGATTTGTTCGTAAGGGAACATCCATGGGCCAAGGACGTTGGATTGGTCATCAATTTTGAGGCACGTGGCAGCGGTGGCCCCGGGATTATGCTGTTGGAAACGAACCGTGGCAACTATAATTTGATCAAGGAGTTTACAAAGGCAAATCCGCAATATCCGGTAGCCAACTCACTTTCCTATAGTATTTACAAGTTGTTACCCAACGATACGGACCTAACCGTGTTTCGGGAAAAAGCGGATATCGATGGATTTAATTTTGCCTTCATAGACGACCATTTTGACTACCATACAGCCAAGGATACTTATGAGCGATTGGATAAGAATACCCTTGCCCACCAAGGCAGTTATCTAAGTGCCTTATTGGACCATTTTAGCAACTTGGATTTGAGAACGGTGCGCAGTTTGAAAGATTCCGTCTATTTCAATGTTCCCATTTTTAAAATGGTCTCCTATCCATTTGAATGGATTTGGCCTATGCTCTATTTAGGAATGGCCCTTTTTATTGGGTTGTTGGTATTGGGCATACAAAAAAAAGCCCTGAACGGAAAGGACATCCTTAAAGGTTTTGTCCCCATGCTATTGGCCCTGGTTATCAACGGAATCGTTGGGTACTTTTCATGGGGCGTACTAAAATCAATATATCCGGCCTACGCGGATATCCTGCACGGCTTTACGTATAACGGCCATGCGTACATCCTTGTTTTTGTTTTTTTCTCCTTGAGCATCTGTTTCTACGCCTATCACAAATTTCAGTTGGTTAAAACCCCCAATCTGTTGATTGCGCCCCTGTTTCTATGGTTGGTGATTTGCGGTCTCCTTTGTTTCTATTTGAACGGTGCGGCATTTTTCATCATTCCCGTTTATGCCAGTTTAGCGGCCCTTTATATCCTTATCAATCAAAAGAGTCCTAACGGATTCTTATTGTTGTTCTTGGGCTTGCCGGCTATTTTTATTTTTGCACCCTTCATCCAACTTTTCCCTATTGCACTAGGACTCAAAATGATGGTCGCGAGCACGGTATTCACCACGTTGACCTTCTTTCTGTTGCTACCCTTGATCATACGGTTACGGAACAAAAGGGGCTTGGCATTTTTGAGTTTTTTGTTGTTCCTGGGCTTCTTTGTATCGGCGCATATGAATTCCGGTTTTAATGCCGATACTCCAAAACCCACCAGTTTATTGTATGTATGGGATGTGGATAAAAATGAGAGTCGCTGGGCCACGTATGAAAAGGTGCTATCGGAATGGACACAACAGTATATAGGCGACACCAAGACCCGGCCGCAGAATCTGGCCGAAAATACGATCAGCAGCAAGTACGGATCAGGATTTAGTTATATAGCCGATGCCCCAACGAAGGAGGTCGCCCCGCCGATCATCGAGGTACTATCGGATACCGTTATGGGCACCAATCGGTCTATAAAAATTCAAGTAATGCCCCAACGAAATGTAAACCGATTGGAAGTCTTTACCAACGACACCCCCATTAATAAGGCCATTGTGAACGGTATTGCACTTTCCGATTTCTATCTGAAGGAACGAAGGAACGGAAAATTGGTGACCCACTACATCAGCGATAACGATACGACAAAGCTAGCCCTTGAGTATCCGGTGGAAGCAACACTTGAACTTACCTTTTACGAGGCAAGCAATGACCTGTTGAACAATCCACAGTTTACGATCCCGAAACGGCCAGAAGACAACATCCCGATGCCCTTCGTGCTGAACGATGCCATATTAACCATCCAAAAAATGAAGTTTGAGTAAGGTAATAGGAGTCATAGGCTGCGGTTGGTTGGGACTTCCCTTGGCCAAATCGCTCGTAAAAAAGGGTTATAAAGTAAAGGGTACCACTACCTCCAAGGAAAAATTGGAAACCCTTTCCACAGAGGGTATTGCACCGTTCCTGGTAGAAGTTTCCGAACATGAAATACAGGGAGATATCTTGGAATTCCTAAATGGGACGGACACGCTAGTGGTTAACATTCCTCCAAAACTTAGGGGCAAGGGACCTAAAGAGAACTATGTGCGTAAGATAGAACTGTTGGTAGCCAACATATCGACCTCGGCTGTTCGCGAGGTGCTTTTTGTGAGCAGTACATCGGTGTATGGTGACGGTCAAGGGGAAGTGGATGAGGAAACCATCCCTGTGCCTACATCGGAAGCCGGCAAACAGCTTTTGGCCACCGAAGAACTACTAAAGGAACACACACTTTTTAAAACGACCATCCTCCGGTTTGCGGGACTTATCGGTCCGGACAGACATCCCATATATATGCTATCGGGCAGAACGAACCTTTCTGGAGGTAATGCCCCGGTCAACCTCATCCATCTGGAGGATTGCATCGGCATCATGACTTCCATAATACAGAATAATTTGTGGGGCGAAACAATTAACGGAGTCTATCCAGCCCACCCAACAAAGAAATCCTACTATACCCAAAAGGCCCATGAGAAGGGATTAAATCCACCCAATTATGATACAAGTGATACTGAAAATCCTAAAATAATCACTTCTTGTAATCCTTTTATTACTAAAATTTACGTTTTTTCTACTTCTATCTGATTCATTTTCACCACAATTTTTGAGACTTTCACAACAAATTCGTCGAATTTTTGTTAATAAAATGTTGATTTTTAAATCGTTATCGATGAAATAAATAACTTAGAGTAAACAATAAAACAATATATCATGAAAAATTCTAAGCTTAACGAAGGGATTATCATGGAGTTGGAACGCTTGATCGCACAAAGCTGCGGGGACGAGCGAAAATGCAGGAAGTTTACACAGCTACATGTAGCATTGCTCAAAAAATACTACAATGCCGCCTATGTTTCCATAGACTATCACAGAAGACGCATAAAAATGGACGTTCTTATGGATGATGCTTCCTATAGTCCGGGAAAGATAAATCTCAACCTACCTGTCTTGCACATCAATCTTTTGTTCGGGAACTTGAAGACCTTCCTGCGCGCTTGTATCGATAGGGACCAAAAAAGTCTGGGATTCTATGCCCAGTTGTTGAACAACTTTAGGCAAAAGGAAAAGACCTATTCATTGGTGTAAGATACCCGTAGACAAAATAACCAGGAGCTATTAAAGAGTCGAATCCCGTGTCATCCTGAGGCTGTCCAAATCGTATTTCCCATAGAAAAGGGCCATTGGTTTGGACAATCTCAAGCTTGCTATCCATGGAATTATGGACTTTTTAGACTGCCTATTTTCTTTTGCACACAATTAAAGCTTTCGTTAACAAGTTCATTCGGAATAATTTAATAGTTTAGCGCACCAAAAAATAATCAAAAGAGTGATGAAAAAATTAGTTATGGTGCTTGTGTTGACCGTAGGTCTTTATGGGACGGCACAGACCAAAAGTGAGCTTCAAAAACATTATGAGGAATTTTATAACCAAATGAGGTTACAAGGGGATGTAGATGGCGTTATCAATGCCCTTACCCACCTGAACGTGCTATCTCCTTCCAAGGAACGTATGGATACCCTCGCCTATATCTACGCCAACGACAACCAGCACTTACAGGCTCTTAATACCATAGGGATTGAAAAATTGGATACCGATTCCGATCTGGCCGTTCAAGTGAAGGCAATATCCTTAAAAGCATTGAACCAGCCCAAAAGGGCCTTGGAACAGTTTGAAGTACTGTACCAAAGAAACCCAAATCCATATCTGGCCTATGAATTGGCCGATCTAAAGATTCAGGTAGGTGACAACGCTGGTGCATCGACCAATATTGAATATGGGATTACTAATTCCAAGGACGATATGCGCTATGCCTTTTATGAGCGCCAACAACCCTATGATGTTCCCTTAAAGGCCGCATTCCTTCATTTGAAGGGACTGGTACAATTCAATACCGACAAAGAAAATATCGATACCGCCATAGCTATCATAGACGAAGCCTTGGCCATTGATCCCAACTTTAACTTGGCCAGTTTGAGCAAGCAGGCACTGACCGCAAGAAAACAAGCACCTACAGAAGAACCAAAGCAATAGTATCGCTTAGAAATAAAGCAAGACCGTTTGAGAACTATACCCTTGAACGGTCTTTTCTTTTTGGCTACCTTCCTGTTACATTTGGATGCCCTACAGGCGAAAGGTCGCTACACAAGTCAATACATAGTTTCTTGGTCCGAACCTTAAAGCTAAAATTCTGGTTTCTAGCTAAATAAGGTTTTGGGGATTCCTTTAATATAATTGGTTGACCGTTTTGGATTGCCTAGGAATCTGAAGAATCCATAGCTGTGGTAATTGAACCTACATTGGGGTTGGTACGTTGCCCAATGCAGGGCATCCCGTGTTTCAGTAATTTCTAATTTCCATTGCCTGTTGAGTTTTTAAGACGAATGCCCACAAAATCAATGGGCACTAGAGCTCGTCAGTCTCCATTAATTCTGCCGGTAGGGTATTGTTTACCGTGACATTAAATTGATCCCTTAAGGCATTGTAGGCGGTAATGAGTTCCTTGATGGAGACTTCCGGGTTCAAGCGATATTCCAAATCGCCCTTTGTCTTCAAAATATAGGTTTTAACGACCTTCTGTCTCCCCTTTATTTGCGGAATATTGAACTCGGCAGGATATTCACTATTTTCCAACGCCTTTTGCTTTTCCACTAAATCCTCAATGACCAATACCAGGTCTTCCCTAGTATCTATGGTATAGATGCGTTCAAAACCTTGATGAAACATACTGTAGTCCTTCCACCCGTCAAGAATAGCTTTGGCCTTGGCGTTCACTGATATGACTTTTGGCAATTCGTTGGCCATGGCCCCAAAACTGGATTCCTCCACGATGGCCGTCTCTTGCACCCCCTCTTTACAGGAGACCAAAATCAACAGCAATACAAGAAAATACCCGAATTTTTGCATAGATCGAAGGTACACATTTTAAGAAAAGGTATCTTTACCCATTAGGTCATTTAACTTCATTTTTAATGGAAAAATACATTTTGATTATTGGTGCCTGCGGACAGATCGGAACGGAACTCACACTCACTTTGCGGGAACGCTATGGGGATGACCGTGTCATTGCCAGTGACATCCGCGAGGGTAGCGATAGTTTGATGCACTCTGGACCTTTTGAGATCCTGGACGCCACCAACTATGATGCCCTGGAAGAGGTGGTAGCCTACTATGACATCAGCGAGGTCTATTTAATGGCCGCCATGCTAAGTGCCACGGCCGAAAAATTCCCCATGCGCGCCTGGAACCTCAACATGAACTCCCTTTTCAACGTGTTGAACCTGGCCAAGGAAAAGAAGATCAACAAGGTCTTTTGGCCGTCCAGTATCGCCGTATTCGGGCCCACAACGCCCAAGGACCATACACCACAACATACCATCATGGAACCCAGTACCGTCTATGGTATCAGTAAACAGTCCGGGGAACGGTGGTGCGAATATTATTTTAAGAAGTTCAATGTGGATGTGCGCAGTCTACGTTATCCAGGACTCATCAGCTGGAAGACCATGCCCGGTGGCGGTACCACTGACTATGCCGTGGAAATCTATCACAAGGCCTTAAGCCAAGGGTGTTATTCCTGTTTCTTAAAGCAGGATACCATGCTTCCCATGATGTTCATGGACGATGCCATTAGGGCAACCTTGGAATTGATGGAAGCAGATGCTGAAAACATTAAAGTACGCTCTGCCTATAACTTGGCCGCCATGAGTTTTGACCCAGAGGAAATGGCCCGAAGCATTCAAAAGCATCTTCCTGATTTTAACATTGACTATGAACCTGATTTTAGACAGCTCATTGCCGATTCTTGGCCCAAAAGTATAGACGATTCCCACGCCCAAAATGATTGGAACTGGAAGCCGGAATTTGATTTGGACCGCACTACGGAAACCATGCTGGAGAATTTAAAATCCTAGAGGTTAATTAAAGGATTTCCGAAACTCCCTAGGTGAAAAGCTGGTTTTGGTCTTAAAGAGTTTGCTAAAAGACTGCGGGTGCTCAAAACCCAGTTCATAGGCAATTTCACTTACTGATAATGTTGTCGTAGAAAGTTTTAGTTTGGCCCGTTCCACCAATTTTTCATGAATATGCTGTTGGGCATTCAATCCTGTCAAATGCTTTAATGTACTGCTAAGATAGTTAGGAGATACATGTAATGCCTCGGCTACAAAGTTCACGGTAGGCAAACCTTTCACTTGAGCTTTCCTCTCAAAAAAATCCTTTACCACCTCTTCAAAACGGGAAAGAATTTCATGGTTCTGCTGTTTCCGAGTGATAAACTGTCTTTCATAAAATCGTTGGGCATAATTGAGTAGCAGCTGAATCTGGGAAATAATAATATCCTGACTAAACCGATCCATATTGGCCTGATATTCCTGTTTGATATTTCTAAAAATCTCCGCCACGACTTTTTCCTCCTTCTCGGAAAGGAAGAGGGCTTCGGTCAAAGAATAATCAAAAAATTCATAGTTTTTAATGGTATTGGCCAACGGCGTATTCCAAAGGAAATCCGGATGGATCAGCAATATCCATCCAGAAGGTTCCTTGTTTTTATCCTTTTCTACATAGTTGATGTTGAGAATCTGATTGGGAGCAAAAAAAGACATCAATCCTTCATCAAAATCATACTCCTGTTGCCCATACCTATATTTTCCGGGTACATCTTTTTTCAGCGCGATGGAATAATAGCCCTGTAACCAACTTACATGGTGGTTTTCAGGGGTGTGGATAATAGAACTATAATCTACCACGCTAATCAATGGATGTTCCGGTTTTGGTAACTGACGAATTTTATGAAACTCGCTAATGGAATCGATACGATGTACAGGCTTGTTCTCCATTGCTTCAATTATAGCATGGTTCCACCAGAGGCTTCAATGCGTTGTCCATTGATCCATCGAGCATCCTCCGTACATAAAAAAGCGACCAATCCTCCAATATCTTCCGGTTCCCCTACTCTTCCCAATGCCGTAACACTGGACACCATTTTTCGTTTTTGTTCGTTGGTCTTGTTCTCACCGTTCCCAAAATCTGTAGCTACCGCACCCGGTGCCACAACGTTGGCCCTGATTTTTCTATCGCCCAATTCCTTGGCAAGGTAACGGGTAAAGACCTCCACACCACCCTTCATGGACGCGTAGGCCGAGGATTTGGGAAAGGTGAATCGAGCCAATCCAGAAGAAATATTAATAATACCTCCACCATCGTTCAAGTATTTTAGGGCTTTTTGGGTCAGGAAGTACACCCCTTTTAAATGAATGTTCATCATCTCGTCAAAAACTTCCTCGGTGGTTTCCAAAAATGGTTTGTAAATGCCCGTTCCGGCATTGTTGATGAGAAAGTCGAAGTGGCTGCTCCCCATAGTTTCTTTAAGTCCCTCTTCCAATTGGCCATAAAAGGCATCAAAAGTGGAAATATCGCTTGTGTCCAATTGCAGGGCAAAAGATTTTATCCCATATTTTATAACCTGTGCTACGACGTTCTCCGCAGCATCCCTATTGGTATGATAGGTTATCACCACGTCCAAACCTTTTTTAGCTATCTGCAAGGCCATATCCTTACCCAGTCCCCTACTTCCTCCTGTAATTACTGCAATTTTATTCGTACCCATAATGTCATTGTTTTTGTTTTAACAAAGTTCGGCAGGTTTCTCCCGTAAAACGTATCCAAATCCATGGATAATGAAGCCAAATCCGTTTCTTCATCTTAATCACCTCTAAAGATAAACCCTTTGTTCTTTCAGAGCTAGTAGTCAAATACCGACTTGGAAATGGGGATGCTCTGAAAAATATCCGATCACATCCTTAATTTCCTATTTATTATTTTTTGTGTCCTGGTTCCCAAATTAGTCTTAGGAAAGAGCTTAATCGTTCATTTTCCCGACTTACAGGAATTCCACCAACGATACCGATCATAAGATTATCGGCAATACCCAATCTCATCTGAGGTCGTATAGTCATATCAAAATCACTTCGGCCCATGGTTTTATTAAACTCCACTCCAATAAAATTTCGGGTACCCGTTATCATATAATGAAAACTGGTATTGATGTCGTACGTGGTGTGAAACTTTTGGGTTTCAAAATTTTGCGCTATCATGGGACCTGTATAGATAAGGGAATGAATATTGGTTCCCCATCGCTTTGCAATAACCAAAAAAGGGTTATAGACATTTCCGGAAATAAAGGGCGCCCCAAAATTTCTAAAGTTGGACAGTTCAAATTCATTGATGTATCCCAAAGCCATAGAAGTGGCCATAGGTTCGCTCACAAAAAAAGACCATTGCGCAGCTATTTTGATACTGTTTAATTTGTTGGAAGGCAACGAATCCCTTTGAGTGCCGTTTAGGGGCGAATAAAAAGTGAAAGGTAGTTCAACTTCCAAACCTAACCTATCCATGGGGGCCCATTCGTACTCGATCAATGCCTCATAGGAATCGAACCTTAAATTATCTGTAAGTCCAAATCCCAAGTTCCATTCCTTTTCGCCTTTTCTGGCGCCCAAATCACGGATAAGGTCAATATAAAGCGGTTCCGCATGCAACACCTTGCCGGGTTCCTTTAGGCCTTCTACTTGATGAATATATATGCTGTCTTTTTCGATATTTGAAATTTGGGCCATGCCGGTGGCCGAAAGTGCCCATACGCAGATGAACACTACTAACTTTCGTGTTTGCATTTTTAATTTGTTAAAGCATTAGAAATTAATCCCATATCGCCATGGCGCAGGGAAAACGATGTGCTAGAAAACAAATTAAACTTTGGGCGGAGGGGTAATTAATTGACCAAACCCATGGGGTAAGTGTATTTGATAATCGGGAAAGGCTCGTAAAGAGGTATCAAGATTCGAAGTATCCAAACCAAAATCAGAAACGATCGCTGATATAAGATTTATTTTTACTTTAGAAGGGCTATTATGCTCCTCCGTATCCGGATCGTCAAATTCCTCAAAAGCTTCCTCAAAACCCAATAACTGCTCAACGACTATTTCAACGATACTTTCCTGATCGTTAAAAGTAAGATTTTCAGGAATATACTCTGGTTTGGGATCTATGGTATCTACACTAATATTCAAAAGGTACAATCCCATGAAACCCCAAAGGAACCTAACATAAACGCTATTTCGTATTTTACCGAACACGGGTCAAAATTAGTCTCCCTGTTAGATTTACCAAATGTTTAACCCATTTTTAACGTCGCGGATTTATTCCAAATCATCCGGTTCTATATGAATAAGGACATGTTCCAGATTGGGTATGACCCACTTGAGATGGTCCTGTAGTCGATGGGCAATTTCATGGCCCTCCCGCACAGAAATATCGGCCTTTACCATCGCATGGAGATCAATATGGTACTTCATACCGGCCTTACGGATGTAACACTTTTCCGTTCCTTCAATACCTTCAACCTTCAGGGACTCGACTTTGATTTTTTCCAAAATATCATCATATCTGTGTTCGTCCATGATCTCGCCAAGGGCAGGCCTAAATATCAGATAACTATTATATAGTATAAAGCCCGAAGCCAATAGGGCCGCCCAATCGTCCGCGGTTTCGTAGCCCTTGCCAAAAATCAGGGCAATGGAAATACCCACAAAGGCCATAACGGAGGTAATGGCATCGCTTCTATGGTGCCAGGCATCCGCCTTTAACGAGGAACTATGTGTTTGTTTGCTCTTTTTGAGTACTACCCTATAGGACACTTCCTTCCAGAGAATAATGATACCCAGTACGATCAAGGTCCAAGGCTTGGGGACCTTGTGGGGCGTGCGAATGTTCTCGATACTCTCATAGGCGATGACCGTGGCCGAGGTCACCAAAAAAGCGACGACCAAAAAGGTAACCAAAGGTTCAATTTTCCCATGACCGTAGGGGTGGTTATCATCCGCGGGCCTTTTGGCATAAGTAAGGCCGAACAACACCAACAGGGAAGAAAAAATATCCGTGGTGGACTCAATGGCATCCGCAATGAGGGCATAGGAGTTTCCAAAAAATCCTGCCAATCCCTTTACCAAGGCCAAGGCAGTATTTCCTATGATGCTGAAATACGTGGTGCGAATAGCGCTTTGTTCGTTGGTCATATCCATTAAGAAGCTTCCAAAAGAGTGGTACAAAAATACCACCTTCCAAGCGTTCAGAAAGCCTAATTCCACGATAGTTTTTGTACCGACTTTACTTTAGATACCTGTCCTCAAATGCGCCCACCTTTTGTTTGAGATAATTTGGCGCATCCAAGCGGATTCCCAAAAAGAGATGGTAGAACACCCTGGTATCATGATTGACCACTGTGGTGTTTTCCTGTTTGTATTGGGTTCCCGATAATGTTCCATACAGGCCGGAATAGAATCGGTCTCCGTTATAGCCTATACCTACCCTTCCATCCCATCGGAACAATACATTATTCTGATCGCTGACATTCTCCCCGGTGTTGAGACGGGTCGTAAGTTTGGTGTGCAGATACCCCACATGGGCCTGTGCACCCAATGAGAGATAATATTTTTCCTTGGCCACAAAGGTATAGGCATATCCCGGACCGACGCTCGTTTCCCAGTTGTTGGACTTCTGCGTACCGGAAGTCCCAGAGGTATCGTCCACAATATAATATCGTAAATTGAAGGTAGGCATAAAACTACCGG